>NZ_BCRQ01000015.1 GCF_001552675.1 Alicyclobacillus sendaiensis NBRC 100866
TTATAGGTTTTAGCGAGTTTTGGGGCGGTCAAATTGCCGCCCCATCACGCGGTTTTGTAGTTCATCTATGTGTCACTTCAAGATTATTCCTTCTTCGACGCCACCGCCTGCTCGATGAGCGTCGAGACGAGCTCCGGCACATCCCCGACAACCTTCTGCGCCAGTTTCACCAGGTTCGCGCCCTGTGACAGGACAGCTTTGACCGCGTCCTGTTTGACTTTCGCGGCGAGTGCGGCGTTCCACACGCCTTTCGCTTTGGCATCAGCGACGATGGTCTGATTGAATTGTGCCACGACACTTTCGGCGATGGACGCGAGCCCGTCAATGGCGTTCTGTGCAGCCTGCGAATGGATGTACTTCGGCACAACTTTGGTCGTCAGATACGTCAGCGCGGCGCCGACAGCGAGCCCGAAGGCGCTCAGCACGTCCTCGAGGATTTGGACCTCGACACTGGTGATGGGTGCAGCCATCGTAATCCCTCCCCAAAATGATGAAGCCCCACGCTGGTCTGCGCAGGGCCGGTTTACACAAATCATCGATTGTTGTGTTACGGTTTACACTTTTTATGACAACCGTAAGGTAAAAAATCGAGAAAAGTGACAACCGTAATTACAGCAGCGCCTTCGCTGCGTTCAGTGCCGACTCTAGCGCATTGATGAGCGCTTGCACCTTGCCCTTGTCCACGGTGACGGTGCTGCCTTTGTTCGCGAGCGCCAACAGCGCCTCGTACATGGCCTGCGCGGTCTGTGGACCGTAGATGCCGTCCACGGTGAGGCCATGTTGAAGCTGGAACGACTTGACCGCCGCTTGCGTGGCCGGGCCGAAGATACCGTCCACGGCGAGATGGAGACCCAGGATCTTGTTCAGGTCCTCTTGCAACTGCTTCACGGCAGGCCCCGTGCTCCCGAGTTGGAGAATCGTCACGGTGTCACCTCCGTTGTTCGGTGATGGCGATGGCGACGGACTAGGCGCAGGTGTCGCAGACGGTGCCCAGAAGCCGGGGTCTGCGTACACATCGCTCACGTCCACCTGCACGCCGCCGACCACGACATCGTAGGTGTGCTGGTACATATCGTTGTGCGCGTTCGTTTGGCCGTATGACCATGCGCTCGTCTGCCAGTACCAGAGCTTGTTTCCGTAGGTGTTGGCGAGTGCGTCTATCACGATGACATCGCCATAGGCACCGACCTTGTAGTCCGTGACCTTGCTCAAGAGGACGCCGAAGTACGCGATGATAGCGTCCATGTCTGCGACGGCGGCGTCATAATCCACGGTGAAGGCGATAGCCGTGCCCTTGGGTGCGCCGATGGCCTGTGCAGAAGCCATCGCCGCAATGGCGTCATTCGCCGCCTGCGACGTCGTAAAGTAGCCCACATAGGTCGGGTCACTCTCCCAGATGAGGCCGAGTTTCAGGCCGCTCGCACGGATAGTCGCAACTTCATCGGCAGTGATAGACTTCGCCCAATTCCCCAGATACCGCATGACGGCCTTGTACCCGGCGTCGTAGATGGACTTGGCCGTGGCCTCCGTGAGCCTCGTCGCGCAGTCCACGGCTTGATATAGGACCTTGTTCGACGGCTGCGGTGTCGGGTTAGGCGCGGGCTTGGGTTGAGGCGACGGGGTTGGTTTCGGCGTAGGCGTCGGTGTAGGCGTAGGTGCTGGCGCGGGCTGTGGTTGTGCCTGCTCCACGGTGATGGTCGTGCTGGCGGTTAGATGCGCCCACGTCGCCGTGAAGGTGTACGTCCCCGGATTCGAGGCCGACCACGGGAAGCCGTTCCACCCGTCGAACGAGATGGGGATGGACGACGGAGACTGGCCGTTGATGGTGATGTCCACGTACTGATTGAGTAGCGTCTGGCCGTTGTTGGTCAGGATCACGCCAATGCCGATGTTCTCATTCACGCTGAACGTGGACTTGACGTTGCCGTTCTCATCCGTCGCACGAATCTGGAGCGAAAGATTCGGTTGGACAGGTTGTGTAGGCTTCTGCGGGATGTCCATCGTCGCTGCATCGAGCATGTACTTTTGCAAAAACGCCTCACTGAAGTACGCGAAGCCTCCGTTCCCATAACCTGTCCCCCACGAGTTCTGGAACTTGTACAGGTAGCCGTATGTCGGGTCCGGTTGATAACCAACTACGATGATTTCGTGACCGACGCCCTGCTCCACAGTGCCACCGTCCACCACGTACAGGCCGTTATACACCGTGGGCTGATAGAGCGCGCTGGTCACTTGAATAGCGATACCGACCGGCTTGCCACTATCAAGCATCGCGCGCAATGAGGCTGTCGTGGGGCTGATGACTGTGCAGGACGACGCCTGCATCACGACGTCCGACCACTGCGGCTGGACGTAGAGCGTGTTTTCACTGAGTGGGTCCACGCTCGACGGCACGACGCCCCAGACCATTGCGCCAGTCGCCACGGCCTCGAAGGTCGAGCCTCTGTCTTGCGTCAGGTCGCCTGTGATGAGCCGTCCCCAGTAGTACAGGCCATTGACCGACGGGTCCACGGGTTGCGGATAGCCATATTTGTTCTGTAGCCACCAGATGTAGTCTCGCACGGTGCACGCCGTGCAGGAGCCTTCCGCAAGCTGATTGATGACGGGGCCGCAATACTGCGATAGGTCTACGCCATTGCCGGAAGACTCCGCTTGCACCGTGAAATCGATGAGCTTCTGGCGTCTCTTGATACGATTGAGATAGTCGTCAGTCAAACGAAACGTGTTGTACTTGAGTGCCGCTTCAGGCATTCGCCTGCGCCTCCTTCATGATGAGCTTGCCGTTTCTTTATCAAGAAGACGTGGTGCGCAAATTCACTGGTGCCCGCGCCACCGCCATCTCTTGATATTCAGGTTCATTGGTTCTGATCCAATCCCACATCTCTTTCCATTTCGATAAGAAAAGAGCCGCACGTTCAGACGACTCCACGATGTCGAAGTAGTTATTCTCCAGGCTGGCCGATTCGCTGAAGTTCCAGGAACCAGAGAGCACAGTCGTCTTATCTCGCACTGCGAACTTATGATGCATGATCCTGTGTTTCTGGCTCGTTCCTTCTACAAGAGGAATGCCTGCCGAAATGAGTTGCAAAACATCTGGATGTTCCGCTTTACCGTGCGCTTGAGTGTGGTCAATGACCAAGGCTACATCGACGCCTCGTTTGTGTAACTCAATTAGTTCGTCGATGAGAGAAGGTAGATGCAGACTGTAGACGGCAATCCGAAGGTGTTTATTCGTTCCTCGAATAAAGTTGAGAAAGACTGACTGCGTGTCGTCATCGGGCGAGAAGTACGTCGCCATTTTGAACCCCATTTCAAACATCAAACCACCCCTTTAGGATGCTCCTCCACGACGCGCTTATCGTTCATGCGCACGCCTCCCTAGTTTCGCTTCGAGTTCGCGATGGATGGCTTTGAGTTCTGCGATTTCGGCGGCTTGGCTCTCGTTCAATTTTCGAAGCTCGGACAGTTCAGCCATGACAGCATCGTGTGTCTCCTGTGCTCGCTTTTCGGAGGCCCACCCCATCACGGCTTGCCCAACCATGATCACAGGCAGGAGAACGAGCTGGATGTAGTCTTGGCTGACGTATGCCACGAGGTTCTGCAAGCGCGGGAACACGAGCGGGAGTAACGCCCATGCGGAAAAAAGATACGCAGTGGTCATCGTCCCGACCGACTGCGTGACTTTGATGGCAAGCCAGCGGTTGAATTGCTTGATGGCGTTCAGAACTTTCACTTCCCACCACCCCAATAAATCCACTGGTGCAAGTATTCAAACCCGAGAATAAACAGGCCCACAAGCGTCCCGACCGCGCCTGTGAGCCATGACCGCCAATGCGTGAGCTTATCCACCTTGCGCACAAGTTCCTCGTGTTCTTCCCTTGTCACGAACTTGTCCATCGTTCGGTCCTGCCTTTTGAGGTGATCCGATATGTCCTCGATTTTATCCTTGATTTCGACGAGCGTAGCCTTAATCCACTCGTTGTCCGTCTCCAGAGAAGCGAGCTTTGCTTCGTTCTCGCCCATTCGGATCACCCACCCTTACCAACAACTTCGATATGGATACGCGGGTCAAGCGCAAGCGTCGATGGCGTCTCGTCGTTGACCACAATCCCCGCCTGCCTCAGCGCCCATCCCACATACGTTGAGCAGTACCGCGTCTTGTGCTCCTCGTACTTCTTGCTGTATCCCGTCAGCGCCTTGACTGCGAGCCAGAAGATGCCCACCCAGTCGTATGGATAGCCGTTCTCCTTCGTCAGCGCGTGCAGGAACTGCTGGCGCTGGTCATACGTCATGCCGACCACATGGCCGATGTCGTAGTCGCCTGCATATTGGCCGATGGTGCCCGTGCCGGACACGCGCAAGCCTTGCGCCTCTGCAATCCGATTGCCGCCGAGGTACACGGCCACATGGGTATAGAGACGAGCGACGGGCTCCTTCTCCTCGCGGGAGATGAGGTATTCACCGAGCTGAATGGCGTCGGACACTGGCGACCACCAGTGCCCACGCACAAAAATGAGATCACCGACATTGAGCATCAAGACACCTTCTTTGCAGCCAAATCGTCGATGACATACGCCTCGCTCACGAAGTCCTGCCAATACTCGAACGGCATCCAGAAGTAGCCGCCTAGGCCCCAGTCCGCGCCCCACGAGTTGCGAATCAAGAACAGGCGTTTACCGACGTCCATCCCGACTGCCACCATCGCATGACCGCCAATGGGTTGCTCATACGGAGCAGGCATGGAAAGATAGCCTGTCTCCGCCGTGACTTCGGATTCGAGTTCTGAGAAGACAGCCGCGCCGAAGAGGATGGGCATGTCATTGGACAATGCATCCATCGCATAATCGACTAGGCGTGAGAGCGGCAGGCGACGGACGAGGTGAAGTGGCAACTGGGAGCCTGGGATGAAGTCCTTGTCGCTCGGGATGCGGTTGAAGTCCTGGTCGTTGTACGGGTCCTTGTTCTCCGGCACGACGCCTTTTGTCGCGAGGACAAGTACGGCGTCCCAAATCGTCGCGCCCGAATCCTGTGGGAAGGTGCCTTCGTTCAGGCGTTCCTCGACGTACTGCGCGTCCTCGCTGTACTCAACCCACGGATACCCATGCTTGACACGCCAAGCACTGTACCAAGCCGTAGACGCGAACGCAGAACACGCGCCTTTGTCTCCCTGGTTGTACACTGGACCGAAAAACTTCCGCAGGTCCACTTCGACCTTTCCATTCCCGTGCGGCTGATAGTACGGCACGGTCGCGGTCTGGAGGTAGCGGTACTTTGGCATGATGGCACTCTCCTTTCAAGCATGAAAAAAGCGCCCCCGAAGGAGCGCTGAGGAAACGGGATATGCAGTTATTCGAGGCCAGGAATCGTCTCAAGGTCTTGCGCGTAACTCTCGTATGCCTTGAACGTGCTTGATAGGCCAGCGAGATAATCTGCGTACTGCAATTGTTTAGTGCCGCCGGATGGATAGGCATTGTTGAGTGTCGTGTACAGATTCGGCAATGCATTGGCCTTGATGTCGTTGTAGGCGTTCTGTTGGTTGGCATTCAGTGTCGGATTCACTGCTGGGAATAGCACGTTGAACACTGCGTCGGTCAGAAGACTGATGACCGTTCCGATGTCGGCTAGGTACGTTTCGAGTGAACCAGCAGAAAGCGAGTAATATGCCGCAAGAAAACTCTTTGATCCTGGTCCGACAGGCGCAATCATCGGCGTGCTTGTTCCTGATGGTGTGAATACCTGGATTCCGATGGGCAGTGGTTGCGTCCCGCCAATCGTCGCCGACGCCCCTACACATCCCGTCGCAGATACGGACACAGGCACCGCATACGATGCGAGTGATGGATGCAACTGCACCGTGATGCTGGCCTCGTTGTTTGTGAGGCTTTCGGTTTGCGTCCATGAGCCAATCGTGAATGTGACGCTAGACGGTGGCGTAGATGGCGGATTGTTGAGGGTTGCGGTGACGGTGTATTCGCCGTTTGACTCTGATGCAGTGACCGTGAGGTACGGCTGGAGGACAAGTTCGTCGTTTTGAATGAGATACCGTTCTGGGTGCTGATAAGCATCGCTGCAGTAGGGTCAGATTGAGGAATCGGGCCGATGACACCGCAACCTTCTGGAATGTTGGTCCACTCGGTGGCTGTACCGAGATATGGCCGCTCATAGATTGCCCCTGTTGATAGGAGATATAGAATCCAATAATTCATACGCACTCTATCCCCTTATGATCCGATTGCTATCCAACTAAATACCGGTTGACCGGTATATTGGACTCCATATGCTAGCACAATAGTAAATCCCGTAGTGCTAATGTTTTCAAAAGAGATGTCACAATATCCAGTTGTTGTCCCGCCTCCTGTATTCCCGTTGTTCATGGCCCCCACTACGATTGGTGTCGTCGTAAAAGCTGTAGGGAATGTGATCGATTGTTTGTAAAACGTACTAGAGGAATAGGTTTGGTTTGGATAACTGTACTGACCACTCTGAACCTTATACCCCCCGCTAAGGGACTCAACAAGGTTGTAAACCCCTCCACCACCGGCGGACTGAATAACCCCATTCTCGTTTATAAGCAAATACGAAGTTCCGCCTTGTTCTATATACAATTGGTTTCCATTGTAATTATTAGATGTTCCAATATACCAATCTGCGGAAGCTGTTTTAACGTGAATACGTGACCATGAATTTGTTCCACCACTAGATTGGACATAGAAATCTGTACTTCCAGAGCCATAAACGGTTGTTCCTGATGCCAAATCAATTGGATTCGCCACCGTCTGCGGATTCGGCGCATTTGCATCCGTCCGCAGATAACTCATACGAACCCACGTTCCAGGTGTCCCGCCTGACTGACATACCCACACCACAAGGTTGTTCAGGTCAAGTACCACGTCGCCTGTCTGATAGGTTCCGGTTGTCGGTGGTCCTCCGTTGATCGTGCCCACGAATCGGAGACTACCGAGACCGTTGATACCGCCCGCTGTTAATGCTGGCGCACCAAACGGTACTGCTGAAGGTGGAACAATTGCTTGACTCATGTATTACACCGCCTCCAATACTGCGGAGATTGTCACGTTGTTTGCTGTGCCTGCCGTTGCTGTAAGCGTGATGGCGCTTGTGGTAGCCTCGAACGTTGTTGCCGTGATGGTGTAGTCGCCAACGGCCAAGGTGTACTGCGGAACAAGCGTAATCGACTGCGAACCCGATGGACTGGTGTACGTAAGCGTGACTGTGACGCTTGTCGCGGCGTTGGCTATGCGCAGATACCCGCTCACCTTGAACTGACCTGTAGCGGCTGGCGTATAGGTGAGCACGGTCGTAGCTGATGTGGATGTGAGGGTCATGTCTTTGACGCTGACGGGGCGATACACGGCGACCGGGTTGGTGGGCGTGCCGGCTGAGGGTGGTAACTGAATAAGCCCCAACGCCGTTGATGACGCCGTTCCCGGCTTTGGCACGTTTCCGAGCTGTGATAACGGCACATTGCCGGTGCCATCGAGGGTCGCTACGCCATTCGGTACCCCCATCTGTGACACCGGGATCCAGGTACCGGTCGGGACATTGGCCGTCACTTCTGTCGCGTTCCCGATGGCAATTGCCAGCTGAAACTGCCGCGAGTACGGCCCGGCTGAGTACGGCGGAAAAGTATCACCTTGAGCCCCAGCATTGGCGTAGGCGTATAGGATCTCACCCGCCTGCGGGTCTTGCGCGAATAGCCCGATCTCGCACGTGTACGTGGGTTGCTGGAGTTTCGTGTTCTGGTAGATAGCGAGGATATTCGCTGTATTGCCGTTTGTCGAGATTGAGTTAATCGGCACCCAGTCGATCGGACTGAGCAACCCCGTGAGCGTGGTCGGGTCGGAAACCAACGTCACCGTGGTGCCCGCAGGATAGTTCGCGTTCGCAGTAAATGACGCAACCGGGATGCTCGTGGCTCCGATGGACACCGCGGCACTTGCCGTGACTGTTTGCGTCGTGCTACCTGTGCCGATTGTGATCGTCTGACCACTCGCGACAGGAGATGTGAGCGCCTGTACGGGTATGGAAGTGTAGGACGTCCCCGAGGTTAGGGCACTGCTCAGCTGCGTCGTGAGTTGCCCGCTACCAATTTGGAGCCGGGTAAACTGCATTGGAGTACCCGCTTGCACTTTGGCATACAGCGCCTGGCCTTGTTTGGTGACGACCATGTTGCCGTAAACGGCCATCTTTCCACCTCCTCGTCAATGGGTCGCAAGCTGTACGATGTCTCCTCCACTCACAAGACCTCCGATGAACACTTGGTCAACGACTCCAGTATTCGCCATGATATTGAGCAGGACGCCCATCGGTCTCGGAATGATCAGACCTGCTGTCACGAGCTCCGCAGATAGGTTATCCTCGAGATTCGTGATGTTGGCCGTCATCGTCATATCCTGGTTGTCGACCAGTGCAAGCTGCGTGCCTGGAAAAGCCGCGTTCCAGATATCATAAATCTCTCCGACCGTGCCGTCCCATTGGTTGCGGACAATCCTGGATCGCAAAACCATACGATAATGCGCGTCGTCGAGAATCGATGAGCTGTTCGTCAACGGGATGCCGATGTCCCGCGGCTGACCGATCAGTTGGCCTAAGATGTCCAGTTGGACACCTTCGGCCGTATCTAGGTCAAAAGCGCTCGGTATCGAATTCGATGCGGACATGCCATCGTCGACCTTTTGCAGGAGCGCCGACAACCAAGCCATGTAGTTGGGCTTGTCCGAGTGCTCAGAGGTGATGAGCGACAAATAGGGTGCGATCGACATGCTCTCACCTCACTGCCTTAGCTCGCGTTGACCGTGATGTATGACAGATTTCCGCGTGCGACTTGATTCAGGGCGATGGGAATATCGGAGGTGCTTTGTGTCTGCCCATGTACGGCTGCGGTGACGCTTGTAACGGAGAAGGTCGGGTTATTTGGTGTCGGGTTCGCCGACAGCGCAGCACCCCACAGGGCGGAGTTATACACAGGTACGCCGATCTCCGAGTTATTCAGATACGCGTACACCGCGTTCGCGATGGCGGTTTGCGTGTCCTGCGTGAATCCTTGTAGCTTCTTCACGTTGATCGTGACGTCGATGTCGACATACTGAGGGACATCGTAGTAGATCGTGTTGACGACGCCCTGTGAGTCTGTGACCTGGACTGCTGTGCTGCCATACGTGCCGCAGCCGATGCCTTTACGCAGCCAAATCACATTGGCGACGTCTTGTGCATCGCCACCCTCCACCACACACCAAATCGAATGCGGCGGTATGTCGTTTGCATCCGTCTGGCTCGTGTAGTTCTCGTACACGCGGAAGCGGCCAATGCCTGGGATAGCCGAAAGCCCGGCGATGAGGCTATCGACCATGTTCTGACTGGGTTGCGCAGTCGACACCGCTTGACGGGCACGTAACTCGGAATCGGTCTCCACGGGCGTGCCAGGGATTGCGGCGACCTGATTCGTGACCGAGTTCCAACCAAGCTGCGGCGTGACAATGGTGTTGATATCCCCAGGGTTCGCCGTGATGGCGCCAGGTGTTTGGCATGTCGCAGTCACGGTCACCGTGCCGTTTGAGCCAATCACAGTTGGCGTCGGCAACGACCAGTTGTAGCCATTCACGTCACTAACGACGCCGTTCTCGATCATCGTGCCCGGTGTGCCGGATATGGTCACTTGGCACGTGGAATAAGTCGCAGGCTTGCGCACAAGCCCGTTGACCGCGACGATGGCGTCCAACGCGCTCCCGAGCGCCGTGGACGGGGAACGACTGTTGTACGCAGCTTGAGCCGCGAGGAACGAGTCATAGATCATGCGTGCAAACACGCTGATCATCTGGTAGTCCTGGCTGTCGTAGCCGAGATAGATATCTTGGCCAAAGATATTCTGTGCATCCGCCACCAGTTGGTCGACGATATCCTGATACGTAGGCATGTGGAATCCGGCAGCGTCGATGTACGGCGCGAAATAACTCACGGCGAGAACGTCACCCCCTTCACAGTGACCTCCCCAAACACCGTTTCCACGGTGCAAGTCTCGATGGTGTACGTTCGTGTCGTATTGTCATACGCACTCGAGAAGTTCGTGATGGCCTGGACATTTGAGACATTTAAGATAGCCTCTTGAACGACCATATCGATCCCTCGTATATGTTCGGGAGAGCCCGGCGTATCGAGCACAACTTGGAAGAGCGGGAAGCCAGCCGATGTATCTTCCCACCACTCACCCTGCAGGAGCTTGAGACTCGTATAGATCGCCTGTGCAACGGCGTCAGCGTCCGTCCAGAATTCGTTGGGTCTACCAAGCACGTAGTCACCTGTCGGGGACAGCTTGCGATAGATCAAGACGAGATCACCGTCCCGTTGACCTTCACGGTGGCTGCAACAATATCAATCTCACCAGGTCGAATGCTGATGTACGTCTGCCCATCGTCGGTGCGCAGCTGCGCCGCGTCAGTTGCGTAGTTGGACAACACTCGCGGCTGCGACCACGTACCCAGAATCGCAAAGCCATCGCTTAGATCATGACGCCGCTTGTCGGGCTGATTCTGAATGCCCCCATACTTCCACCATCCGTCGATACACATGTCCCCAAAGACGATCAGGCACTCGTCCCCCTGCTTCGGCGGGAGCGTCAGCGCAAAGCCGCCCGCGCGCGGAACGACGATGGGCACATCGAGCAAGATGGGGAGTTTAACCCATGAGTAACTCAAGTCAGGGTTGCGAATGCGCTCGCGGACGGCCGGCTGAACGGATACGATTTGCTCAACAGGGTCAAACGCTTGAATGATGCCGGGGATGGCGACACGGATGTTCGCAGATATCGTGTCCATGAGCGTCCGGTAGACCTCTTCTTGATTGTTTGGCAAGATGTCGTTGATGGTGAGCATCCCATCACCTCCGCCTTGTCACCAGGGCCCATAAGCGCTCGATGCGATCATGTTCGGAATGCCGCCAGCCTGACTAACCGTGACGCAATTGGTGTACCAGTCATCCCCGCGTGTATCTCCGACGTGCTCCACTCCGACCACGCGGTAAATCCCTTGTGCGTCCAGTGGCCGCGGAACCTGCCCAATTTGGTAGGTCTGCGCCTGAATCAAACTGCTGTCGATATGCACCATTGTCCCGATTTGGATGGCTGGGTTAAGCAGACACCGGAACGAGACCCCTAGATCTTGCTGTGTAGGTTGACCGATAAGCCCGCTCTCCGGGGTAAGGTCAAGGATTTCGCCTTTCGGCGGATCGCTTGCGTGTATGAGATTGATCTCGCCGCTCTTGGTATAGAAGGCGAGGTTGCTTGCCTGGGCAATCTGGCGTATGTAGTCGCGCGTCAACCCGAACACCGCTTTGGCACGCGGCAGCTGTGCCGTGCTTAGTTGTGGCGAAAGCTCTCCAATCGGTGATGGATGCGTGGCCATGCTTGCGAGATTCTGCACAAGGCTCCGCGCAGATTGACCGCGATTCAGTGTGAAGTTCACGAAGGACTGATTGAGCAGTGAGTTTCCGGCCAGCGCGTTGATCGTAAGGCGATAGGTCACGTTATCCTCTTTATCTCGAATGGGTTCAACGACTTCTCCGTCGAAGATCACCCCATACTGGTTGCCTTCGTAGCCCGCCTCCACGATAACGCGGTCTCCGTAGTTCAGGATGAAGTCTTCAGTGGCCGGGTTCAGGTTGTAGATGACGATGGTGCTGAATGGGGGTTGCTGATTGACCACGTACTGGATGTCGAATGTGCAGTGCAGATCCGAAACGTCGAGCGCTATGCCGCCGGAATTCGCCACGATAACGCGATAGCGACGTCCGTAGAGAACATTGCCGGTACGTTGGCTGTTCGCCACCACGCTGTAGTTGGTAGGCGGAAAGGTTACCTGATTCGCGATGCCGGATGTCGAGGCCGAGTCTGTAGGGAACGCATAATTATTGGTGTTCGTGTTGTTGACGAGCTGGATATGCTGTCCCGTGATCTCGTTGTAGGCGGTCAGGAGATGGTTGTATCCATACTCCATGTAGTGACCCGAGTCCCACGGGCTAGCCACGATGGCCTGAATCTCGGTGATCGGATTCCCGGTTTGGATAGCCGCCCGAATACCCGCGTAATTCGGATCGGTCTTGATGAGGAGTCCATACGCCTGGGCACCCGCGGCAGGAGTAGGAAATATCAAGAACCCGTGTGCATTGACGCCGATGGATAATTTATCGACGTTTGGGTTCCCCGGCGTGATGCCGGCCGGGTTATTACTGGGCCAGTTCGCGCTTGCGATGCCTTCTTCACACTGCCAATGCGCGAGGATGACATTCACGTCGAGCCCACAAATCTGAGATGCCATTTGCGCGAGCTGCATGACGTACGAATCCACTTGAATCGCCATGGTCTCACGCTCCTATGCTGAGATAACCCTCGTTGTCTGTCCACACCAGCAAATAATCGCTCCCGAGGTCGTCGAACGACGGGTTGTCGGGCAACCCTGCGGAAGCAGGGACAAGATAGGCACTTCCGATGTTCAGGTATTGGTATTGGCGTAAGATGTCCGCTGCCGGATACTGGCCCGTGATGACTGGGATGGCGTCAAGGAGCAGATTCCCGTTGTTGTCCGTGATCGACATGAACCAGTAGTCGCCGACGTCGTTCCACGTGAACGAGAAGGTGAGCGTGACGTTGCCCCCGTTCACCGGCAAGGTACACGTGACCGTTTGGTTGGTCCCAGACGTGATGGGCACGACGACACTGGGCAACGCGATCACCTCCAAACAAAAAAGCCGCCAAGATGGCAACTGAACGTTCTGCTTTGTCCTACGGAAGAGCATACGTCGTTTCATCTGACCCGAAGAAACCCATGGAAGCGACAAGTGAGTAATGCTGCCCGATGTGGCCATATGTCATAAAATCCGGCATATCAAATACCAGATTCGTCGTCATGGACACACCAGGGTTGAGATCGGTCGGAATCGTTCCTGAATTCGTATTTGCATATATCTCAGCAGTAGAATCAGGCTGATAAACGTTCCCGTTTAAGTCCTGCAAATGGAATAAGCCATCAACGATACCCATGGGAGTAGACCCGTCATTTTTTATGGTGACATTGATAACCCAAAACGCACCATTTGCGGTTTCACCCATCCCATCGTAACCCACACTCTTAACTTGCTGCAGGGAGTTAACCCTAATTTCCAAGTCTCCTGCCTTCCCAAACGTTTGAAACGGGATATATCGTAACTTCGACTGAGAAGATGATGTCGTAGTCGCTTGATATTGCGCATGCTGCAATGAGTTCGTAGTCTTATGAACTGGAGGCGTACTCGAGTTTTGCTCTTGCTTTGCTACCTGTGAACTATTCGTCGAATTAACCAAAGAAGTTGTAGCACTTACCGTTGATGAGCTCCGTGATGTGTTTCCTCGAATTACATACACCGTATTAGCAAAGATGATTAATGCCCATAACGAACCGGCAAAACGCAGAATTCTGTTCATTCGTCCCCACTGAATAAACAGCATGATATACGGTACCAGAATCCATCCCAAAACTTTCATTATTCGCACTAGTCATCCCCCCATGCGCCCAATATAGCACACAGGAGAAATATATGGATGTCGTCACTTCAACTCGCTTTACCGTTCAACAGTTGGGACAGCGTCTCCAAGATAGACTGCGGCACTTGTTTTGCCTGCTGCTTTCCCTTGTTCGCCGAGCTTGTGACGGACGGTTTCGAGCTAATCTTGACCGTTTGGACCGTCGCGACGAGCACTTCGGACATGTCCACTGTGCACCGTAACCCGTGTGTGGTCGTGTTGTCGTCCTGCACTGTCAGCGTCTCAATGAGCATGTTCTGGTACAAGCCAAGTCTCGTATAGACCTGCACAGGGATACGCATTTGCTGTAACTGTAGGAGCACTTGATACGCCTGCACAGACCGCGACTTGCCGCCGCTGAACTGACCTGGGATGAAACTCTTCGCCACGTCGGACATCCCGATCGTTAGCGAAAGCGTCCTCGGCTGCATGTAGGCATAGTCAGTGATAGACGAACCGGATTGCACTGGGTGCTGCGTGATGGTCAGCGTGCTCGTATGCGTAGCCTGCAGCACCGCGTCAAAGAACCACCCGCCGATGTTCGTCTTCGCGTACACCCAGCTCTTAATCGGGGCTTTCGTGAGATCGAGAATGGGCGATGCCATCAGTTGATCACCCCGCGTATGTTGTGCAGGTTACGATTGAAGGACCGCGTGACAGCGTTCGCCGTCGCTTGGGGGCTGCTCCCGTGGATATGATTGGTTTGACTTACGTTCACCGTGACGTGCTTCGTCGTGGTGGACGATCCTTGGAACATATACGGATACGCGTTCTTTGAGTTTGTGGTTTGCGCTGCGGTCGAGTTGCTTCTGTTTTGGTGCATCTCTACATATTGCGCAACTGTTGGACCTGATAAGATATGGTTCTTGATAAAATCCCACGCCGCGCTCCACTTTAGCTGTAGGATGTCGCCTACGATTTGCACAACATCAGCGAGGCCTTCAACGAGCTTGGCTACGATGTTAATTGCGCCAATCGCCATGTCGGTGATCATCTGAAAGAAGTTTTGCAGACCGCTCTTATTGCTTGAGTTCGTAACTTTGCCATATAAAGTCCCGAGACCTGTTACGACACTTAAGATCGCTGCACCAAGATCCGCAAAGGCATTGAATAACGACCGTATCGCTGCAGTCATGGCCTTGATCGTTCCGTTTTGCTGGAATCGATCATAAAGTTTCGCGAAGAAGTTCGCGGCCTTGTCCACTTGTTGATTGAGCCACGACAATACGTTTTGCAGATCTTGAAGCACGCCTTGAGTTTTCTTCCCTGTCCTGCTAGTTAGATTTAAACGAGCGAGGAATGCGCCAATAGCGAGACCGATCAACGTGAGAGCAGTAACGAGGGGGCTAGCCTTAAATATAGAAAACAATCCCACAAAAGCATCTCGAACAAGCTTCAAGATCGGTATTACACTACGCAAAACCCTAGCGCCCAAGATGGCTGTAATCACCGCCAGCACAGCATCCTTGAGCGTCTTCAGACCGTGTGCACTCTTCGACAACTTATCAAAGAAATCGATGAGCTTTTGCCAGAACGACCCAAACATTGCTTTGCCGCCATGTAGATAAGTCTCAAAATCGTCAAAGAGAAGTAGGACCATCGTGAGAGCGGTGATGATCCGAAAAAACGGGTTCGAGATCGCAAGTGCCGCAAGCGCCATCCCCACAACCTTCGCCCATTGCGGTACGTACTGGGCCAAGTTTCGCAGCCAGTTCCACACGGACGTCAAGGCTTGGACGATGTACTGCCCCGCCTGAACAAAGCTCACCATCACCTGCGCAACCTGCTTCGTCCACGTGGGCATGTTTTTTACGATGGCGTCGTTGATCGCCTGAAGAACATTGGTCACGCGTGTAATGGGACCGCTCATGTACTTGATGAAGTAGTAACCAACCCACTGCAGGGAGTAGTACGCTTCAAGCCGCAACTGACGGAATTGCAGCTGCAAGTCCTGGACCATCTGGATCTGTTGCTGATAGTCCCCCGGCGTCTGCATCTGCTCGGCCACGGCGTGCAGCTTTTCATATTGCTGCATCAGGGTGGGCGACAAGTACAGCTCTTGCAGGTTCGCGCCGAGCGCTTTGAGCGTCGCGTTAAAGGCCATGGCCTGCTGTTGGGTCGTCCACAACTGACGAGACAGGATCTCCATCTGGATCTCTTGATTACCGAGACCCGCCAGGAACTTCGTCATACCCACTGCGGCTGTGGTCGCAAACGCCGCCATCGCCATCGACGCTTGCCCGAAAATCCGCATAGCCCCTGTCGCAAAGTTATTGACGACCTTCCCAATCCCCTCGATGGCCTTCTCCGCGTTGTCGTAAGACGGCTTATCGACGGAAAAGCCCAGAGAGACGAGATACTCCTTGATGGTTTCGATCATGGCATCTCGCTCCTCTCCCGTAGATACTCGGCGTAACGCCATTCATTCTCGGCGCGCACCTGCAAGATCTCATGGGCATCAAGTAAGTCGTCCAGCGTGAACACATCCTCAATTAAGTCGCGATGGCTCCAGAAGCCCGCGACCACTGGCGCATACAAGAATGGATCGATGTTAGTCAGGTTGCAGAGCTCGTAGCCTGGATAGCGCCAAACAACCCCATCAAGGGGCTTCCGTCGAAAAAACCCGCCAAGTTGTGAATGATGACATGGACCATCAACGTTAACAGGAGCATCCCGTCTTCCTCGAGGTCTTGGAGGGCGAATGAGCCGTTGTCATTCACCACATCGATCCACCCAGCCGGTAACTTAACCTGCACGACTTTGAGGCACTTGTCCTGCAAGTAGAGAAAATCCGCCTCCGGGATGGAAGCGAGCGGCTGGAACATGGACGCGATATCGACATTTTGCAAGTCGATATCTGACGGCGCCTTCGCGTTCAACGCTTTATTCACATCCATGCCCTTCAGTAAGGGCGCAAACACCGGCGCCAGGAGTCCAGCCAATTTGGTCACGATGTACACGCCCTCGCGCGCCGACCACTTGCCGATCCGATATTCGCGCTCCTTGACCTTCACGACCTTGTACCGTTCCATTCAAGCTACTCCTCTCGTCAAGCCGCGGTCTCCGTGATACTCGCCGCCATGAGGTTCCAGGTCCGTTGTTGTCCCTGCGCCTGCAGCGATAGCTCTGCACGGTTCTGGAACGATACACCTGTCGCGTTGATGAGGCTGCCCGACGAAACAGACCGGATGGTCACGGCCATCTGCGCCCATTGCGACGGATCCGCAGTGATGAGGTAGTCAAAAGCGCGGACTAGCCATGCGTTGAAGCCGGAGGTCTGCTGGATTTGGAACGAGATCGTCCCGTTGTTCCCTTCGATCTTGCTAATCAGCACCGAACCGTCGGCCGCCACGTCGTGTGCCGTTCGGTCCGTGGACATCGTAACCGTGATGCTCCCGATGCCCGTCCCTTGAGCGGAGTACTGGCCGAGGGCGGGATGCGAGATAACCACGATGCAATCCGCGAAACTATAAGTCGTGGTGGTTGGCATGCCGTCATCCCTCCTTACAGACTCACTTGCACGCCGATGATGGCATGCTCAATGGCGCCCGCAAGCTTCACGCACACGTAAATCGGAGGCGCTTGCCGCTGCTGAATTTGCTCCTGGGTAAGGGTGGACACTTTCTCAGCAAGAATCTGGTAGCCCTTGGACAGGTTTGCCCCCGGCGAAAGCGTCAAAATCTGCGGCCCGTTCCAGACACCCGGCGCCAAGAAACCGGTCTCGACGGCCTGATCGCAGACGACGCCGATGACATTCATCAATGTCGTAACGCCGGAGTCAGTCAGTGGGATCTTTGGCGCCGACACAAGTGCGTTCATGACAGCCGTCTGGATATCGACCGTGAGCACATCAAGGTACAAGACTTGGTCCAGCGGTGTCCCGTCAGCCATGCGACCTTGTACGAGCAACTCATAACCGTTGCCATAAATCGTATAAACGTTGCCGTTCCACCCGAGAATGTTGTTCACCTGTTGCGTAGTCAGGTTATCTGGCTGGACACCCACCAGCGACTTGTACGCCATGGTGAAGGCGCTGTTCGCAAGCCCCGTATTCGACCCCATGGCAAGCCCCATAGCCGCAGCACCCGAATACTGCTCCGTCGCGGAATACACGCCGAAGGACCGACTATACTTCGCCCCTTGCAACGCAGACATGATGTTGGGGGTGGTACCGGAAGCGACGGCTGTATCCGACGTATCGTAGAAGAACATCGTCTGCGGCTGCGCGCTTTGCACGTACTGTGCGATCGCTTCGATGTCGCTATCAGCCGCCCCGCAAACGTACACCCCGTACCATCCGTTGCTCGCGGCACGGCATGCCTGTACAGCCTCTAGCGCGGTCTCAGGTACGGTGGCGTCCTGGCGACCGATCATGACTTTGGTGGGCGCAGGTGACTGTGAAAAATAGACCTCTGCCGCCAGAAACTCAGGCTCTGTGCCTTTCCATCCGCTACCGAGCATATCTGTGGTGCTGCTATACGTGGCAATACGCTGCGATGTCGGAATGACCGTCGACGTACCGACGATCAATCCCACATTGAGCGACGGTGCCGCGGGTAAGGACGGCGAAACGCTCACGGTCACATTGACGATATTGCTTAGCGATTGTGCCGTCACATAAAGCACCTACCCTTCGATGATTTGGACGCCTTCGCTTTCGTCCTCTGATGCTACCGTGACGTCGACTTCCGCGATGTACGGCACGCTTGTCTGGCGGATAACCAGCTCATAGAAGTCAGCGAAGAACGTCACGCGATTCCACCACTGACCGTTAAACAGTTCCGGCACCCTGACAGGCATTGGGACATCAGGGATGAGGGACAGATTGTTGGCGGCAAGCATCTGCGTCGTCGCGTCACGATAGAGCGACGCACGGACCAGATCGGCATTCGACCACGCATTCGGTCCGTAAAACGTCCACGTGGCTCGAATTCCCACCGTGTAGACCTGACTGACTTGTGCGTTCGCAGCGTCCAACGGGTCGTATTCCGTTTGGATCTGACGCGTGTACGAGTTGTCTGTGTACTGCACCATCAGGAAACAAACATCGTCTGCGACCTGCCACCCTGGCGACCCGTCCGTCGGCCAGCCGATGCGCACTGCAGATGGATCGGTCGTGCCGAGTGCTTGACCTGTCCATGATTGAAAAAAGTCTTCGAGTTGTTCGAGGGACAACACAGTATCCGCCATTACGGCGTCACCTCTGAAGATGGATCCATCTTGACGGCGATCGCCTTGTAGTAGCCGTAGTCCGCGTAAGGCACCACCTGCATCACGCGATAACGATTCCCGCGCCACAGGATCTCGTCCGAGGTGCCGGACGTGGACGTGATCAGGATAGGCGCTGTCGTGTGCAGTCGTATCGCGCCGCGCTGGCGGTCGCCCTCGGGGATTTGCTCCAACTCCGTCGGGTCTGGCATGTCTACAACCCCGCGTACCGTGAGCGCTGTTTCGCTCGCGACCCAACGTCCGCTGACCCAACTACCCGACTTCCGATAGATCGTGACGTCCTGCGCTAACCGCCCAGTAACCACTCGTCCTACGTTCACGGCGCATTCGCCACCACATAGGTGATTGAGTTGCGGAGATTGCCGGTGTCGATGTTCGGCTGGTCGCTCCCTTTCCCCTCGATGAATTTTCGGCCGCGCTTATCGGGCTTGCTCCCGTGAATGGTCACTGGCGAGTTTGGCGGCCACATGTTGAGCGGATTCACGAACCAATCTTTAGCTGCTTCGACACCGAGTTCGCCAGCTCGATGAAGCGCAGGCATTGGATCACCACCATCCAATGCGTTAACAGCTGCTTGTCGAAGCGGTTTTGCAATAATGTCCTTGTAATGGTTAATTGCTGGCTCCAAAATTGGCCGCGGGGGTATGCGCCAGAGCGGAGACCCGTGTTCGTAGAGATAGAGTTGGTAGGCGGCGCTGTACGGCATCGTCTCCATGTTGGTTAGGAAGCGCTCGAAGTCACGCATGATGGGCATGCCACCGGGTGTCAGCCCCATGTATTCATCCATGGCATCGCGCATTTCCTTCCGTCGTACACCGTGAGTCAAGACGTACATCAGCTGAGCGTTCGTTATGTTGGGGTGGTTGCCGTCTTGGCCTTCAGGAATACCAACATACACATCGGTCTTCTCAAGCGACCGCAGCGACTGTCGCACCTGTTTGGTCAAGTCCTTCGAACTTGTCACCTTCGCGAGAGCCTTGAGCACGCGCCACCACTCCCTCTCACCACACGTACATGCCGCCCTTCCCGATGAGCTTGCCGTACGTGACCAACTGCTGACCGTAACTCGTGAGATTCCACGCCGCCCATCCGTCAACCGTAGCCAGCGACAAATCGGCTGAGTAGGAGACGTCGCCAACCGATTCACCGGTGATGACGCCTTGGGCTCGCCCTGCCTCGAGCACGGCAGCGGCGCCCCCGTTGGGATCGGCCTGGCTCTGCAGCCAAAGCGTGCAGAAGTGCGCCACAAACCAGCCCATCGCCAAGGGCCAGACGCTACGCCATCTGGCTTGCTGGAGACAGGCGTTCGCCATGCTGATGAACGTCTGGATCACGGATGGAGGCACGACATAGTTCCCATTCGAGTCCGGACCAAATTGAGGGAACATCGAGAGGAAATCAGACACGCCGTAGGGCGGGTTGGACCCGTTCCGCAGATTGGAGCCGTCGCCGAACGCATAAAAGCCGTAGGCATCCATGAACGTCGGATTGATGCTCATCGCCCATCACCCGCGATTCACGATGCCTTTGCGGCTTCGATCGCTTGCGTCAGCTGCTCCTTGCTCATCTTGGTGTAACCCGGAATACCGAGCTCTTTCGCTGTAGCCCGCAGTGCCTTGAGCTCCGGATCAGCGGCTGCATTCTCAGCCTTCACCTCATCAGCTTTGGAATCGACGCGCATGACCGTTCCTTCTTCTTCGGCCCACTTGAACATCGTCGATTCCGCGACCCAATCCGGCACATCCGAAAAATCGAGCGCCCGCACGAAAACGGGCGCCTCCGCCTTCTGGGGATGGTCGAACCGCAACGCCTGCCGCGCGAAGATACGCATGATGTCGCCTCCCATCAGATACCGTCCATGTAGACCATCGTCTGCGTGTAGAGGACCTTGACCTGCGAGAACTGCACCGCATATGCCGTCATATACGCCATCTCGGTCACCATTGGCTGCGTCATGACACGCGACAGCGGCACCGTCAGGTCGAAATTCACGCGATCCTCGTCGTTAACGTAGGCCACCAAACGGTCCTTACCGCCGACGCCCGCGCCGATGCACCAACGGGATGGATAGATATACAGGTCCACGCCCTGGTTGTGGGCGAGGTTGTTCTCGAGCACGTAGTCCAAGATCGAGCGATTGCCGGCCTGAGACACCAGTTCCGTCGCGATGTAACCGTACTGTGCCGGCGGAATCAAGATGTGGTTGGCCATGCCCGTCAAGTCGTACTGGCTGTTCGCCCAGGTTGTCTCAATGACCGTATTGATGTCAGCCAGGATTTCTTGTGGCGTCTTATTGGCCCAAGCCGACTGACCGCTCGCACCGTTCGGAGCGGCCATCGCCGTGATCGACGGGTTGTTGACCAGTCCGTAGATGCTTTGCGACGGCAGACCGACGTACACGATGTTGTCGATGGACTTGTTGTAGTTCAAGCGGATACCCTTGTCGAGAATCTCATCGAGTGAGCGACCGATCCCCTGCAGTTTCGCTTGGTCCACAAACGGGACCTTCAGGATGTTCGAGAAGGTGAACACCTTCCAGATATCCTTGGAGATATTGGCTTGCATCACGGGGATGTCGTTCGTCTCGCCGCCGATGATGCCGCCGTCCGAACCGCCCGTCGTGGCGTAATCGACGAAGTACTGGCCGCTGTACTCGACCCAGCCGCCGCCCGTGCGGGCCACGATATCCCGCGGCCACGTGACACTTTGCAGAGGTTCGAGCAGTCGGGGATCCCGCTTTTCGAGCTCAGCATTCAAAAACGCCAAGCCGCTCGCAATGGCGGCGTCATTCGTGACCACACCGCCACCGAGACCATCCACGGTGTATGTCTTCAAGCCAGACACAACTGCCATGCGTGAATACCTCCCTTAGTTGACCAACTCGCGACAATGGCTATCGTTACGGCTTGTTGCGGTTCAGGATTGTGATTTCCGCCGTGTTATTGCCGTCGATCTTGCCGGTCTTCCACACGGCATTCGGGATCAGGATGTTGTTCGTACCATCCGCCTGAGCCTCAAATCCGCCGACCACCGCATTCGGATACGAAGCATTCGCTGCGACGCGGATGTAAACAGCCCCTCCAGCGGTGGGCGTACCGAGCTGGCAGGTCACCGTGACGCTACCGCGCTCGATGACGTCGCACGGGTCGCCGGGGTTGTACTGCGTGATCCCATACGGCGCACCCAGATAACTCGTCGCCTGCTTGACCTCGCGAATGGCGACACCCGCGAAATCCGCGGCAGTATTCGACGCGCCGAACAGGGAATACGTATTGTCCGCATTCAGCACCACAGGCGCGCCAAAGGGGATAGGGTTCGTATCCGTCGGCCGCACCGGACGATTCACGATCACTGCGTCTTCGCTGCGCGACACGTTGCCCGGATAGCCTAAATTCAGCGTCTTGCCAATCACACTGCCCGGCATAGTGTGCATACCTCCTCTGTTGGGTAAACAAATAGGGCGCCTAATGCCTTCGCGACATCACTGCGCCCGATTCTTGTAATGCGGATTGTACTTCTTCGCCCATTCACGGCCGAGATTCGGGTCCACCGCAAAACTCGGAGCTTGCTTCTGAGCGGCGTCCTGCGCAGCCCGCTTCCGCGCGCGTTCAATCTGCGCATACGTATTGGTCTTCGGCTTGCCTTTGATGGCCTTGATTGCGGCATCCGCAGCACGCTTGCGCTCCGCAGGATCCGGGATGGCCGCAATGATGGGCTTGATGGCTCGAAGCGCCGCAATCTTATACGCCGTGTCGAGCGTCGCAAACCCGTTTTGCGGCCGATCTTCCTTGGGTGCCACAGGACCTTCGTCCGGATTTCCGTCCTGAATCATCTCAGGGTCGATCGTGTGGCTCTCCTCGTTCTCGTCCTCGCGCGGAGGCGTATCTTCGGGATCCTCCATCTGCGCGATGGCGTCATCGATGAGCTCTTCCGCAGACTTCTCTTCGGTGTTCTCGTCCTTTGCCAGCGCTTGCTTCAGCATCTCCTCAAGCGCAGCGAAGCGTTGCTCAAATTGCGACTTCAGCTCTTCGATGGCCTTCACGTCCTCGGGGGTGTCTTCGTCGTTTGTCGCTGCTGGGTCCTCAGCCTTCTCTTCGGCCATCGCATCCACGGCTTCCATGATGTCTTCGGGTTCCGCGTCCTGTGCAAAGTGCTTCAGGCCCATGGCCGCCAAGAAATCCGTCACACGCGAGCGCTTGCGCGCCGGCAACTTCAGCTTCGTGCTCATACGATCTTGTGCCTCCTTCTTGTCGTTTGGCGTAATAATCTTGCCGTCCTTGTACTCATATCCCTCGCTCAGCAGCCGATTCGCGGCAGATGCTATCCGCTTGCCGATAATAGACCACTCTTCTGGCGTGTACTCACCATCCTCGCGCTGGCCGGCCCGATTGAAGTACTGGACAGCTGGTTCGATGTGCTCCCGGTCGATGGGATATTTATAGTTCACGGGATCGCCGTACTTCTCGCGGTCCTCCGGGTAGCCTTTGGGCGGCGAGCGATGCCCGTCGCTCTTCGGCGCAATCCCATATTTCCGGGACGCCTCTGTCGTTTCGTCGTCTACATCCGGCTTCTGGTCCAGGATTCGCACCCTATCACCAGCTCTGCCGGCATACACCACAGCCACATGGTTGCCGACGATATTGCGCTGCGAGTAGGTGCCGTCGCCGTTGTCAACGTAATCACACTCGTACCCGGCCGACACCTCGCGCTTACCGGCCCGAATCTCCTGGATGAGTTGCTCGTCATAGATGACAAGGTCGGCCAGTAAGAGGTCACTGTTCTCGCCAGATCCGCGCCGCACATTTTGCACTGCGCCTTTGGCGTAGAGGTGGGCGTTCTCGGGTGTCACCACGGATGGAGGATGGTCGTCCGTCACAGGTTTGCCCTCGAAACTTGCCATGGCTGCAGGTGCAAACACCTCTTCAGGAGACCGATAAACTTTCACGACCCGATCTCCATTCGATGTGTCCGCGCCGATCTCGCTCGCCCAGTACTCATACCATCCCGTACGGGCGATGGGGACGTTGTGCGCGACCAAAAATCCTTCTGGCGTCATGGTCTGGTTGGGCGAAAAGCGCGAACCATAGTACGCCCTAGCCGTACGCATCACCTCCCTTCAACGGACCCTTTACCCAGCCATGCTCGGCGACCAAATCGCTTCAAACTCCTTCCGCGTCATCAGACGAATCGCGCCATTTCGGTACACCTTGCACGGCCACTGCACAAAGTCGAGGTCAATCAGCGGTTCGGGATAGCAGCGGCAGTTGAAGATACAACCTGCGTGATAATGCCCGTAGCTGCGCTCATGCGCCAACTCCTCCGGGCTCGGAGGGTCATCCCACGCAACCAGCACCTTGTCCATGATACGGTGGCTCTCGCGCACACGCGCGTCCTCCGACGTCCGCCAGCGATACCATCGGATCCCGAGGATTTCGCTCCGAGACTGCGTGAGCGCCGTCGCCGTCTTGTTGGTCTCGGTACGCGCGATGAGGTTCGCTTTGACTTCGGAGATGTGGGGGTAAAGCGAGAGGAGCTCCTGCGCGATATCGGACGCCCGGAGGCCCTCGAATGACCGTCGCATGATGTGCTCCGTCATTTCGCGCGCAATGTCCGCAGGGACGGAACGGATGAGCTCCGCATTCCTGCGCACCTGCGCCACGACTGCACCGCCTAGCGGGCCCTGCAGCTCGCGTTGAAGCGCCTCATAGATCATGCGACCTTGGCTGTTCACCTTCGCCGCTTGTCGCCACGTCCGGCCTGCGTCCGTGAAGAGATGCGTGACCATCTTCATCGCAGCGGCTTCGGCATACCGGACGAACCACGCTTCGTTCATGGCAGACTTCAAGCGCTCAATGATCTCGCTTGGATCCTCTAAGCCAGTCAACAAACTTCCGAGCTGCCGTAGCGCCGCTCGAATCGCCCTGCGGTACTCCATCTCGATGCGCATTTTCGGCGCCCACAGCGGATAATGCCGAGGATAGCGGCGAGAAGGCATCGTCCGGGATCACCTCACCTGGCGACGTGCCTTCGTCGGCCGCCGCGATCTGTTCATCCGTGATGTTCGTGAACATGCCCGTCGTATCCGACATCTGACGCAGCTCTTGCAGCGCCGTTTTCTGCGAAATGATGCCGGCGTTGTACAGGTTGACGAGCGCATTCGTCTTTTGTTCGACGAGGTCCGCCATGTCCTTGTCCGACGGATTGCGAATGGGGTTGAACGAGTAGTCCAGGTCGTCCGGGATCGCGCCAAACTCCGACATGCACATCACAGGCAACAGTTTATCGAGCACCGGCGCCAGGTACGTCTCCTGCGCCTGCTGCACCGTCTCGTAGTAGTGCTGCAAGTCGCTCTCGCCAGTTGCGTTCATCCCGGCCGGCGACCGCCCGAAGAGGCGCGTGACAGGGATTTGACACGCGCCGGACACGTCCATCATGAACGACTCGTAGATCTCGTTGAGGCCAGCAAACGTGTATTGAAATTGCTGGAACTCGTCGTCTTTATCCATCACGTAAATACCCATGTTGGACATGAGCCAGTTCTGGGCCTGCAGGACGTTGTACAGGTCCGTCTGCGCTTGCTGGTCGCCCAGCGCCAGCGTCTGCCCCAAATCGGCCATTTTCATCACGCGCAGATTCGCAAGGAAGATGAGCGACGCGATGTTATAGGACGTGTTGTCGCGCTTGCGCAGCTCCTCATAGACCACCTCGACCTCGGACAATCCCCAATGAACCTCGGCAAGCCGCTCCCAATACGGCAGGTCGCGACCCGTGAAGCGGAGGATACGGCTGTGGTGAATCCGAAGCACCCGCCCATCCTCGAGCGTCATCAGGTAGTACATCGGCAAACCGAATTCGAGGTCGTTGATGTCCTCAACGAGTTCCTCGCTCGGATACACGCCTGTCCAACGATCCACGATCTGCAGGCCTTTGAACGACCCAGGCATGATGGTGTCATAGTCAAGCGGCTCATCGAGGATATCCTCGTGCCCTTCGATGAGCATGAGGCCCGCAGCACCCCCGTACAGGCGCCCCCACTTGAGCCCTTGCAGGATCTTCTGCTTCAAGTGTTTCGCACGCCACATGCGATTGAGCTTGTCGAGCGCTTCCGGAGGGATCTGCGTATGGAGGGTGATCCAGTTGCGGCACATATCCTCGGGGATGATGTCGACCACGCGCCGCACAATCCAGTTATTGCGATATAGGCTGTTGAGCAACTGATAGTTTTGCGTCAAACGCGTCAGCGGGTATTCCGTTCCCTCGATGAGGTTCGGGGTACCGTAGCCGAGGCGCGCAAGAGGGTTGCTAAAGGCATCCATCGTGACCACGCGCGAAAGCACCTTCGCAAATTCATCGAGCGTAAGGCCTTCGGGTTCACTGGATGGGGCCTTCAGTGTTCGCATAGATTTCACCCCCCTCGCCTCAGATTGCATGGAGTCGCCGCGGACTGACCACCGTCGCAACGAGATAGCGCATGGCGTCAACTGCATGGTCGTTCTGCTTGACCGGTTTCTCCTGACCGCGTTCGGCCGCCTTCTCGTCCCACACGTAGCCCGAAATTTCTTTGATGAGGTTCTTGCATCGGTCACGATTCACGCGCAATTTCCGCTTCGCGATCATCGTCGACGTCATGCGGATACCTTCCAGCACGTCGTTTTCAGCGCTCTTGACCAAGAAGCCGCGGCGCCGCAGCGCTACTTTGAAGCTCGCCGCCGACGGGTCGACGATGACAAAGCGCGGACGGTCTGCTCCGACAAAGCGGATAAGGTCGTCCGCGTACTCCGCATCCTCTTTCTGCCGCCCGTGCTCACGCCCGCTGTGGTAGTACTCATTGACGACCCACAACGTGTCACCATCATCCAGGCAGTCGAGAAACACCGTGGCGTTCTGCGTGCCATAGTCCACCGACACGTATCGACGCGCTACTGTCTTCAGCCCCGGCGGCATGTCATCATCCGCGAATGTATTAAGCGTGTCATCCCACATGTCGTACACAGCGCCTTCCGCCATGACCCACAGCCCGAGGATGAATCGCTTGTACCAGAGACCCGTGTATTCGCGTTTCAGTGACTCCACGTACGCCGGATCGAGGTTCGGGTTATCGTCAAGCGTGAAGCTCCAGGACGTCATATCGAGTTCCGCGTTGTCGAGATATTGCTCCTTGAGCCAGTGGTATGGGCTATCAGGGTTCGTTGTCCCAAACAGTTTGGCACCAGGCACAGACAGACGCGATAGGAGCATCTTGAAGAAGTTCTCCGGCCAAAGCGTCAGCTCATCGCCGTACGCGCCGGCCAACGTCATGCCTCGGATTTTGCCCTCCGCTCGCTCATCGTTGGCCCCGGCGACGTAGATTTTGCGACCGCAAATGTAGACCTCGCCCTCACCCTTGTTGTAGCGGTACAGTCGCGGCCCGAGGATCTGCTCGAGCACGTCGAGGATGTTGCGCTTCAGGGTTCGCTCGGTCTTGCCGACCATAAGCAGGTCTCCAGGCGGACCTGTGGCAATGTAGTCCAACCAGCGCACCATACTGGCGATCGTTTTGCCGCTTCGCACAGCGCCTTCCCAGATGTTCAGCCGCGCCGTCGAATCGCGAATTGAGGCCATCTGTTTGTCGCTAAATCGCCCCCAGGTAAAGCTCATGGCCTCGAGCTCTCCCGAATCGCCTCGACAAGCCCGCTCAAGCTATCGAGATCACGTCCGTCTCCGGACAGCAGACGGTGTTTCAACTCGATGAGCTTCAGCTTGCGCTCTTGCACGCGCGTGAGCGCCTCCTCGATGCGCTGAATGGTGTTCAATACGGGCTGCATGACGACGGTCTCTGACGTCTTCGTGCCGGTCTCGTCCGCAGACTCGCTACGGACGAGCTGCTCTACGCCGAGATCTTCGCTTTGCCGTAATCGCTGAATCCGTTGAAGCATGCGCCGTTCTCGAATCTCGGTTAGACGGATTTCGTTATCCAGTTGCACGAGTGCATCGATGTCGATCGCGTGAAAAAGTACGCGTTCCGCGTCGTCCAGCGTGTCCAGCCATATCGTTTCATACTCGCCTGTCGTGACCGCGTTTTTGTTACCCCGCAACTTTTCCGGCGGCGCGCCAGTCGACTTACCGCCATGCATGCGGCATCGCCCATTCGCCATCGCGTTGCTTTGACACGGTGTCCCTTTACGCGTCTTCGCACCACACTTTGCCATTTCACCACCTTCTTACACGCATGAGGTTCGTTTCGCGCGTAGTTGTCGTTGCCGTTCGCGTTTCACGTATTCCCAATTCGTCGTTTCGTCGCCTGTCTCGCGTATCGGTTGCGCCACATAGCGCGTTACCCGGTCGGTCATCGTGTCATGCACAAAGTTCCCGTAGCGCTCCATCACGCACCGGGGCAAGGCGCATTTCGCACGACTCCCGGATAGCCGCGTCATGTACACACACGGGTAACCCTCCTGGCATAACACGATTCCGACCTCCTCCGCGTCAACGAAAAAGGCCGCCCCGTAGGGCAGCCGAATCGCTCATCTCGAATTTTGGGTGCACTTCTCCAAGGGCATTGTAACATGGGGTTTCCGCACGAAATCCGCATAATTTCCGCACACTTCACTGGGAATTTTCCAGATATAGAGTGAGACCAAGTAAGTCCGCTACGGCCATAAGCGCTTCCGACCGCTGTTTTTCGAAATATCGCATGCCGTAGCACCACCGCGAATCCGCACGCAACAACGCCTCATACGTCTCCTCATTCGTCAGTTGCTCGCGCCCCATATACTGATCGCCTCCTGATACCGTGGCAAGCCGGCTACCACACGCTCGACGTCCCGAACAAACCACTGCATGTACCGCAGCTTTCCGTCGATTTTCTCGACCAACGGCCAGGTCGATCGAAACCCCGGCGCGTGGATGGTATCTGGGTGCTGTGCATGCTCGTAGCCTGGCACGGGCTGCAGCTCTTCACGCGGAACCGTACCCGCGTTAAGCAACTGCACGAAGCGTCGATACACCGCGAAATACGCTTGCACCGCTTGGCGAGTGCGTGCCTTATCCACCACGTACGTCGTCAACGCTCACACCCCCACGACCGCGGACTCGGAACGCACGCGCTCAATGCGCGCCTTCAAGGCCTCAATCAGCCGCTCTTGCGCATCCGCTTTGCCTTCCAAGGCCTCCATCACGTCCTCGTCCACACTGTCCTCGACCACCAGGTGATGCACGATCACGCGTTCCGTTTGCCCTTGACGGTGCAGGCGCTTATTGGCCTGCTGGTACAACTCCAAGTTCCACGTCAAGCCGAACCAGATCACATGATTGCCGCCTTGCTGAAGATTCAGGCCAAACGCCGCGCTGGCCGGATGCGCCAGCAAGACGTCGATCTGCCCGGCGTTCCAGTCGTCCTCGTCTTGCGGCCCACGCAACTGTCGCACACGAAGACCGGTCTTCGCCAGCGCCGCCTGTAAACGCGCCGCGTCGTGCTGAAAGCCGTAGAACACGAGCGCCGGTTTACCGTTCAAGGCTTCGACGAGTTCCAAGAAAGCCTCCAGCTTGCAGTCATGAATCGGCACGACTTGACGCTCCTCGTCGTACACCGCGCCGTTACACAGCTGCAGCAGTTTCCCGGTCAAGACGCCTGCGCTGCCAGCATCTATCGTGTTCTCGTCCACCCGCAACAACATGTCTCGCTCCAACGTCTGATAAGCCCTTCGCGCCTTCGCATCAAGGGCCACCGGCACCGTGACATACGTGATCTCCGGCAGCTCGAGATAATCCTCCGCCTTCATGCTGATGGCGATGTCGCCGATGAGACGCCGGATGACCTCATCCGCGCCCGGCTTCGGCGCGTAGCTCCAGATGTGCTCTCGGTCCCGCTGATCCGGGTCGAAGTATCGCTCGCGAAACCCAACGAACGACTTGCCCAAGCGCTCGCCCTGGTCCAGCAGGTAGACCTGCGCCCACAGGTCCTCAAGCCCGTTCGGCGCGGGGGTGCCGGTCAGTTCTACAATGCGCTTGATATGGCCCCGCACCAGCTTCAACGCGCGAAACCGCTTCGATTTCGGGTTCTTGAACGACGTCGACTCGTCGATGACCACCATGTCGAACGGCCACGCGTTGCGATAATACTCGACTAGCCACGGAACATTCTCGCGATTGATCACGTAGATATCAGCCGGCGTATTCAGCGCCCGAATCCGCTTCGTCTGTGACCCAAGCACCGGGACGATTCGCAACAAGCGCAAATGATCCCACTTCCGCGCCTCACGAATCCATGTCGACTCGGCCACCTTCTTCGGGGCGATAACGAGGACCTTCGATACGGCGAACCGGTTGTACTTCAGGTCGTTAATCGCGGTTAGCGTGATCACCGTCTTGCCAAGGCCCATATCAAGCATGAGAATTAGCGCCTCGTCCCGAATCACGCGTTCGATGCAGTAGCGCTGATAGCTATGCGGCTCGAACTTCACGTGCCTTGCACCTCCTCGATGAACGCGTCCACGCGCTCCTTGCTGTCCAGGACGTACACCGCAAAGCCCAACGCTCGAATCCGTTCCTGCTGCACCCGCTGGAGCGGCGTCGGCCGCCGCCCCGGCGCCTTCAGCTCCACGAACACCGCCCTGCCGCCAGGCAAAAGGACCAGTCGGTCAGGCACACCGGCATTGCCCGGCGACACGAATTTATAGGCTCGTCCACCCAACGCAGCCACGCGCTTGCGCAGGTAGGCCTCGATGTCGCGTTCTCTTACCATCGTCGCAAAATCTCCTTGCATACGTTTCGAACCTTCTGCACTCTCCAGGGAGGGCATCGGTCGTTATAAAACCAAATCATGTCGCGTACGCCGTCTTTGGGGACGACTCCTCGAAAAACGTGAAGTCCTCGTTTCCTCATCGGTACGACCCATACTGAAGAATCCAACGGTTTACGAGAATAGATCGGCTCGTAGTCGCGGTTAAACAATTGCATAGTGCCGTCTTCAAAGATCGTTACTCCATACGGCAACTCTTTCCACAGAAATTGGATGAAATCGTTCTTGGACATACGACCCATTTATTCCACCCCGCCTCTCTCCCTCACGACTTAAACAATCTAACTAACATTCGTAGGGGGAGCTTAATAGTAAAAAAGATAACCCGTAAAGGATTTATAGACTTTTTTGCAGGTTATAAAGTCTATAAATCCTTTAATTTTATGTTTCTCTAAACCCTATTGTTGTTGTTGTTTAACTTCATAATCCTTGATATATAAAGGATTTCTACTCTTAAACTCATAACATCTTAAACATTCCCAGACTTACCCTCCTCACCTTTTAAGCTGTCGTTAAAGGTCTTCTATAACCTTTAACCTGCTATTTTTCCGTTATAGATCTGTATAGCATGGAATCTTTTTCTTTGCGCTTCAACGCAACCTCCTTATCTTGGGTTTCGCTCCCGTTGTGTTCCCTGGAAACTACGTGTAGGGATGAGTTGCGTCGAAACCCTCGTTGCGTTCCATATAATGGTCCAAACCACAGAGTTGTTCCTCTGTCCCACCCTTCTAAACTTTGCAAGATGGAGTTGATTCGGGCGGCGTCAGCCTTTGTCATGGCACGCCTCTCCCCTAGGCACTCCCGCCATATCTCTAAGGCGCATACGCGGTCACGTGGAACGAGTTTGAGGCTCTCGGTTTGCATTTCGCCGCCCCAATACATTAACCGTCGACCCAGGCTCCACTTCGACCAATCTTCCGGGACGGGTTTCTGAAGAAACTCCTCGATGATGCCTTGCAATGGGTCACGCTCCAGATGAATTTCGCGGCGCCGGTCGGCTTCCGCCTCCAATTCCTTCGGTAGCGTCAAAGGTTCACCGAGGCGCCAGCGCATCACGGCCTCTGCCCAGATCTGGTCGACAACGTGGTCGTGCAAATCGTCATAAGAGGACAGCTTTGGTTCTTGGACTAAAATATCCACGGGCCAAAAACGGCGATTACCTGTCTGATCGCGTAGATACTCATGGTCGTTCGTCGTGCCGAAAAAGATACAGCGACGAATCTGACTTTTGACGGTTCGAGCGTACGCCGGTCGATATTGGTCCTCCTCTTTACTTAAGAACTGCTTAATGCGATTGACGTCGCTTTTGTTGAACGCCTGAAGTTCAGCGATTTCGACAATCCACTTTCCTGCGATGAGCTCTTCTGCTTCCTTGCCTTCGAAGCTTTTGATACTATCCGTAAACCACTGTCGCCCAAGACGACGGAATAACGTGCTTTTTCCCTTGTTCTGCGGCCCGCTCAAAACGGTCATAACGTCAAATTTCACGGGCTTATCACTCATGGCACGCGCCACAGCTGCAACTAATGCTTTACGCGCAACCGCCCGCGTGTATGGGCAGTCTTCTGCGCCCAAATAGTCGATATAAATGGTGTCGAGTCGCGGTACGCCGTCCCATTTCAGGCTCATGAGATACTCTCGGACCGGATTGCGTGCATGTCGCGCAGCGTGTTCATATACAGCTGCTTCAATGATCCGACTCGGCTTCATCCCAAGAAGAGAGTCTAAATACACACTGAATCCCGCGTCGTCTTGCGGTCCCCAAGGCTGTTCTTCCGTCTCGTGCATGCGTGTTCCCCACGGCAATGGTGGAACCACCATCAGTCGATCCGCAAACGTGTCCAAATAGATGCGCCCCTTGAGTGCCGGGTCGTTCTCAAGGACCACTTGCACGTTATACGCGCTCTTCTCCGGCGCGCCGGTGTTCGGGTTGCGCTTTAGCTTCCTCAGCCAACTGAGGTCGGTCCCCGTAGACGCCGTCTCCGCAGCTGCTCCCGAAACGCCGACGTCTGCCGCCGGCGCTTCCGAGGTCGCGGTGATTTCGTCCGCAAACGCCTCGCGCACTTGCGCGTAACGCTCGGCATCGAGCACGGCCATGACGTCCGGGTCCTGGATGGCGAGTTGCCGCATGGCGGACCAGCTGGGCAGCTTTGCGGGCGGCGTGCCGGGTGCGGCGTCGTCATCGAGGTCGCCGAATTTGTGTAACCGCACCAGGTCCCATGCGTTCACGAGCCGCCCGCTGACTGGATCCGTGGCGTGGTGCGAGTACAGGTACAATCCGTTGTCGTACACGATGGCGCCACCGGTCGTCGTGCCACCTGTGTAGGTATAACGGTCCGGGTGTTCGGTCGGCTCATACACGCCGGGCAGGTATTTGTCCATCGCGCGATAGATGTCGTAGACCTTGCAGAACGCCCCGACGATCCCCGTCTTAGTGGTCGGGTCGGCTTGTTTCGTCGCGCGCTTGACCTGCGCGTCATGTACGCCTGGCACTTGCGGCCACTCCGACACGTCTCGCCAGTTGACGTACATCGCCAGGAGGCCGTCCGTGTCGACGAACGGCTTGTCTCCGTAGTGGAAGACGTACTGGCTGTCGGCGCAACAGGATGGCCAGTACATGAGCCGTGAGGCCTCGAACGTCGTCGGGTCGCATAGCTCGATACCGAGAATAGATGCGAGCTTCCGCGCGACCGGCTCATATTCATCTGCCGTCGCCGTGCGGCTGAGTGGGAAGAGCGCGCGTAGCCGTGGTTTCGCCGGTTCGTGCTTGCGGGTGCTGTAGACGACGTACGCGCACCCGAGGGCCTCCAGCCGGCGCAGGACGTCATCCGTGGCGCCTGCGGGAATGTGGTCGAGGTCGAGGGTGATGAGATCCCGCCCCGCTACGTTCGCGGCCTTGCGGCGGTCTCCGTGGAACCAACCGCCGACAAAGCCGCCCACGTCCTTCAGATCGTCCTGTTGCGCCTTAGGGAGCTGGAGGTATTGCTCGAGCGTCTCCGTGCCTCGCACCGGCACGCGCAGGCGTTCGACGAGCTCCGACCAGTAGATTTGCTGGGCCGGCCAATGCGTGGCCTTACGACTGCCTGCCGCTGCGATGGTGAGAAGTTTGTCGTATTGCATCGTCACCACATCCTCATTCGTCCAGTTCGATGACGGGCATGCCGAGCTGTTGGGCAATCACATACTCAAGCCGCGCGCCGCGGGAAGACTCCCAGCCCGGTAGCATCGCTACAGCGTCTGCGTCGAGTAGCATCCGGAGCGCCCGACGCATGTACCAGGCCCACGGTTGATGCAGGTCGGTCACGCCTTCCGCGGGGTTCAGCGGCTCACCCCCCAGGGCGCGGATGACCTCCGCGGCGCGAAAGAACGCAGGATAGTTGTAGTCGGGTAGCCCGGTCATGGGACCCGCTATGTAGACTTTCATTCGGTCTCACTCCTACATAGAGCCGCCAACAGTTCAGCGCTGACGGCTCGTGTCATGTTGTGCGAACATGCTCTCGGCTACTCGTCAATTTCTATTTGTGACGCGCGCGGGCAGTAGTACAACCACACGTTGAATGATGGGCGTACTTCTACGAGATATCGGTCCACCTTCGCCATGTTTTTGGCCTTGAGAAAGTGTTCCGGCGTTCCCTTTGGTGCGTACGCGAGTGCCGAATGTCCTGCCGGCACGAACGCAATGACGGTGCCCGTCATCTGCATTCGCTCGCCGCGGCGTCGGATGAACCATCGAACCCTTGTACCAGGCCCTAGTTGTTCATTCATGTTTCTAGTCACCTCACATCCATTCCAGAAGCGTGGAAGAAGTGTCGTGCCGTCTTGGCCTCCATAACACCCACGCATAATCCGCGCTGTCAGTGCCTCGACCTGTAAAGCTCGGGCGTTTGGACAACACGTACACAACTTGAAGTCAGTCCCGGCTTGTATGTCGAAGGCTGTCACCACTGCGCCGCGGTCTTGAAGCGCCCGAGCGATTTCACCCGCTCCGGCGCACGGCTCGAGTACCGTCTTGCCGTGCACCAGCGGTCCGATCTTGTCCAACAGAGCTTCAATGACCCATCTTGGCGTTTGATACGCGTCATATTCGTGTCGTGCTGTGCCGCGGTTCGTTGCGCTCATGTTGAGTAGGCCTCTCTCCTGTTAGTACTTCCGGCCGCCGTGGCGGTACGCCCGTGCCTTGTTCCGCGCCATTTTGGTTAAAAGCGCATCCGCGAGATTCAGTCCATGTGCGGCGGCAGTGTCGAATGTGCGGATGACGACATCGGCCAGTTCCTCGGCCACTTGCTCCATGCCATAACCTTTGCGGTCCGCTTCAAGCGCTTCGCTGACTTCGGAGTGGATGAGCGCGAGGTGCACCGGCAATGGTGTTTCAGTGTCGTGCCAGCCTTTGCTGCGCGCGGTGACGTGTACGTCTTCGATGAGCGCCTCGAGCACCGTTCGTGCTACGTCCTCGTGGCACACGAGGGTGAAGGTGAGCGACGGTTCGAATTCGGATTCACTAGTGGCCTTCTCGTCCGGCTCATCGTGCGCGGTATCTTGTGCAGGATCTTGTGCGTCCGTGACCTCCGTATCGGCAACTGGTGCGACCTCGACTGTGTGGACAGAGAGTTGACGACGTAGCTCGTCAAGCGCGGCTGCCTCCGCGTGCATATCTCTAATGCCCCACCGTTCAAGGGCTTGGTAGCCCTGACTGTGCGAGTTGAAGAGCTCTCGAATGGCCTGGGCTCGACCTCGACCATTCAATCGCAACGTGAGGTACGCCTCCTGCGTCGGTTCGGGCTTGTCCTTGCGCTTGTTCCCATATCGCTCCTCGAGGTACGCTTCCATTTCGGCTTTGCTCATGTGATACACCACCATTTCGCTGGATTGCTCCGCCGCGCGCTCCCGGTCCGCGTGTGGGACCGGGGTGCCGGCGAGCGTGCGGTGATAATTCCGATACGTCACGACTTGTCCACCTCGCGTTTGCGAGGTCGGGCTTTGCCCTGGTCAGGGTGACGCAGGATGTAGTCGAGCACGCGGACCTGTTGACCGACGACATACGTGAGCTCAATGACCGTGGGCAAGCCCTTGTGCATTTTTAGCGGACGCGCTTCGACGATGACGACATCGGAAGTGACGGGAGTGCCCATTCCGCCCCACCTCACTTGGTCATGACCGCAAGTAAGACTTTGCGGTGCCCGTTTCGTTGGGAAAGTAGAAACGGCGTCTCTGAACCGTAGAATTCAAATTCGACTTCGTTGCTGTCATCCAACTGTTGCAGCGCCTGATGGAGCAGCTGCGCGTTGAGCCGTAGCCAGAAGGACATGCTGGCCTGACACGGTACATCCTGTTGCAGTTCGTGCCCCTCCGCGCGCGCAGAGATGACGGCTTTTTCGATGAACCCCTCGATTGTCATCCGGAATTCGAGATCACGGCGTTTGACTAATTTGTAAAGCGAGATCACAGATTCGAGTGCTTGCATCCAGGCCTTGCGATCAAGCGTGCCGCTCGCAATAGGTGTCGACCGCGGAAAAACCCGTTCCACGTCGGGGTAATGCCGCCCATCTACATGGTGTACAAGCGGCCGAATGGCAATCTTATGCCCGTTGTCCCAATACCAGATGTGGCTATCATTCCAGGCCATGTAGGCCCCTGAGTACCCGAACAGTTTTCCGAGTGTCGCCGCGTAGGAGGCGGGTAGGACGAGATCTTGAGGCCAAGACTTGTTTGTTTTCGCCCAATATGCAGACAAGCCGTCCGATGCAAACAGCGAATCGCCGCGATGGCAGATGTTCTGCAGGATCGGTCGTGCTTCCGACTTCGCTGCCGAGAGCGCCGCATGTTCAAGCGCATCAAAGTAGTCCCTGTCACAATTGATGGCCTCGCTTGTCGGCTCCGGCGGAGCTTTCGGGAAGTCCTCGGGCAAGATTTCAGGATTGAGCACCATCGGGCCCAGGCGTGGCCGGTCGCCGAATTGCAAAGCGGTCGGCGCCTTGATGTTTAGGATTACGTCACGATGAAGTACCGCGGCCGCCGACGTAGACACCGTCACGTCAGGTAGGAAGACGGTTCGTTGATAGTACACATCGCTGTTTGCCGCTTCGATGATCAGGTCGTTGCCTTCTGCGGTGATGCGGATGTGCTCGAATGTACGGACAGGGTGTTTCTTCGGGGCAAGCCGCGCGGCGGCCTTCATGGCAGCGAGAATGGGTTGCGTAATTTCAACGGTCAAATCAGTGGTCGTTGTCATGCTTCTTGACTCCTTTCGATGATGCGGTTGAGGTACCAAACGGCCTTTTCAAGGTCTTCCTTGCCGCCTTTGTGCTGATAACGCGAGAGATACTTGATGGCGTTGCCGATGCAGTAACCTTCAAACCGTTCCGGTCCGAGCTTTGCCTCGATGAAGTCGATCGTCTCGATGCCGCCGGTTACGTAGTGACGGGGATGGTTGACCGGGTCGTATGTAGGGGATTCTGGATGTAGGATGGTATCGGTCAACCGTGTAACGACGTCTTCAGGGTCGAGTTCGCCGGCATCGACGCGCGCCTTTAAGGCGCGTAAAGCGCGTTCCCACAGTTCTCCCATGGTGTCGCCTCCTCCATAGGCTCGAGTTCTTCCAGCCAGAAGCACTCCCGGTATCCAAAGTCGAGCATTACGGTTGCCCAGCCTCGAGGAGAGATGTACTCGATGGTGCCGTCCACGTAGCGATGTCCAATGCGCATGCCGAGTCGGTCGAGAGCCGTGACGCGTTGGCCCACTGTGAGTGCGGTGTCTCGCATGTGTCGTCCTCCTGTTCATAGCAGCAATAGTCGTGTACACCGTATCGATTCAGAGGCTCTTCAGTCGTGCGGCCGCAGTAGAAGCAGGTTTCATGCAAGGCCATCAATCCTTTCGGTAGTACTCGCAGACAAAGCCCTCGGCTTTCAGCGGTAGCCCTGGCGCCCAGTCGATGGGTTGGCCCATGATGTTCGTCACCGCATCGATGTCTGCGTGTTCAGCCGGGACGTCAAGCACGATCTCGTCATGCACGTGAAACGCGATTTTGTAGCCCGCCTCAGCAAGGCGCATGAGCGATACCGCCAAACAGTCGCGGGCGATGGCCTGCACCAGGTTCTCGACGAGCTTCCCGCCCCACGTGGACGTCCGCTCCGGTTTGCCGCTTTTCATCGCGGTGCCTTGATAACTCAACTGTTCGTTCCCACGGTCGTTGAACTCGATGGCAGGTCTCGCGTAATAGAGCTTGCGCCCGCTTGGTAGCCGCACGGTGAGCCAATCCTGTTGACCATCGCCCTCTCGTGCGAAGATGAGCCCCCGCACGCCGATGGCTTGTCCCGTGCGCATCACCTCAAGTGCGGCGTTTTCGACGGTGTACCAGAGGTCAACGATACGTCGGTTGGCGGCGCGCCAGCGCTGCACGATTTCAGGCAGTTCATCCTCTGTGAGACCTTGTTTCAACGCGCCCATGTTGATGAGCGCCCCTGAACCGCCGCCGTATCCAAGCGCAAGCGTTGCGACCTTACCTTTCTGCCTCAGCTCGTACTCCGGGTTGCCCTTGACGATCCGCTCGAGCGGCACGCCGAACATCTGTGCAGCCGCGGCTTCGTAGATCTTGCCGTGGGTTCGGAAGACCTCGAGCACCCATTCTTCTCCCGCCAGCCATGCCGTGATGCGCGCTTCAATCGCGGAGAAGTCGGCGACGACGAAGAGATGTCCCGGAGAAGGGATGAGCGCAGTCCTCGTCAGCTGCGAGAGTGTGTCCGCCAGGTTGCCGTAGATCACCCGGATGGCATCGAGCTTGCGCGCCTTGACGAGGTCTCGTGCGAAGGACATGCAATCCAAGTGATTTCTTGGAAGATTTTGAGGTTGAATGAGTCGCCCCGACCATCTCCCCGTTCGATTGGCCCCATAGAACTGGAGCAATCCGCGCGCGCGACCGTCTGCGCAGGTAGCTTCTCGCATGGCCACGTACTTTTTGACCGAAGCTTTCGACAGTTCCTGGCGAATTTCTAGGATTCTCCTTACTTTCGTGTCGTCTGTCGTCTGTAGGAGGGCCTCGACGGTGTCCTTGCGGACGTTGTCGATGTCCTCCTCGAGCGCCTCACTCAGCCACTGCGTGAGCTGTTTCGTGCTGTTGGGATTGTTGAGTCCCGACAGCTGAACGGCCTCTTCCATAAGAGCCTGATTGATGCTCTCGCTTAGGCTGATGGCACCGTTCACGAGGTCCGTGTCAATGCCTACTCCGTACGCGTTGATGCGCTGATCAAGCACCCACAGCTGCTGCTCTTCTGCGGGCACCGGGAAGGCCGCCAGACGTCGTGCAACCTCCATCTCAACCTCGACGTCGCGTCGGCAGTACTCCTTGAAGAGCGCCCACTTTTCGGGCTCGTGATACGGAAGCGTCCGTGTGCGACCTCCGTTTGCCTTGGTCGGCTTACACGGCATACAGAACGTTCGGATCAGCGCAGCGCCGACGCTCATCTTCTGCTTGTCTTCCTCGAGTTGGAGCGCTTTGGCGACATTGGCGAGACCCATCGGATATCCGCAGTACAAGCCGTGCACCATGGTGCAGCGCCACTGCTCGATCGGAGATGGCCAGAACCGATTGATGCAGTACCACTCAAAGGCCGCGTTGTAGGCGTGTTTAATCACGCCCGGGTCTTGCAGCGCCGACAGAATGTCTGCCGGCAGCTGCTCGCCCTGAGCCAGGTCGACGACCTCAACGGGCCCTCCGTCAAACGAGTACGCAAACAGCAGGATCTCGAAGTCAGGACTTTGCGCGTACTTGTACAGGCCGCTTTTCTTGATGTCGACGCTGGAGAACGTCTCGATGTCCACGCTCAAATGTCGCATCGCTCACAACCCCATCACGCCTCCGCTCAGCGGTTGGCCAGTAATCGGATCGATGGCAGGTTTCGTAGCCGTTGGCGGCGCAGTTGGTGTGGTAGTCGTAGCTGGCGTGAAACCATCACCGAAGGCCTGCGCGGCACTGATTCGTCCGCCGAGTGGTTCACCATCTGCGACCTTTTGCACTGCGTTCAAGCCGCATCCGATACCGCGGTTGCCGTTCGTATTGAAGGCGAAGAAGGTGATCGACACGCGCCCGTACATGCCGCTGTAGATTTGCGTTTGGTCGAGAATCGGGCTCAGATTGAGGTCGACCACTTCGACCGGCTGTTTGCTGGAGGCGGTGACTACCCAGTGACCCTTACATTCAGGTCCAAATGGTTCGCCGTTCGGGCGCACGCCGTCTCCGTCGTGGACCGGGATCTTGAGTACCGGGGGCCGCACGCCTCCCCACTTCGAGAGGACGCCTTCTTGGATGGCTGCTTCGATAGCCGCATCGATACGTTGCTTCGTTTGCACGTCGGATTTCGGGATGAGAAGCGTCACGCTGTACTTCGGCTCCTGTCCGGGATTCGCGGCATACGGTTTCGTCAGATGAACGTAGCTCAGACGCACTTGTCCAGTAGTCACGGCGGTCGGTTTTGTCATCCTTCGTCTCCTCCAAAGGCCTCTTGGGCCGTAATTTTCGCGGTGATCGCGGGACGCTTGTCCGATTCAGGCACGAGTGTCGGTTTGCCAGGTTCCTTCCTCACGAGTCCCGGTTCCTCAAGCAGTTGACGATACTGCGCTTTGCCGAGTACCTTTTCGAGTTGCGCGACGCTTAACGGTTTGCGCTCATAGAGCACCGCTTCATCGATGCCGGCGTCGATGAGCGCCTTGAACGCGGCGTCTAGGTCGACGTATTGCCGCGAACCGCGACCTTCGACGGCTTTCCAGCCGGGGATCTCGTTGCCGGCCAAACACTGCTGCAGCGCGTACTCTTCGAGATCCGCCACCCACTCTGCCAATGCTTTGGCTCGACGCAGAATTTCCCCGACCTCGCTGTCGGTGATGAGCGGAGGCTTCGCTTGTCCGAACTCCTCAAGCGCCAGGTACTGCTCAGCACGAGCCCGGCAGACGGACTTCGCGCGACAGAAGCGACAGTGTTCGCCCGCCTTGAACTCACCCTCGCCTCGATACGCCATTTCGGCGATAGGCTTGATAGATGCGCCCCATGCGAGCAGATCGTCGACGGAGATCGTCTCTTCGCTGATGCTGTCGAGACGAGGTTGAACGATGGCTGTGTGAATTTGCGCGATCGGGTACAGGAAACCGTACTCCTGCAAGGCGCCGAGCGCGTAAAGACGCATTTGTGGGTTGCCTTCTCCGCTCACTCGCACGCCTTTCCCGTATTTCAGGTCGATGATGTGTAAGGTTTCGCCGCCGATCACGATGCAGTCGCCGGTCCCAAAGCCCTCAGGTGCGTAGGTGCTGTAGTCAATCTGCTTCTCTACCGTCACGTAAGGTGGCACGCGATAGCTGTGCACGATACCAAGGACGTAGTCGACATAGCTATCCGTGTAAGTGTCCATTTCAGCACTGTAGAGCGGATGCGACTCGAGTTCTTTGCGGCGTTTGTTGAATTCTCGAGTGTTGAGATCGCCCAGCTTCAGCGCCTTGCGCAGCTTCAACTCGGCGAGCTCGTGCGCAAGTGTCCCCTCGGCCGCGTACTCGCTTGTCGTGTCTGGAAACTGTTCACACAGTCGCGCACTCGGTGGACAAGCCAACCATCGATGTGCAGCGGACGCGCTGAGCAGTGCGTGGGGTCGCTCTGCGTGTATCCCGACCACTAGAGCTTCGCCCCCATCTCGCGTAGCTTTGTCGCGAACGCACCGTAGTGTTCAGGCGCCAATGCGGTAAGTGCTTGTGCGCCGAACGACTGGAGCAGTTGGATGAGCTCGTCCCGTCGGCCGGCGTCGACGAGCTGTGTCGCGGCGACCGCAAGCTGCTCCAACGTATAGGTCGGCGCGGCTGTCGGCACGGCAGCTGTGGGCGCGGACGACGGCGTGGGTGCCGCAGATTGGGTTGTTGTCGCGACCGGCGCCGTTGCCGGAGTCGCCGTGGGTTGAGGGCTCGGCGGTGGCGGAGTCTGTGCAGTCACCTCGGATACGGCCCGCTCATGCGCCAGCGAGGCCTTGGCCGCCTCCGCGGAGACGCCCATGGCGAGGACGGAGGCGAGCTCGAGAATGGCGTGCGTCAGTTCGGGCGCTTCGATGCGTACGGTCAGCTCCATGTCGTCTTCACCTCCTCCGCGGCGATCGCCGCCTTTGCTTCAGCCAGGAGTTTGTCCAACGCGCGCTGCAGCGCCCGTTCCGGATGCAGTGCGTGGCTGTCCGACGGTGCCAGCGTACGGGCGTCAAAGGTGCTGAGATAGTTGCCTCGCGTTGTGGTGATGCGGACATCGCACATCCGTCCGCGGATTCGCTCAATGCGGCCTTGACAGCCTACCGAGTGCTCGGCGTGTGGGCCGACGATGACGGGTTGTCCGACGTAGAACTTGTGCATGCCTGTCCCTCCAGTCGCTCGATCTCGTCGAGCAGTTTGATGACCACTTTGGCGGGGAACCGCAGTCCCCAATGGCCGTAGCGGCGTACCAGCTCTCGCACGTCCGCCACGGTCACGCTGTCCCAGATGTCGGGCTCAGCAGGGGCTGGCGGAGACACAGGCACGTCTGGTACACTTATGGCGGTGGTTTGTGTCAGACGTGCTGTGCCTGGGTTCCCGTTGCCGCGGGAACCCTTTTTCCGTTTGCCCCTGCGTCTGTTGCCCATGCGGGTCACCTCCTTTCAGGTACTTCGTTTATGCAGGAATTTCCGTCTACACATCGAAACTGTCACCAGGGGAGCGGAAGTCCTGGAGGCACGTTATGGAACCAAAAGACTTTTTCAAGGGTGATTCAGCAGACCTGAAATGCCCGGGTTGTCGGAACAAATTCTCAGTGGCAGCTGAGAGTTTGTTCATACCAGACACTGTCGTGCGTTGCCCTCTCTGCAACGCTGAGATCCGTTTGGACAATCGCGAAGCGATCGACACGGTGCAGCGGACACTGGACGACTTATCCAAGTTGCTTAGGAAGCAAACGACGCATATCAATCTGAAACTTTAAGCAGCGAACCGTTCCCCTCCCCGTTTTGGGGGCTCAAAATGTCTGCCAGTTCTCGCAGTTGATTAGCTAGCTCACTCCTGTCGAGCGCAACTTTGATGGTGTATAGGTTTCCACGGTTCGTGGCATCCGTTTTACTCTCAGTTACGTCTGACACCCAGAAGGGCCGAGGGCAGTATCGCTTTTCAATTCGAATGTGAGCTACTTGAGAGAGGTCAAATTCAGGGTGCAGGCGGAACTTGTCCAAGTCGGCTTCCGCCTGCTCGTAGCATTGATGCACGACAGGCGCTTCAATCTGTTCACCGTTTTGCAGGGTGTAAATCCGGACGTAGTAAGCGTCCATTGTGATAAGCCCTCCTTTCAGAACCATTGCTTCCAGATGAGCCACGCCGCATCGACGAGATCGGGATACTCGTGTTGCAAGAACTCAAGAAACATAGGGAAATCGTTGGGATGTGGGTCTTCAAAGCCGGTCTTGTCGCAAAACTCCATCAAGACGTCGTCACTGTCGATGGTGTTCATATGAAGCCCTCCTCTCACGCGATTCGTTTCCTTTGTATTCGCACGTAATGCTCTTGAAGCAGCTGTTTGCGTCGCTGATAATCCGGTACGGCCACCAGCAATCCAATGTCCACCCGCTGGAGGGCTTCGATGGCTTGTATTTGTTCAACCGTCAAGTACGGGCGAATGACAGCGTCCTTGTCCAGCCCGTGCAGTTGCCTGAAGGCTTTCGCGTCCATGCCGAGCACGATGCGATAGATCATGTTGATCTCGTTACTGAAGTGGTAATGCTTCGGCTCTTCATGCGCGTTCATCACGGCTTCCGTGAACGCCGGAAATTCCATCTTGGCGGCTTGCAGCGAGCGGATGAAGGCTTCCATCGCGTTGAATCGGGCGATGTAGGCTTCTTTGAAGGCTCTTGCCTTCGGACCCTTGAAGTCCATGACCGTCATTACGAAACCGTCTTTGGTCAAAAGAAACTCTCGGTTCCACCGCCCAGATGCGTCTTTGTATCTGGACTCCTCAAAGTTGAGGAGCCGAAATTGTTCACTCACCCCACTTGTGGGGGCAGTGATTTCGTCGATCGTACGCAGCACGTGGTCGTGCCGCCTTCCAAATTCCTCGGCAATTTGGCGACTGCTGCAAAACGCTTGCCCGTTACGCTCGTACAGTCGGTATTCAGGGTTGAGTATGAGCTTGGCCATCCATACGGCCTCCTTCCTTGATGGCACGAATGCTCTCCAACTCTGAAGTCACGCCTAGTTCCTCCATCACGATGGGGTAGAAGAACTGCGCCAAAACCTCGGCAAGCCGCTCTGGCTCGGGGTGTGGTACCTCTTCTACCGTGATCCGAATTCCTTTAGCGCGCTTGATTGGTGTCAGCCCCTTCCGCGTGATGGCCGTTCACACCTGGACCGGTCTTCGTGAGTTGACATTTGGCCCAAGGATAAAGTTAAGTTTCGCTTAAGTAGAAGGCATAAGACGGCCCTTCACCGTAAGCGTCACTTGCGCAAGTTCAATTGATGCTTTATAATAGGCGTCGACAACAAGTTTCCCTTAACTATCAGACAAATAAAAACTAGGGTCGTTCAACTCAGGAAAGAGCTCGTCCAGAGGAACACCAAAATAGTGCTCCATCCGTTTCATGATACGAATGCTTGGCAAGTAAGTACCATGTTCGATAGCTCGAAGGTATGTCTCTGTAATCCCGAGATCCGCTGCGACTTTGCGCTGCGTCCCTTTTTGCTTGCGGGCTTCCCGCAATCGAGCGCGCAAAGGCGTTGAGGATGATGTTTGCGTGACCATTTCGGGGCCTCACCTCCTTGTGCCTCGAATATAGCACTTAAGTATCGCTTAAGCAAGGGGGTGAATCGAAAATTTTATTTAAGGACGGTGAAGTACATGACGTTGGGGCAACGCATTCGGCAGACGCGCATCCGGCGAGGTTTAACTCAAAGTCAGATCGCAATGGCTTTAGGAGTCACCGAGGCAAACATTTCAAATTACGAACGGGATAAATCCATACCGCCAAGTGAGCGATTACAAAAACTTGCTGAAGTGTTGGGGGTTTCGGTAGACTATTTACTCGGGCGTACTAATGACCCGCACGGGTATTCCCAAGATGCGGGTGAAGACGAACAATTGAGGGACGCAATTGAATTTATTACTCGAGCCCGGGATGAGCTCTCGGAGGAAGCGTATACACGGTTCCTTGAACTCACGAAGAAACTCGCGGAGGCGATGAGGGACGGAAACAAGCACAAATAACGACCATCCAGTATTGTCTTCTCCTCGATTTAATGAAATGGAACAGATCGCCTGTGTCGCTCTTGCGGAGATTGGAAACCCTAAACCACCAATTGATCTCGCACCTCTAGCTCGAATATTTGATTGCGACATACAATTCACTTATTTAAATGGCCCAGAAGGCTACACCGTTAGAACGGGTACAGGGTATCACATATACATAGCGACTGATTTAGAAGGCGACCCGCAAACCGTACATCGTAGACAAAGATGGACGTTGGCACATGAACTTAGTCATGTCATCGCTCATTGGAATCTGCCTTGGAATACGACCAAAACTTTGGACAGGGTTTCAAGGGGATTACTCAATATTCTTGAAGTCGAAGCAAATTGGTGTGCATCTCGACTTCTTATTCCTGATTATTGTTTTGAAACTCTTGAAGACCTTATCCCAAGTTATTTGGCAGAGAAGTGCGATGTTAATTTTACGCCGGCCTCAAAACGTATAGAACACTTGAGTTGGAGAGTTCGTAACCGACTACAAGCGCTTATTCCGGTACCGCTCGAAAGAGCAGCCGCATATTTGTTTTTTAAGGACACAGGCTCTTTCTCCTCCTAAGAAATGAAATGGAGGTCTAATTATGTCTTTATTTGAACAAGCCATTCAACAGATGAAGGAAGAAATGCTTGTAGAACTTGAACGGCGCCTGTGGGAACGACTTGAGCCGCGCATTGAACAAGCTCTGTTGGCGCGACACATGTCTATTGCGGAGCTTGCCGAATATTTGCACGTTTCCGAACCCACTGTACGCCGACTGATTCGAGAACGTGCTATTCCGTCCTTTCGAGTGCGAGGGCAAATCTTCGTTCGACAGGTGGATGTTGACGAGTGGATTCGACAGCAAGTGGAAAATAAATAAGATATGGTAATATAAAGTTTTATTTATATATTTTGCAAGAAGGGATGGGGTTGTTTGGCTAAAAAGAGCGCGGTCCGAGCTGTTGCTTACCCCCGCTATAGCTCCGATAACCAACGCGAAGAGTCGATTGATGCCCAGATGCGCGCGATCGAGGAATACTGTAGACAGAAGGGCTACGAACTAGTTGGGGTTTACCCAGACGAGGCACGGTCGGCGACGACCGATGATCGACCGAACTTTCAACGGATGATCCAAGATAGCGCAAAAGGACTCTTTGATGTGGTTGTCGTGCATAAATTAGATCGCTTTGCGCGCAATCGTTACGACAGCGCGTATTACAAACGCATTCTGAAGCGGAACGGTGTACGTCTTGAAAGCGTCCTGGAGCACTTGGACGATTCACCGGAAAGTGTTATTTTGGAATCAGTATTAGAGGGTTTGGCCGAGTACTACTCCAAAAACCTCGCAAGGGAAAGCCGTAAAGGATTGAAGGAAAACGCCCTAAAGGGCATGACAACAGGTGGACGGCCGCCTTATGGCTATCGAGTCAATCCAGAGACCAAGCGTTTGGAAATCGATGAACGTGCCGCAGAAGCCGTCCGAATCTTCTTTACCCGTATTGCCGAGGGGAAAAACAAGTCGGAGATCGCTGCAGAGCTCAATGAACGCGGCTTCCGTACCCAACGCGGGCGGCCTTTCACCATCAATAGTTTTGACGGTTGGCACTGCAACAAGAAATACATCGGCATTTATACTTGGGACGTACGGTCTTCAAAGCGAGAAGATGGAACACGGAATAATCATGATTTCAAACCAAGAGATGAGCAGGTTGCTGTGGAGGGTGTAGTCCCTCCCATCATTGACCGTGAACTCTTTGAGAGGGTGAATCAGATCATGGCCACACGGAAATTCAAACCGAGCTATTACAAAGGCGATGCGACGTATCTGTTGAGCGATAAGTTGTACTGCGGTCAATGCGGTGCTCGTTGTAACGGGAACAGCTATACCAACAAAGGAAGTCAGTATCAGTACTACACATGTTCTGCGAAGTGTGGTCTTCCGAGCATTCGTAAGTCTGACATCGAGAATGCGATCATCAAGCTTTTAGTTGACACCTATTTCACAGACGAATCCATCCAAATGATGGTGAAGAACACCCAAGCACTGTACGCAGAACAGCGTACGCAATTGAAACAAAACGAAGAAGCGCTGCGACGCGAGCTTTCGGAAATTAACCAGGACATTCAAGCCTGGATGAATTCGTTAAGAGGTATTAAAGATCAGGAGCTTGTCTGGTCGTACATCAATGAAGCTAAGGACCGGAAGGATGAAATCGAAAAAGCGCTTGTTCGTCTTGAAGTCATGAAAAAACGGGATTATCTGGACGACACGGCGATTGAGGCTGTGATCCGTGAAAAGAAGTACCAGCTCCTCCACGGAGACGACGCGGCAAAGAAGGCCGTCATACAAGAATTCGTCGACTCCGTCATCCTAACCTTCGACAACGGAACCGACGAATTCGACTGCAACTTGCGAGTTCGGGTTAA
>NZ_BCRQ01000016.1 GCF_001552675.1 Alicyclobacillus sendaiensis NBRC 100866
CGCCCACATGAGTCGTGAAAAGCACCGCTGCCCCCTGTGCGACCCGCGCCATCAACTCTTGGATCATGGCGGTTCGCGAGTCATGGTCAAGCGGCGAGAAAGGCTCGTCGAGCAAGAAGATACGCGCGGATCGAGCGAGCATGGCCGCCCAGTACAACTTGTGGCGCATGCCGAGGGAATAGTCTCTCACCAAACGATCCAACGCGCCAACGAGCCCAAACTCCGCCTCTGCTCGCTGCAACCAGGTATCCATGTCACCGCGCGGGATCGAAAACAGATAGCGGATGAATTCGGCGTTTTCTCGGCCCGTGAGATAGTCGAACAGGTAAGGCTCAGCAGGAATGTAGGCCATCTCCTCCAGATACCAGCGGCTGCGGGGCAAAAGAAGATGACCGCGAAAACGGATGTTCCCCGCTTGCGGCTGCAACAGTTGCGCCGCTATGCGGAGGAAGGTCGATTTTCCAGCTCCGTTCGGTCCTCGAATCCAGACGACTTCGCCAGGACGGACTTCCAGGTTCACACCCTCAAGCACGGACTGACCTGGACTGTAATGAAAGGTGACGTCTTCAAATGCCAGCAAGGGTTCCATCACTCACCTCATTACCCTTAAATCCCAAAGACTGATTCCATCCAAGCAGCGATGAAGAGAAGCGCGATGGCACCGAAAGACAACACCGTTGCCCGTTTGAGCGTTACCCATGTCTGCAAACTCGACGCGATGCCTCGCCTCCTCATCCCCATCACCGCGAAGAGAAGGTAAGGAACAAGGGCCGCAAGAATTTGAGCCGGAATTTCGAATACGGCGTGCGGAAGAAACGCCGTGTAAATCCAGCTCGAATGTCCCTCCTGGAACGTGAGGCAAAGGGCCTCGCCCGCCATAAGGCCATTGAAAGCGAGCAAAACGAGGCTACCAAGGCCAAGCGTGATCAATCCCACCCCTACATCCATGCCCCAAGAGGCCACGTTGTGCACAAAGTACGCCTGCCATGGGAGACGCGGATTGTGCGCCACCGGCGGAGCGAAGGAGATTTCGAGGTATGCGCCGACTGCAATCGCGAAGGCATAAATTCCACATAACGTGATGACCATGCGCCCAAAGCCCGAGAGAAGCGCGCGCCCAAACGCCCCCGAACGGCCCCCGGCCACCCGATCCCCCGCATGGCGAGCACCCTCACTCAGAGCGTTGCCCCGACTGGTTGGAATCCACATCCACGCGATTATACCCGCATCCACGCAAATGAGCCCGAGCGCCAAGAGACTGATCCATTCATTGGCCAAGGTGTTTTGAAAGAAGAGACTGACACACAAGAAACTCAAAAATACGATGTAAATCAGTCTTTTAGGGAGTTGTTCAAGAAACCGAATAAACGTAAGTCCCACATTTTCGCGAGCCACCGCGAAAATGTCGTCGTAGTCATAGCGATTCATCGCAAAAATGCGCAACGAACACACCAAAAATGCCAACCCGCAGGTGGCGACCAAGCCTGCAAAACCCATTGCCAAATCCCAGGCTCCGACTCTCCGCACCAAACAAACGGCCACGAAGATGAGCGATAGTTCGATGACCAAGGGCAGGCCGAGCAGCCTAAGGAGCTTGGCCTTCGAACATTTCAGTCGCAACAGACTCTCTGTCGGCGACAACCGCACCAACTCGTGCTGGCGCAACTCGCTTCCAGGATAGAGAATAGGAAAGCTCCAAAAAAAGAGGCTTGCTGTCTGATAGCAGGCATGGAGCGCGATAAACCAGCAGCCAAGCACCACACCTGCGGGTGACGCGACGCCGAAGAGACCGATGACCACGCCAAGCGATGAACTCACCGCCGGCGGCACAATCAATTGCCATCGGGACGATAAGGGTGTCAAGAACTGATTGCGCTGAAGCCAAAGAAGGTCTCTCCATACAAACGGATCGAAAGGGTACATGGCACGCGCAACGGCGTGATAAAACGCATAGATTCCTCGCGAGCCAAAGTCCAAGCCGCTGCCACTGGCCAAAAGGGTACGGGCCTCGCGCTTCGCGTCCAACAAACGGATGACCACCCATGCGATGAGCACGGCAATTCCCGCGATTTCTTCCTGCGCCGCATGTCTGCCCACCCAGACAGCACACGTGTGGCCCAAGCTCAGCAGATGCTCCCTCCAAGCGCTTGAAAACGCTCGAAGCGTACCTTCAGGGTCCGCCACCAACGCTGATAAAGGCCAGGGATGGCGCGCCATGGGCGCGATCACCACGTCAGTCCCCACAGCGGTCAGCGCAGTCAGGCCGACAAGTGAAAGCAAGTACCTCCAAGCAGGAACCGGAACTGAAATCAAAGAACCTCCTGGCTTCGCTCGCGATGTGAGCGTCGATAGATGAATGAGTGTGACGACGCCCACAAATATCACGGCCAGACCCGCACCGAGCAACGGACTGGAAGGCCAGCTCACAAGCACCAGACAGGCGACAAGTTCGGGACCACCGTAGTGAATCCAGAAGCTCACCGTCTCCGCAGCGAGACGTTCCACCCACAAGTTCTCCATGGGAAGCGGCGATAGATGGAGCACCTCGCGAATGGCTTCTCGGTCCAACCCAACGATGCCACGCCGCGCCACGCTCCGCGGTAAATACAGATTGAAGGCGAGCACCAGTCCCGCGATGACCGGCCAGGCACCCCATTGGCGACTGTTCAGAACGAACAGCGCCATGATGAGATACACCGTATTCTGCAGGAGATAGGCTACCGCAACGGTGGCCCACGGCGCAGAGACGCCGAGCATGCTTTGAACGCGCTCTGTCAAACCCGCATACTCTTGTCGCATTTGATGGCGTACGAGCGACCACAACACTGGGCTCCATTTCATCAAGCGTATCGGTATACGTCCCCCTTTCCGTGTGATGGCCTACGAAAGGGCAACAAGACCATTGTATCCAGGAATTTGGCTTGCCGTGCTATCATTTTGATGTCACATCCTCGTATCCCACTGGATCAGCGACATACTGCCCATTCGACGCCAATAAACTCGCAAATTTTTTCGATTAGAGGGGCAACCTTGATTTCATAACATTTCTTCTAAGATGCACAAGAGGTGGAATCAGGGGCTGGGTCCTGTTGGAGCGTTGCTCGTTTGGGGTTATTTGATGCACAAAAATTCGTGCATAAAGTCGAAAGATTGGGAAGTGACCCTGGACGACCAACCGCCATGTCCGCATGACGCGATGGTCCGCAGCGCGCTGTGCGAAGGAGGCTGGCGCGACAGAATCTAGGGCCTGCTGACAAATGGATGGTCGGGCACAGACAAGGGGCTACACCATCGCTAGCCTACATGATGCAGCCCCGCTGTACGCCGTCGATTCGGACACCCTCGTCCTACCCCGATGGCATCCTCCCAGGTGACACGGGCTGGGACCTGTTGAGACGTTCCCCATCCCGCGCGCCCCTCTACATCACCACGCGGCAATCGATCCGTCCGCCCGCGGCTCGGTCGCCCCGGCCAGCGCACCATTCGGCAGGCGCCAAATGATCTGCCCGCGGCCAAACGGCGTGCCGTCATCCGTGACCTCCACCTCGTGGCCGCGCGCCCGGAGTTTGGCGATCACGTCCTCCCCCAAGGCCGCCTCCACCAGCACGCGCTTGCCCTGCAGCCACTGCCAGCGCGGCGCGTCGAGCGCCGACTGCGGGTTGCGGGCGAGATCGAGCATCTGCACGAGCACCTGCACGTGCCCCTGCGGCTGCATGAAGCCACCCATGACGCCAAACGGGCCGACGGGCTCGCCTCCCCGCGTGAGGAAACCGGGGATGATGGTGTGGTACGGCCGCTTGCGCGGGCCGAGCGCGTTCGGGTGCGACGGGTCCATCGAAAAGTTGTGCCCGCGGTTCTGCAGCGAAATGCCCGTGCCCGGCACGACGATGCCGCTGCCAAAGCCCATGTAGTTGCTCTGGATGTACGACACCATGTTGCCCTCGCCATCCGCCGCGCACAGGTACACGGTACCCCCGTAGTACGGCCGCTCCACGGCGGGCATGCGCGCCTCCTCGCCCACTTTCGCGCGAAGCGCCGCCAGGTGATCCGGTGCGAGAAGCGACGCGGGCGCCACGCGCATGAAGCGGGGATCCGCAACCTCGCGGAGCGCCACCTCGAACGAAAGCTTGATGGCCTCGAGCATGGCGTGCGCGCGCTCCGCCTCGTCCATCGCGGCGAGATCCATCCCATCGAGCGCGCCGAGCGCCATGAGCGCCACGATGCCCTGGCCGTTCGGCGGCAACTCCCACACCTCGAACTCCCGGTACCGCACCGAAAGCGGATCGACCCACTCGGGCTTGTAGGCGGCGAGATCGTCCTTGGACAGGAGCCCCCCGGTTTCGCGGGCAAACGCGGCGATGGCTTCGGCGATCTCGCCCTCATAAAAGGCGCGGCCGGACGACGATGCAATCGCTTCCAGCGTGCGCGCGACGTCGGGATTGCGAAACAGATCGCCGGGGCCGGGCGCCTCGCCCTGCGGGGCGAAGAGGCGGAAGAACGGCTCGTGCGCTGGATGGGTCAGCCGGCCTCGATGCGCCTCCATCGCGCGGCGCCAGTTGCGCGCGGTCACCGGCTGCACGGGGAACCCGTCGCGAGCGAGATCGACCGCGGGCGCGAGCACATCTTGGAGCGGCAGTCGGCCAAACCGCTCGACGAGAGCCGTCCAGGCCGCCGGCGCGCCGGGCACGGTCACAGGCAGCCAGCCGTGCGTCGGCAGCTCCCGCAGGCCGCGCCGCGACAATTCGTCGAACGTGAGCTGCTCGGGCGCGTGGCCGCTGGCGTTGAGGCCATGAAGCTTGCCGTCCTTCCACACGATGGCGAACGCGTCGCTGCCGATGCCGTTGGACGTCGGCTCAATCACGGCCAGCGCCGCCGCAGCCGCCACTACCGCATCGATGGCGTTGCCGCCGCGGCGCAAGACCTCGAGCCCCGCCTGCGAGGCGAGCGGCTGCGTGGTTGCCACCATCCCCCGCCGCGCGAACACGACCGTGCGCTGCGACGCAAAATCATACTTCGTCGCATCCCAGTGAGGATTCACCATACTCCGTCCCTCCCGCCCGCTGTGCGCGGCCTCACGCCTCACTCACCCAACGCCCGCCGCGAAAGATGGGCACCGTGCGGCCGTCCTGAAGCAGCGCGTCGATGTCCAAATCCGGCGAGCCAATCATGAAGTCCACGTGCATGAGGCTGTCGTTCAGCCCGCGCGCCTCCCATTCCTCGTGGGCAAGCTGGTGCCCGCCCTCGACGAGCGGATACGCGCGGCCGATGGCCAGATGGCAACTCGCGTTCTCGTCAAACAGCGTGTTGTAGAAGATGCGGTTCATCTGCGCGATGGGCGAGTCCACCGGCACGAGCGCCACCTCGCCGAGGTAATGGCTGCCCTCGTCCGCCTCAATGATGGCCTTGAGCGCCTCCTCGCCCTTCTCCGCGCTGTACTCGACAATGCGCCCGTTTTCAAAGCGAAGCCGGATGCCTTCGATGAGCGATCCGCCGTGGTTGAGCGGCATGGTGCTCGCCACCGTGCCGTTCACGCCCGTCTTCTTCGGCGCCGTGAACACCTCTTCCGTCGGGATGTTCGCGACAAACCGGATGCCTTTCACGTCGGGATGGCCGGCCGCCTCAAAGTAGTGGCCCTCCGCCAGCTCGATGGTGAGATCCGTACCTGGCGCCCGGTAGTGCAGCGCGCGGATCTTGAGCCCGTTCAGCCACGCCGCGCGGCGCTTCAGGTTGGCAATGTGATGCTCCCAGTCCGCAATCGGATCTTCGCCCGTCGCGCGCGAAGCCTGCAGGATGTCCCGCCAGAGCGCTTCAAACCGCTCCTCGCGCGCGAGTTCCGGGTGCACCGCGTCGGCCCACGCCTGGGTCGGGGCCGAGGCGAGCGTCCAGCGGTGCTTGTCGTTCGTGCGCTCATTGTCGAACGGCCGGAACGCCTCGCGCACCGCCCGCTCCGCCTGCTCGACGCGGTCCCGCGGAATGCCGGCAAACAGCGCCGGATCGCTCGCCGGCATCGCGATGTACGCCGCGCCCATCTCGGCGAGGCGCTCCACCCAAGCGACTTGCCACTTCGCGCGCTCGCGCAAGATGCCGATGTCCGCGCACTTCACGGTCTCGCGCAGCCACCACTCGTCGCCCCAGTCGATGTGCACGTAGCTCGCGCCCGCGTCGTACGCGGCCTCGGCGAGAAGCCTCGCAAACGGCACCTGGTCCGGGTACACCTGGCGCGACCCAAACCCAATGACGAGCGGCTGCCCCGGCTGCAGATTCACCCCCACCCGCACAATCAGTTCAGCGTATTTGCGCAATTGTTCGATCACGTCATTCTCCCCTTGTCAGCCATGGATGTCCTGTAGGTGATTCGCTCTGCACGGGCGCTCCTCTCCCACTATAACAAATCGCGCGAGTTCACGAGAGCTTCACACAAGGGACACACTTCCTTTGCAGGCGGTTCACAGTCGACTCGTACACTCGCGTTGGAGTCCATCCCCGTGAACTTCTCGTATCGGAAAGGAGGGCGCTCGTGGCCAAGACCGCCGAAGCCGTGATCGCAAAGGTGCAACCGGATAGGCGCGTGGAGAGGCGCCGCACGTCCCTGCAACTCACGGGCGTCGCCATGATGGCGCCCGCACTTCTCTTTCTGCTCGCGTTTGTGTTTGCGCCGATGGGCTACGCGCTGTACCTGAGCCTCTACCAGTCGACGCTGTACACCCCTCAACCCGTGTTCGCCGGCTTCGCCAACTACGCGCGCCTGTTTTCGTCGCCCGACTTTTGGCAGGCGGCGTCCAACACGGTGTGGCTGGCCGCCGGCATGATGGCGCTGTCGCTGCCCGCGGCACTCATCCTCGCCGTGCTCCTGAACCAGCGCATCCGCGGGCGAGCGGTATTCCGGACGGCGATCTTCGGCCCGTACGTGATCCCGCTCGTGAGCTCGGGCCTCATCTTTTCGCTGCTCTTCGCGACGGACGGAGGCCCGGTGAACCTGGCTCTGCAGCGCCTCGGTCTGCCGCCCGTCAACTGGCTCGGTCAAGGGCGAACGGCACTTCTGTCCGTGCTCATCCTCACGGCATGGCAGTTCACCGGCTATTACGCCATCATCTTCCTCGCCGGGCTGCAGAGCGTGCCCACGTCGCTCGTGGAGGCATGCCAGGTGGACGGCGGGGGGCGGTGCCAGGTGTTTCGCCACGTGACGCTGCGCGCGCTGGGGCCGAGCCTCTTTTTCGCCGTGGTCATCTGCCTCATCCAGACGTTCCAGACGTTCGACCAGGTGTACGTCATGACGGGCGGCGGGCCGGACGGGGCCACGACCACGTTCGCCTACTACATCTTCGAAAAAGGCTTTCAGGCGTTCAACATCGGCGAGTCGTCCGCGGCAAGCGTCCTTCTCATCCTCGTGCTCGCGTGCCTCTCGTACCTGCAGATGCGCGTGAGCCGCCGCTGGGTGGTGGAGGAGTCGTGAAGCCTCATGTCGTGTGGAAGGCGACGTCCTACGCGCTTCTGACGCTGGCAGCTGCGGCGTGCTTTGCACCCGTGTATTGGATGATCCGCACGTCGCTCATGCCGACCAACGATCTGCTCTCGTCGGCGCTCTGGCCCGCGCACCCCGCGTGGGGCAACTTTGCCGCCGCGTGGCGCGCCCAACCGTTCCTCCTCTACCTGTGGAACAGCGTGTTCACCAACGGCGCCATCGTCGCGCTACAGGTTGTGACATCTTCACTCGCCGCGTACGCGCTCGTCTTCATCCCACTCCGCGGCAAGCGCTGGCTGTTCTTCGCCGTGCTCGTGGGCATGATGGTGCCCATGCAGGCGACCTTCGTGCCTGTCTACACCATGCTGTCCGCGGTGCATCTCATCAACACGTACGGCGCGCTCATCCTGCCGTACGCCGGATCGGCCTTCGGCATCTTCCTCATGCGCCAAGGATTTCTCACGCTGCCGCGGGACATCGTGGACGCCGCGCGGGTGGACGGCGCGAGCGAGTGGTGGATTTTGACGCGCATCGTGCTGCCCAACAGCAAGCCGACCGTCGTGACGCTCGTGCTGCTCAACTTTGTCTACCACTACAACAGCCTGTTCTGGCCGCTCGTGGCCACGAACACCACCAACATGCGCGTGGTACCCGTCGCCCTGTCGTACTTCCTGACACAGGACGCGGGCCAGACGCTGCAGTGGAACTACGCGATGGCGTTTGACATCTTCGCCATTGCGCCGGTGGTCATCCTATTCCTCATCGGCCAGCGCTACTTCGTCCAGGGCGTGGCCCAGACGGCCGTGAAGGGATAAACACGGCGCCCGCGCGAGGCGCATACATTGGGAGGGAAATTCATGAAGCGAGATCGACTGTGGACATCCGGCGCGCTCCTGGCGCTAGGTCTTGTGGCGACCGGGTGCGGCGCGCCCGCGGCGAATGGCGGCGGACAGGCGGCGACGGCTGCGAGCCGGGCCGCGGCGTCGAGCCAGCCCGTGACCATCACGTTCTGGTATGGGGTCGGCACCACGCTGAGCCAGGACATTCAGCAGATGGTGCAGGAGTTCAACCGGACCCACCCCGGCATCAAGGTGGTGGCCACGTACCAGGGCAGCTACTCGGGCGGCGGCGAGGAACAACAGAAGCTGCTCGCGGCCATCAAGGCGGGCGATCCGCCCACCCTCGCGCAGATTGAAGTGCACGCGATGCCGGTTTTCGCCGCGAGCGGCCAGCTGCTCGACCTCACCCAGCTGATGCAGTCGTCGAGCGTCGACAAGCCGTCCAACTTCCTGCCGGGCATCCTCGTCTCGACGCAGTATCAGGGCCGGTACTACGGGGTGCCGTTCAATCGGAGCGTCCCGGTGCTCTACTACAACAAGACGCTCTTCGCGAAGGCGCACATCGCCTCGCCGCCTTCCAACTGGACCGAGCTCGCGGCGGACGCGAAGAAGCTCACGAGTGGGGCCGGATCGAGCAAAATCTACGGCTTCGAGCCGCTCGTCGACTGGTGGCCGTGGGAGTACGCGGTGGAATCGGGCGGCGGCTCCATCCTGTCGCCGGATTTGAGCCGCGCCACGTTTGACCAGCCGCCCGCGCTCTCCATTCTCGAGACCGAGCAGTCGCTCGTGAAGCAGGGCTACGCGAAGGTGGAGACGGGGCCGAACTATTGGGACCTCATGACGCAGGATTTCATCAACGGCCAGGTGGCCATGGACATCGACTCCATCGGCAGCGCAGGCAAGGTGACGAAAGGCGTGGGCGACAAGTTCCAGTGGGGCACCGCGCTTTTGCCGCGCGGGAAGACGCTCGCGGTCCCGCCGGGCGGCGGCGATCTCGTCATCTTCAAGGACGCCACGCCCGCACAGCAGAAGGCCGCGTGGACGTTCATCCAGTGGTGGACCGCGCCCAAGCAGTCGGTGAAGTGGTCCACCGAAACCGGCTACCTGCCGGTGCAGAAGGCGGATCTGAGCGATCCCGTCTATCAGGCGTACCTCAACAAGCATCCGCAGTACCGGACCGCCATCGAGGAACTCCGGTATGAGCATCCGTCGCCCGCATCGCCCGCGTACCTCGCGGCGCTGCAGCCGGTGCAACAAGCGCTTCAAGGCATCTTCGACGAGGGCAAGCCCGTCGCGGCCACCATGCATGAGGCCGCTCAAGCTGCCGATCAAAACCTCGGATGATGACCGCGCTCAAATGACAGGGAGGTCCATTCATGATCCGAGAACTCCTGATGCGCGACGACACGCTCTGGATCGCCCACCGCGGCGCGTCCGCCGAGTGCCCGGAGAACACGCTGCCCGCCTTCGCGCGGGCGGCGGAGCTTGGCGCGGACATGATTGAGCTCGACGTGCGCCTCACGGGCGACGGCGGTGTCGTGATCCTGCACGATCCGACCGTCGACCGGACAACTGACGGCACGGGCCTCGCCGCCGACATGCGGCTCGCCGATCTGCGCAAGCTCGACGCCGGATCGTGGTTTGACGCGCGATTTCGCGGCACGCGCATTCCCACGCTCGACGAGGTGTTTGCCACGGTGCCGCACATGTGCCTGAACATCGAGCTCAAGACGAGCCCCATCGCACACACCCGCCAGCTCATCCGCCGCGTGCTCGGCGCCATCTACCGCCACAACGCCCGGGACCGCGTCCTCATCTCCTCGTTCGATCACGCCGCGCTGGCCGAGGTTCGCCGCTTCGACCGAGACATCGCCCTCGGCGTGCTCTACACCGGGCGCCTGCTCGAACCCATTCAGCTGGCCGAGCGTCTCGGCGCGCAGAGCCTTCACCCGGACATCGAGCACCTGGACCCGCTGTTTGTGGCAGAGGCGAAGGCCCACCACCTCGCCGTCTACACGTGGACCGCGAAGAGCGAGCTCGCCGTGCAGCGGGCGCTCTCCTGCCAAGTCTCCGGCATCATCCTGGACGATCTCCGGCTGAAACAAACCACCACCCGCGCGCTTCCGTCGCCCACCCCGCCGTCCGCGTGATGGCAGAGGAGAGATTTGTTACAATCGGATCACCATTTCACAGAGGGAGCGATGCGCGTGAACAAGGGTCGGCTTCGGCTCAGGCTGGCCGCGGCGCTGGCACCCGCGCTGCTTTTCATGACGGCGTGCGGCCAGGCCAACGTCTCCCCGGAGCGTGCCGCAACAGGGACCGCGCCGGCTTCGGCCAACGGATCCGCCTCCATCGCGGCATCCGCCAGCCAATTCGCGTGGATTGGCGAGCCCAGCGCCGGATCGGCACCGTGGGTTCGCGCCATCCAGCAGGCGCACCAGAGCGTGGACTACAACGTCTACCTGCTCACCGATGACAACATCGCCAACGCGCTCAAACAGGCGGCCGCGCGCGGCGTGGCGGTGCGCGTCATCGTGGACAGCCACCCATACGACTTCCCGGACGCCGTCTCGAAGGAACTCGCGATGTTCCGCGGCTCGAAGGTGCAGGTCAAGACGTGGTCGCCCTCCGCGAGGAGCTACAATCACGCCAAGTACCTGGTGGTGGACGAGCACCTCGCCATCGTGGGCTCGGCCAACGCCACGTATTCGGCCCTCGACGGCGGCGCCAACCTCGAGGACAACGTCGAGGTCGACGGCGGCGCCATTCCGGCCAATCTCTCCGCTTTGTTCCAGGCGGACTGGTCCGGTCGTCCACGCCCGAGCCTGCCGCCCGCGCTCATTGTGTCGCCGGGATCGGCCGCGGCGCTCGCTGAGCAGATCCGCCAGCCCGGTCCGGTCATGATGGCCGAGGAGGAGCTGTACGACGCGCCGGACGTCATGGCGGCCATGGAGGCGAAGGGACGCCAGCTCGAGCTTCTGCTGCCGTCCTCCATCGACAGCGAGGAGATGGCGAATGCGCGCGCGCTCGCAGCCCACGGCGTACAGGTGCGGCTCCTCGCGTCGCCTTACGTGCACGCGAAGCTCATCGTCGGGACGGAAGCCGCCTTCGTCGGCAGCGAGAACATCTCCGCAAATTCGCTCGACGACAACCGCGAGGTCGGTCTGGTCGTCACGCAGCCGCTCGTGCGCGCAGAGGCGCAGGCGTGGTTCGCGCAGTATTGGCAGAAGGCGAAGCCGCTCGCAAGCGCGTCCGGAACATCCGGCTCCTCGGGCGGGACCTCCTCAAGCGCTGGCGGATCATATCCTTACTTGTCACTTGGCATCTCCGAGTCAGAGGCCAGGGCCAAGTGGGGCCCGCCGTCGTCCATCTCGTCCACCACGTACCACGGCAAGCCCGAGACGGTGTGGGTGTATCCCAACGGCGCGCGGCTCTATTTCCAAGACGGCAGGCTGGTGCACGTTTCGCGCTGACGCCGGCGCATGGTGAAAGGCCCAAGGCCATCCGCGGCCGTGGGCCTTTTCACGTGCGCGGGAAGCCACAACTACCGGCCGATCACGCCTCGCGCTTTGCGATCTGCCGCGCCACATGCACGCCGCACGAGGCCGCCTGCGAGATGCCGCGCGAGATGCCGGGCCCGTCGCCCGCGCAGTAGAGGCCGTCGATCTTCGTCTGCAGGTCCGGCCCTACCTCGGCGCGCGCGGCGTAGAACTTCGCCTCCACGCCGTAGAACAGGGTGTGGTCGCTCGCGACGCCGGGCGCCACCTTGTCGAGCGCCTCCATCATCTCCATCAGCGCCACCATCGTCTTGTACGGCAGCACAAGGCCGAGATCGCCCGGCACGGCCTCCTTGAGCGTCGGCTCGACAAACCCTTCGCGAATGCGCTGCGGCGTGGAACGGCGGCCCTTGCGCAGATCGCCGTACTTCTGCAGGATGATGGACCCGTTCGACAGCTCGTTTGCGTGCCGGCAGATGCTCTTCGCGAACTCGTTCGGCTTGTCAAACGGCTCGGTGAACCGATGGCTGACGAGCAGCGCAAAGTTCGTGTTCTGCGAGCCGAGCGCCGGATCGTGATAGGCGTGGCCGTTCGCCGCCATGACGCCCGTGTGATTTTCAATTACGACGTGACCGGACGGGTTCGCGCAGAACGTCCGCACCAAAAGCCCCGTGGCAGGCGACTGGAACAAGAATTTGGCCTCGTACAGGTGCTCGTTCAGCTCCTGCATGACCACGTTCGAGGTCTCCACGCGCACGCCGATGTCCACCTGGTTGTTGGTCATCTTGAGCTTGTGCCGCCGGAACAAATCGGACAGCCACGTCGCCCCGTCTCGCCCCGGCGCCAAAAGCACGTAGCGGCTGCGGATGATCTCGCCGCCGCGCAGGATCACGCCGCCGACGCGCTCGCCCTCCACCACGATGTCCTCGACGAACGTGCGAAACCGGAGATCGATGTGCCGGCCAAGGTGCTCGAACAGCGACTGGATGAGCTCCAGGTTCTTGTCGGTGCCGATGTGGCGCACGCGCCCGCGGAGCAGCTTGAGCCCAGCCGCCATGGCCCTGCGCTCGATGGCAGCCACAGCGGGCGTGGACGGGTCCGTCACGGTATCGGGCGCCCCGTGCCGCAGATTGATGGCGTCCACGTATTCGATGAGGGCGAGCACCTCGCTCGCCGGCAGATACTCCGTCAGGTAGCCCCCATATTCGGCTGTGATGTTGAACTTGCCGTCCGAAAAGCTGCCCGCGCCGCCCGCGCCGTTGATGACGCCGCACGCCGGCCAGCAGCTCGCGTACGTCTTGATCTTGTTGGGCGGAGGGCACTTGTCAATGCGCCCTTCCATGATGGGACAGTGGCGAAACCGCGCCTCCACGCCCTTGTCGATGAGAAGGACGCTCAAATGCGGCGCCTTCTCCACCAATTCGTAGGCGGCATAGAGGCCGGCGGGCCCCGCGCCCACGATGATCACGTCGTACTGCAGAGCCATGCGCAATCCCCCTCGCAGCCCCGGCCTGACGCACAGGGCAACCCTTGGCCGTGATCCGAACGTTCATTGTATAGAAAGATGAAACGTTCGCCAAGAAGTCGATTCGCCAAGAACCCCAAAAGCCCGCTTGACACCGAACATATGTTCGATTATGCTTGAACTCAGGATGCTGAGGAGGCGAGACGTCGTGAAGCGCATCTATCTGTCCGGTCCCATGACGGGGCTCCCACACGGAAATCGCCCTGCCTTCCTGGAAGCCGCGCGGTCACTCCGCGCCCGAGGCTTTCAGGTCATCAATCCAGCCGAATACGGTTCCCCGGAAGACGACTGGTTCGCCGCCATGCGCCGAGACATCCGCATGCTGATGGACGCGGACGCCGTGGTAACGCTCCCTGGCTGGGAGCGCTCGCGCGGCGCCAGATTGGAAGTGTATGTGGCGTCTCAGTTGAACATGCCCGTGTACACGCTGACCGCCTGTCTTCACAGCGCGGAAGAGGACCTGGCCAAGGCTCCGGCCATCCAACTGTCGCTCGAATTGTGACGCAAAGGCGCGGCGCGCCTCGCGCGGACGCGCGTCAAGGTCCCGTGGCGCGCATGAGCCCCTCCACGTCCGGATGAAAGTAGTGCTTGCGGCAGACGGACTTGTAGAGATCGTTGCCGCCCACCTCAATCTGCTCGCCCTCGTACACCGGGCGCCCGTCTTTGACCTTGAGGATCATCGTCGCCTTGCGGTCGCATCCGGGATGGGCGCAGATGGTCTTGATCTCTTCAATGCGGTCCGCCCACAGGATGGCCGCCTCACTGCCCTCGAACAGGCGGTTGCGGTAGTCCTTCAGGAGGCCGTACATGATGACGGGGATGTCGAGATCGTCCGCCACGCGCGCCAACTGCCTCACGTGGTAGGCGCGGAGAAACTGGACCTCGTCCACCAGCACGCAGTCAGGCATCTCAGCGCGCACGGACTCAAACAGGTCCGTGTCCTCCTCGACGACGACGGCCCGCTTTGAAATGCCCACCCGAGACGCAATAACACCTCGGCCGTACCGGTCGTCGATGGCGGGCGTGAACAGCGCCACCTTTTTACCCTGCTCCTCGTAGCTGTGGGCGACGGTCAGCAGCTGAATGGACTTGCTCGCGTTCATCTGTCCAAAGCGGAAGTACAACTTCGCCACTTGTATCCCTCTTTCTGGCTCCCGGGAGCGCGTGATAAACGCGAGTTCAGGCCTCCTCGAGCGCGTACCAGGCGTCGCGCGGAATGCCCGTCATCTCGAGCGAGGCGCTCCAGAGCTCGCGCGCCGCGGCGAGATCGCGAGAAGCCGGGGACGAAGACACCACGACGGGATACCCTCGCGAGCCTCGGTCCGGGCCCACGTACTCACCGCCTTCGAGGTCCGGATGCGTAGCGGCGTAGAGCGTGGGGAGCGCGCCCATCTCGCTCGGCTGCGCAAAGCGGTTCACCAACCGAGCCAGCGGCTTGGCCCAGGCGCTCTTCAGCATGCCGTTCTCGACAAGGGACGTCGCGGCAAAGCCGGGATGACAGGCGATGCTCTTCAGGGGAAGCCCTCGGCGCTTCAGGCGACGGTCGAGCTCATAGGCGAAGAGGAGATTCGCGAGTTTGCTCTGCGCGTAGCTCTCGAATCGCCGGTACCGCCCTCCGCCGCGCACGTACGCGAGATCCAGGTGTTTGGCCATCTGGTGCGCCATGCTGCTCACGGTCACCACGCGCGCGCCGGTAGTCCCGGCGAGAATCGGAAGCAACTGCAGCGTGAGCGCGAAGTGGCCGAGGTGATTGGTGCCGAACTGAAGCTCGTAGCCTTGGCGCGTCGTGCCATAGGATGTGGCCATGACGCCTGCATTGTTGATCAACAGATCAAGCGGCTGGCCGTCCGCCACGAGCGCATCCGCGAACGCGCGAACGCTGTCGAGATCGGCCAAGTCCAGCAGGCGCACGTCCACCTCGGCATGCGGCGCCTCCGCCAAGATCCGAGCCCTGGCGTCTTCGCCGCGCCCGCGATTGCGCACTGCGAGCGTCACCCTCGCCCCGCGCTTCGCCAAAAACCGCGCCCCCTGCCATCCGATGCCGCTGTTCGCGCCTGTGATGACTGCCCACTTCCCCTTGAGATTGGGGATCTGGTCCGCCGTCCACGCCACACGCATCCCCCCGCGCCAGCCAATGTCTATTGTTCATACTACTCCATCCGCGGGAATCGGGATAGACTGAAGAGCTGGAGGTGTTTCGGTGAACGAGTGGCTGGATTGGGTGCTTTGGGCCGTGGTGGCGATTTCGGCATTCGGAGGCTTTCTACGCGGGTTTGCGCGCGAGTCGCACCGGCTCGTGCGGACTGCGGCGTGGGTCGCCGAGGTGATCGCTTCGTCCGCCGTCGCGTTTGCGGCAAGCCGCTCTATCCGCAACTTCGTTCTGCAGGACGGCCGGAGCTCGACCATGCCCGATTGGCTCAAACATCTCGCCGCCTTCTGGCAGCAGTCGCCGAGGCTGTGCAACTGGATTGCGTTTCTCGCGGCCTACCTCATCATTTCGTCCGCCATCGGGGCGGTGTTCGCGCCGCTTTTCGCCCGGTGGATCCGGCCGCGCCGACCCGTGCGCGCCTGGAGCCGCGTGGGAGGACTCGTGGTTGGCGGGATGATGGGCGCCTTCCGCGCCGCAGCCGTCGGCGCAGGCCTGTTTCTCATCCTCCAATACGTGTCGGCGCCGGCCCTTGCGCGCGCTTGCCAGGCCTCGCCCGCGTACCGCTGGCTGTCGCGTCACGTCTACACGCCGTGGCTTCGCCCCATCGCCGAGCGCGAAATGCCGGTATTGGCCAAAGGCGCGGCCCAGACCGTGGCCGCCGACATCTCCCTGTTCGTCGTCCCCTTAGGCCCTGGCGAGGAGGCGGGCATTCTCGTCATTCCCAAGCCGGTAGCGGAAAAGGCGCGCGCCATCACGAGCGGTCTCAGCTCGCCGTACGCGAAGGCGCGCGCCCTGTACGAATGGGAGATTCACCACATCCATTACGACTGGAAGAAATATGACGACTATGTCTACGCCGGCAAATGGGACGCCCAGTCCCCGCTCACCACGCTTCAAACCGGCAAGGGCGTATGCGCCGACTACGCGCTCCTCTACGCAGACATGGCGCACGCCGTGGGCCTCACCGTGCGCATCGACGAGGGCGTAGCGCTGAGCGGCGGCGTGGAAGGATCCCACGCCTGGAACGAGGTGTGGATCCCGAACGAGCACCGGTACATCCTGGTGGACCCCACCTGGGGTTCCGCGCAGGACGCGTGGTTCGACGTGCCGCCCGCCATCTTCGACGAGACGCACAGGCTCACGACGCGCATCACCATCTACGCGTCCACCTGAATCGGTTCGTGTTTCAGCGGCAGCCGCATGCGGATGTGCGTGCCCTGAGGGCTGGACTGGACCACGCCGACCGTCCCGCCGTGGGCGATGGCGATGAGGCCGCAGAACGTGAGCCCAAGGCCCAATCCCCCCTTTTTCGTGGAGCTGTACGGGACAAAGATCCGGTCCCACCGCTCCCTCGGGATCCCCACGCCGCTGTCGATCACGTCGATGTGCAGCTCCTCCGCCTCAATCCTCACCGTCACGGCAACCTCGCGGCGGGCGCGATCATCCGGGATGGCGTCAATGGCGTTTCGGAGGAGGTTCACGATGGCGCCGAACAGCTTGTCTTCATCGACGTCGAGGTACACGTGCCGCTGCCCGGTCTCGTTGTGGAACGAGAGCTTCACGTGGCGGGCTTGGGCCATAGAAGAACACAGGCCCACGGCGTCCGATACCAGGCGCACCACGTCGCACCGCCTGACGGTCAGCATGCCGTTGCGCAAAAACGCCGTGAAGTCGCGCGCGATGCGGTTGGCGTATTCGGAGGCCGACCGCATCCGCTCGAGGATCTCGCGCGCCTTCTCGCCGAGGTTCGGCTCGAGCCTCGGCAACAGCTCCGCCATCTGCCGCATCGCGGCGAGCGGCGTGCCGAGCTCGTGCACGAGCGCCTGCGTGGCCATCACAAGGTAGTCCACGCCTCTCCCTCGCTCGCGCCGGGTCAGCTCGCGCAGGTACTCCACGAGCTTTTCCGACATCTCGTTGACGTGCGCGGCGAGCACGCCAATCTCGTCCGATCGCGCCACGTCCACGTGCGCCGCGAAGTTCCTGTCGGCGATTTCATCCACCGCCTCGGTGATCCGCTTGAGCGGGCGCGTGATGAGTTCGGCGCCGACGAACGAGAGCACCGCGGTGAGCACGAGGAGCGCCCCGCCCAGAATGGCCATGTCGTGGAGCAGATCGGCAAGCTGCGCGGTGATGAGGCGGTAGTTCATGACGATCTCGACCACGTACGGGCTGCCTTCCCCCAATTCAGGGATAAACGCCTTCATGACGGTGGTGTGGTCGACGTGATCGAGCGCAGTCTGCATATGGCCCGTGGACAGAGCGCGGTCCTTGAGCCGGACGTCGAGATCGTGATGGGCATACCGATACGCGCCGTACATGACGGGCTGATTGGCGATATCGATCCAGGAGACGCCCTTGTACGAGTAGCGGATGGGCTTTTCGTCGAACGTCCGGTTCAGCACGGCGATGGACAGGATGTCGGGCTCCGTCGCCACGATGTGGCGAATCGTGCTGTTGACGCTGACCACCTGTTCATAACCGGGGATGGACGTCTGCACGTAAAACGGATCGATGATGTAGTTCGTCGTGCCGTCGTAGTAGTAGCCCCACTTGTCGACTTTGGACGGGTCGGAGGTGGCGTTGGCGAACGGCCCGGACCAGTAGTTTTTCTCGGCGGTGCCGTACGTCGACGCCTGGGGCTTGCCGGCGAGCAGATCGCGAAACGCGATGTACCATTTGCCCATGCCGCGGGTCGACAGGCCTATCTCGTGGGGATCCGACGAGCGCACGCCGACGATGTCGTCCGCGGTGGGCGCGAGAAGCGTGATGCCGCTCACGCCAAGCTCTGCCGACAACTGGCGCAGCTGTTCATTCGTCACGTCCTGCCAATGCGGCGGCAACTGCTTCTCAATCGCGATGGACGCGATGCGCAGCTCGTTGCCGAGCAGCTTGTCGATGTAGGCTTGCCCGGCTTCGCTCGATTCGACCTCAAGCTCTATCTGTTGCGCGAGGAGTTGCCCCTGCTTTTCCGCGCTCTTGAGCATCTGCTGCCTGGCGACGGTGTAAAACAGCGTCCCGCCGAGCGCGAGCACCACGAGCATGGCGCCAAAGAGGATCGCGATGATCTTGTAGCGCAGCGAGAAGCGGACGCGGGGATGAGCGTTCAGCTGCATGCTGTCCCGCCTTTACGCGTGCTTTCTCGTACAGGTGCGAATGATGTGGGCGAGTTCCGCCGTGGCCGTCGCCACGTCGTCGTTGAAGATGAGGAAATCGAACTGATCCGACAGCGACTCCTCGTATTTGAGGCGCTGCATGCGGATGCGGATGTCCTCCTCTTTGTCGCCGCGATGGTAAAGCCTTCCCTCCAGATCGTCGAGACACGTGGGGCGGATGTAGATCAGGATGACGCGATCGCCGAACACGCGCTTCATGTTGAGCGCGCCGTTCACGTCGATGTCCTTGATGATGATGCGGCCCTCGTTCAGGGCTCGCTCGTAGCTCAACAGGTGCGTGCCGTACAAGTTCCCGTGGATGGTCTCGTACTCGAGGAATTCGCCCCGCTCCGCCATGCGCATGAACTCTTCGCGGGACACGAAGTAGTAGGGATTGCCGTTCGACTCACCCGGCCGCATGGGCCGCGTGGAAAAAGACGGGATGAAGGTCAGGCCGAGATCGTACCGATCCCGGAGCGCATTGATGAGCGTGTTTTTTCCTGCCCCGGACGGCCCGGACAGGATGAAGAGCAGGCCCTTCGTATGCGTCTCCCCCTCTGGCTCGTAGCTCATGAGATCCGACAGCTTGCACGAGAGCGCGTCGCAAATGCGTTCTAACACCCGGAGATCCACGCGGGTGATGACGTTTTTCTTCATCGCGTAGAGCGTGTTCTTGTTGACACCGGACCGTTTCACCAGATCGGGAATTCTCCAGTTCCGCTCCGCCAGGAGCCGATCTAGGTGAAAGCGAATATGGCTCACGGGCATCCATCCCCGCAGACAAGTTTCTAATCAGTATACTGAGTTCAGGTGCAATTGTACAGGCATCGTTGGACAACGCGGCGATAGGCGCCGCATGGGAAGGAGCGTTGCCCATGTTGGCACTGGCTTGGGCCGCCGGGTTCAGCCTCGCGGCCTGGATCTTCCTCGCGATTGGGCGCGGCTTCTATTGGCGCACGGCCATCGCCATGAACACCGCCGAGATGGCGGCGCTCGCGAATGGGAGGGACACGTGGCCGTCGGTGTGGGCTGTGGTGCCGGCGCGCAACGAGGCGGAGGTCCTCCCGAGGACGCTACCGACGCTTCTCTCGCAGGCGTATCCGGGCGAGTTCCACGTCGTGCTCGTGGACGATCACAGCACGGACGGGACGGCCGAAGTGGCTTTGCGCCTGGCGTCCGAGCTTCGGCTCGCCCATCGGCTGCGCGTGGTCCGGGCAGATGCGCTGCCGCTTGGGTGGGCGGGCAAGGTGTGGGCGATGCAGAACGGCCTCGGGCGTGTGCCGAGCGCCGCAGGCTACGTGCTGTTTACGGATGCGGACATCGCCCACCCGCCGACGAGCGTCCAGGCACTCGTGACGCGGGCCGAGCGCGACGGGTTCGATCTCGTCTCGCTCATGGTGCGCCTGCGCGCCGAGAGCGCCTGGGAGAAGCTCCTCATCCCGGCGTTTGTCTACTTCTTCGCGAAGCTGTACCCGTTCGCGTGGGTCGCGCACCCAAAGCGAAGGACCGCGGCGGCCGCGGGCGGATGCGTGCTCGTGCGGCGCCACCTGTTGCCCATGCCTCCGGGGCTTGAGCCGATTCGCGACGCCGTGATCGACGACTGCGCGCTGGCGCGCCTCGTGGCGGAGCGCGGCGGGCGCCTGTGGCTCGGACTGGGGGACGACGTGGAGAGCGTGCGGGCGTACGGCACGCTCGGCGAGATCTGGCGGATGATTGCGCGAACCGCATTCGTGCAGTTGCGATTCTCGCCCCTCCTGCTCCTCGGCACGGTGCTCGGGATGCTCCTTTTGTACGCGGTGCCGCCCGTCGCGCTCGTGGTGGGGATCATCGGCGCGGCAGCAGGCGCGCCGGGAAGCCTCGCCGCGCTCGCCTTGGGTGGGGTGGCGTACGCCCTCATGGCCGCCACCTTCGCGCCCATGCTGCGGTGGTACCGCCTGTCTCCCGCGCGATCCGCCCTGCTTCCCGCAGCCGGCGTCCTGTACACCCTCATGACGCTGGACTCCGCCAGGCGGTTCTGGCTGCGCACGGGCGATCACTGGAAGGGACGGCCGTACGAAATCCGCCGTTCCTGACAGGAATTCAGGGAAATGTCAAGCTCAAACCGCTTTCAGAGCGCTCCGGCCTGCTCGATTTTCCGCCACAATAGAGGTAGCGAATCTTTGCCCGCGTTCACCAGGCAGCGCCCTGGCTGCCGCCGCGGGGATGTTCACGGGAGGGACGGCTTTGGACGCTCGACAGAAAGCCCGCGTGCCCGCGCCCATTCGGCCCGGGCCCGACATGCGCGCGGGGCGCGACGCGCGCGTGGCGCAGGCGTTTTTCCTGCGAAAGGCGCCCTGGCCGTGGCGGCGCGCGTTGTCCGCCGGCCTCAGCTTGTTCGTCGTGATCGCGCTCGGGGCGCTCTTTCACCGCCCAGCGGATGGGCTGGTGGCGGCCATCGGCGCGTTCACCGGGATCTATGCCACGGACCTGCCCCCGTCCCGGCTGGCCGTGAAGCTGGCCGCCGTGGGCGCGGGCCTCAGCGCCTCGTTTGGCCTCGGAACGTGGGCGAGCGTCAACCCCCTCGCGGCCACCGCCGCCGTGACGGTGGTTGGCGCCGTCGCGACCTTCCTCGCCGCCGCGCTGTCCATGGCGCCGCCCGGGCCCTTCTTTTTCGTCATGGCGGCCGCGATTGCAAGCGGACAGGCGCGCGGCGTCCCCGTCCTGGCAGGCACGGCGCTCGTCCTGGCCGGCGCGGCCGTGGCGTGGACGCTCTCGATGCTCCTCGCCGTCGCGTGGCGCACCGCTCCCTCGGGTCACGCGAGCCGGCTCCACCGCATGACCCCGAGGCGGGTCGCGCGCACGCTCCGGCGGCAACTTCACGTGCGCCATCCTGCCGTCGTCGCCGCGCTGCGGATGGCGACGGGCCTCGCCCTGTCTTCAGCGGCAGCGCAGGCGCTGCACAGCCCGCGCGGCTACTGGACGGCCGTCGGTTGCGCCGCGACGCTCGCCGGCATGACGGTCATGGGCACCCTACACCGCGCCATCCAGCGGGCGCTCGGGAGCGTTGTCGGCGTCGCCTTGGCCGGCGCCATTCTGTACGCGCACCCGACGAGCATGGAGCTTGCCATCCTGCTCTTCGCCCTCCAGACCGCCGCCGAACTGCTCATTCCGAAAAACTACGGGCTCGCCGTCATCTTCATCACGCCGCTCGCCATCCTAATTGCGGAAGCGGGCCAAATCGGCCTGAGCGCCCCCGCTATCCTGCAGGCGCGCCTGTGGGACACCCTACTCGGCTGCGCCATTGCGCTCGCGCTCAGGTTGCTGTGGCGCGCGCCCCGCGGCGCCTGAGCGCCGGCAGGACGATTTCCGACCGATCTCGACCTCGCACACCGCGTTTCGACAAGTTCCGCTTTGCAACACCGCCTCGCTGCGCTACACTTCGACATGCAAGGCAGATTCGCTTCACTCGACATCTCGGACCCACGCGGAAGAATCGGGCTTCGTCCCGGTTCTTTCTGTGCTTTTAGGGGGCCTGTCGACAACCTGCCGATCCGCCCAACCTCGGACTGCACAAAGGAGCGCATGCTGCGTTGAACCACGGTTTCCGCCGCGCCTATCCCTCTGCCCTGCTCGCCCTCGGGCTCACGGTTCCGTTCTGCGCAGCCTGGGGCTTGTACGTTCAGACCCACAGCCTGCTCTGGGTCGTCGTCGCCGTGGCGTGCGGCCTGGAATTCTTCCCGCTCGAGCTGCCCGGCGGGCGGCAGTGGTCCACGTCCGTCTTCTGCTACGTGTGGGCCGCCGATCAGCTGGGTTTTGGGGCCGCGAGCACCACCATCTTGTTCAGCGTGATCGCAGCTTTCCTGCGCTCTGCCGAGGGCAAGCTCACGGCCGCCCACTTGAAGCACCTGTTCATCGCGCTCGGCACGCACCAGCTCGCGCTCATCCCGGCGTACGCGGCACTCCACCGCGCGCTCTTCCTGCCCTATCTGATTCGATCCGCCCTGGCCGCCTTGATCTTCGAATTCTTGCGCGCCGCAGCCCTCGCCCTCATGCAGAGCTCCACGCGCCGGCTGCGCGACTTCGCGGCGGCGTTTCGCGGTCTTCACCCGGCGGCGTTTCTCATCCCCGCGTCTCTCACCGCGCTCATCTCCGCGCGCGAGACCGACTGGACCGTCACGCTGCCCACCGCTGCGCTCTTCGTCGGCTTCCTCTGGCTGTCCCGCGCCCGCGCCCATCTCGCCGACGAATGCGAGTCCACTCGCCAGGTGTACCGCGTCCTCGCGGAACACTCGGCCGATCTCGTCCTCATCGCCGATCCGTCCGGCCAGATCTCCTTCGCGTCGCCCGGCTTCCTCGCCTCGGCCGGCCTCAGCCGCGAAACGCTCGTCGGCCGCTCCTTGTTCGATCTCGTCGCGCCGGAAGACTTTGCGCGCTTCGACGAACTCTTCACGCCCTCGGGTGCCGACGGCCAGGAGCACGAGCTGGCGCTCGAAATCGATGGCCTGCGCGTCGACGTCGCGCTGCGCGTGACCTTCATCTCATCGGGCGGGCCCCATTCCTCGAGCTATCTCCTCCAGGCGCGCGACCTCGCGCCCTGCCGCCTACGCGCAGCCGACCGCCTGCGAGAAGAGCGGCTGGAAGCCGTCGGCCACCTCGCCGCGAGCATCGCGCACGAGTTTCGCAACCCTTTGACCACCGTGATGGGTTTTGTGCAATTGTTTCGCTCGCAGTTCGACGAGGCTGCACCCGGCGCGTACGAGGCCATCTGGGCCGAGCTCGAGCGCATGAAGGACGTGACCGATTCCCTCATGGTCCTCGCCAAGCCCGAGGCCGTCCAACCCATTCCGTGCGATCTCGCCGACGTGGCCCAAGCCGCCCTCCGGGCGTGCGACGCGCTCGCGCTCGAACGAGGCATCTCGGTCGATCTCGGCCCGCTGCAACAGGCCCCGGTGCTCGGCCACCCGGGCCAACTGCGGCACATGATGGTTCATCTCCTGCGCAACGCCATCGAAGCGGCCGCGGAGACGCACGGGCGGGTGGTTCTTTCGACGGTGGCCACGGAGGCCGAGGCCATCGTGCACATTCTAGACACGGGGCCCGGCATTCCGGACTCCGTGCTCGAGCACCTCGGCGAGCCGATGTACAACACGCAGGAAAAGGGCACAGGGATGGGCCTTATGGTGGTGCATCGCATTGTGCAACAACACGGCGGCAAGATCCACATCCGGCGCACCGAGGCCCCGAGCGGTAGCGCGGTGGAAGTCCGCCTTCCGATCCACCGTGGGTGACGCGCGCCGCCCCCAGCTCACCCGAGGTGGCGCCGGCGGGATCGATCTTCCGCGCGCGCACCGGGCGCGCTCTGCCTCGCCCACTTTCCAGCGCATATCTTTGACAGACATGCCTGCCGTAGCTTATAAATGATGACGAGCTGCCCATCTGTAAGCGCTACAGCCGGAGAGACAAACAATCGGTTGTTTACATGGGCAAGCGCCAGCCAATCGGAAGGGAGGTGCACACGGTGAACGAGACACAGAAGCCGTCCTCGAAAGCGAAACGGTGGTGGTATTTGCTCATCCTCGCACCCGTCATCGGATCGCTCTTTCCGGGCCTGTACGGTTCGCTCAAGCCGGAGCTGTGGGGCATCCCGTACTTCTACTGGTACCAGATGCTCTGGATCATCATCGCGGCCGTCATCACCGCATTTCTGTACAACATCTTGAAAGACGACTGAGGGTAAGGGGGTGAGTGCATGCAGATCAACTGGACTGCGTTTTCTATTTTTATTATTTTCTTTCTCTTTGTCGCTGTTCTTGGCTTCGTCGCCGCGAGGTGGCGGCGCGGAGATCTCTCCCACCTGGAGGAATGGGGTCTCGCCGGACGCCGCTTCGGAACGCTCATCACGTGGTTCCTCGTCGGTGGAGACCTTTACACCGCCTACACCTTCATCGCCGTGCCGGGACTCATGTATGGAAAGGGCGCGCTCGGCTTTTACGCCGTGCCGTACACCACCGTCGTCTACCCCATCTTCCTGCTGATTCTGCCGCGGTTTTGGTCTGTCGCTAGGTCGAAAGGCTACGTCACCGCCTCCGACTTCGTGCAGGGACGCTACGGCGACAAGTTGCTCTCCTTTGTCGTCGCGCTCACGGGCATCTTCGCGACGGTTCCCTACATCGCGCTGCAGCTCACCGGCATGCAGGCCGTCATCACGGCCATGGGCATCCCGGGAAGCTGGCCGCTCATCATCGCCTTCATCATTCTGGCACTGTTCGCCTACACGAGCGGCCTGCGCGCGCCGGCGATGATCGCCGTCGTGAAGGACCTGATGATCTATATCACCATCATCGTGGCCGTCATCCTCATCCCCATCAAACTGGGTGGGTTCGGGCCGATCTTCCACGCGTCGGCCGCGGCGCTCGCCAAACACCATCCGCCGGGGTCCATCGCGCTGTCGCCGAAGCTGTACGCGACGTACGGAACGCTCGCCCTGGGCTCCGCGCTCGCGCTGTTCCTCTACCCGCACGCGGTGACGGGCGTGTTCAGCGCGTCCAGCCGCCAGGTGGTGAAGCGGAACATGGCGCTGTTGCCGGCCTACTCGTTTGCGCTCGGCATCATCGCGCTGCTCGGCTACATGGCGCTCGCGGCCGGCGTGCACACGAAGTCGACGAACGAGGCCGTTCCGCTCCTGTTCCTGAAGGAGTTCCCGACCTGGTTCGCGGGCTTTGGCTTCGCCGCCATCGGCGTCGGCGCACTGGTGCCCGCGGCCATCATGTCCATCGCGTCGGCCAACTTGTTCACGCGCAACATCTACAAGGCGTTCTTCTCGCCCAACGCCTCGCATGAAACCGAGGCGCGCGTGGCCAAGATTGTGTCGCTCATCATCATTCTGCTGGCGCTCGTGTTCATCCTCGGATTCCCGCAGCAGTACGCCATCAGCATGCAGCAGGTGGGCGGCATTCTCATCCTGCAGACGCTGCCGGCGGTCGTGTTCGGTCTCTTCACGCGCTGGTTCCACCGCCGCGCGCTGTTCTTGGGCTGGCTGGTTGGCATCGTGCTCGGCGTCCTCATGTGGGCGAGCACGGGCTATCAGTCCACAACCTACGCGGTGGGCGGTGTGACGGCCTACGCGGGCATCTGGGCGCTCATCGTGAACATCGTGGTTGCGCTCGTGTTCACCGTGCTCTTCCGGGCCATGGGCCTGTCGAACGGCGAAGACGAGACCGTCCCGTCCGACTACCACGTCGACGCGGAAACGTCCGCCTGAACGGGCGCCATCCCGGCCATCCCCCATCTCCCGAGACACGTCCCCTATCGACCAACGGGGCCCCACGCGCGGGCCCCGTTTCGCTGTGTCGGTACTATCCCCTTGTGCGACTGGCTCCCCTTGCTGCTCGCGTCCTATGCTGCTGGTGCGCCTGCCCTGCGTCGGCGAAATCACCCCACGTGCCGCCTTACGCCCGGCGCCTGGATGTGCAGGGATACAGGCTTAGCGCGAGCCACTCTCCCAGCGCCACATTGGCGGCGATGCTAAGGCAGACCGCCACCTCGTAGGCTGTGGCAAACGAGAGCCCAATCACGTGCACGCCGAGCCACGTGAATCCCCGGTTCAGCGCGTTGGTGTCGAGAAACACGTAGCTCCGAACGGCCCAGCGCCCGTGGGCGTCCGGGCGGCGCTTGTGCGCCATCCAGTAGACGAAGAACGCGGCGACGAGCCAGTACACGTTCAGCAAATTGAACGCGACGGTAACCACCTCGCCACCCGTCGCCTCTGGCGCCAGATAGCCACTCGTCCCGTCGACGCCGAGGACACCCGCGAGGTACAGATAGCCCACGGCCCGATGCAGCGCAGGGTGCGCGCGGGCCCTCGTCCAGGCGAAATTCAGCGCACCCGCCAGAATGGCGACAAGCGCGCTCGCCACGTGAACATGAAGGACAACGAGCCACGCGCCGCGCGACAGATGGCGGTGAAGGCCCGTCTTGTGCGCCAGAAACGACACATCGCCCGGATCTGCGACGAAGCTCGTGTACGCCATGTACACGACATACAGCGCAGCTGCCAGGAACACCGTTCCCGCAGCCCACCCGAGCCTCTTCGCCGCTCGAGACCATCCCACAGGCACCCCTCCATCGGCCAAGCTCCGCACGTAGGTTTCTCGGCCGATGAACCGAATCCCTGCTCACGGGTAGACGTGGCGACCCCGTTCGTCCGGAATGCCACACTTTCGATAAAAGTACGTGTTGATCACGTCCCGCCACTCGATGGCCCGCTGCACCTGGTCCTCGAGCCGCGCCATGACGCGCTCGAACCGGACGGGATCGATCCGGCCCTCCAGCCGGCGCCACGCCTCCACCATCCAAACGACTGCCTCGACGCCGTCGAAGTGCGCATCGTAGATGTGCTGGATGACCGTCTTCCCCGAATGAAGCACGTGCGTGTAGGGCACGTGGTGGAAAAACAGCAGGAGCTCGTCCGGGCACGTCTCCAGGTGCTCGTACAGGCTTCGCACCGGCTCGTGGTACTGGCCCGTGTAGCCCGTGCCCGTGGCCATCGTCCGGTCCACGCCGACGCCCTGCCAGTCCGCGTAATGGTACGTGCCCCATTTGGAGTACTCGTACCCCTCCGGATTCGGCCCGTCGTGGTGGCCGGGATTCACCATCCAGCCCACGCCGAGCGGCGCCGTGTACGCCTCGTAGGCCGGCCAGGACGCCATGAGGATGCCCTCCACCGCGCGGACGACGTACGGGTCATCGCCGAACGTGAGCCGCGCCCACTCGCGCGCGATCTCGGCCGGATCGAGCGACGGATCCCAGGCCAGGCGGCCGAAGGCGTACAGGTTGGCCTGCGCGAGCGAGTGCCCCGTCCAGTTGACGTCGTCGCCGACGTTCGCGACGCCCGCCATCCCGCCGCGCGGCCTGCCGTACAGCCTTCCGCTCACCACTTCGGCGACCGTCGATCCCGGCCCGCGGGCGTGGGTGTCAAAATCGAGCACCTGTTTCCACATCGGCGCGAGGTAGCAGACGTGGCGCTGCTGGCCCGTGTATTCCTGCGTGATTTGGAACTCAAGCATCACGTTGGTCGCGGAGAGCCCGCCGAACAAAGGCGAGACCGGCTCGCGCACCTGAAAGTCCATGGGGCCATTTTTGATCTGGAGGAGGACGTTGTCCATGAAGCGGCCGTCGAGCGGCATGAAGTGATCGTACGCGGCGCGAGCGCGATCGGCCCGCCTGTCCCGCCAGTCCATGAGACAGTTGTAGACGAAGGCGCGCCAGATGACCACGCCGCCGTGGGGTGCAAGGGCGCGGGCGAGCATGTTCGCGCCGTCGGCGTGATCGCGCCCGTAGGTGAAGGGGCCGGGCCGGAACTCGGAGTCCGCCTTGACGAGGAAGCCGCCGAAGTCCGGGATGTGCCGGTAGATGCGATCCGCCGCCGCGCGCCACCAGGCCTCGACGCACGGATCGAGCGGATCCGCGGTGGGCAGGTCGCCGAGATCGACGGGGCTGGCAAAGTTGACGCTGAGGAACACCCGGATGCCGTACGGGCGAAAGGCGCTGGCCAGCCGCGCGACATGGGGCAGGTACGCCTCGGTGAGGAAACGCGTCTCAATCTCGTGCACGTTGACGTTGTTGATGGCGATGGCGTTCACGCCGATGGACGCGAGCAAGCGGGCGTAGTCTCGCACGCGCCCCTCGTCAAAATCGATTTGGCCTGCGCGGTAAAACAGCGACCGGCCTGCGTACCCGCGCTCAATCGTGCCGTCGGCGTTGTCCCAATGATCCAACATTCGCAGGTCGTTCCTAGGCGAGGAGACACAGGGTTCGCCGAGCGGTTGACCGAGCCGCAGGCGGCGAATGAGGTGGAATGCGCCGTAGAGGACGCCGGCGGGCGCCCGCGACACGAGAGCCACGCCTCCCCCGTCCACCGGCAGGACGGCGTAGGCTTCATCCGAATGCGCGCCGGCAAGCGCTTCTTGCGCGGCCTCGCGCAGCCCGCTCGGCAACGCCGACAAGACGCCCATGGCGACGCAGGGGACGCTCGGCGCAACGCCCGGATCTCCCGCATCGCCCGCCAAGAGCGCCGGGCTTCCCCCTGACGCGGCCCGCACAGCGCGCGCCCACTCCGCCGCCGCGCACTCCAGGACCGGGTGGCCCGCCGGGCCGAAGACCGCCATGCGTCGCGCCGCCTCCGGCACGCCGTCCGGCAGCGGGCTCTCCTGCAACCAAGCGCGGTAGTCGAGATCGCCCTGAGAGGTGTTCGTCAAGGCGTGTCACCTCACACGTAGCCGTTGGCGAGGAAACCGCCGTCGGCGATGAGAATGGTGCCCGTGACGTAGTCGGAATCGTTCGAGGCGAGAAACACCGCCGGGCCGGCGATGTCCTCGGGCTGGCCCATGCGGCCTGCGGGGATGCGCGCGACGAGCTTCTCCGGCTTGTGAATGCCGCGCTCGATGTAGTCGCGGACGATCTCCGTCATGATGAAGCCCGGGCTGATGGCGTTCACCTGGATGTTATGCTTTGCCCATTCCACCGCGAGCGCCTGCGTCAGCTGCCGGACGCCGCCCTTGCTCGCCGCGTACGTCGCTCGCTCCGGGATGCCTGCGTGCGCGACGATGGACGTGATGTTGATGATCTTGCCGCCCTGCCCGCGCGCAATCATCCCGCGCCCCACGGCCTGGCAGAACAGAAACGTGCCGTCGAGGTTGACGTTCAAGCACGCCTTCCACCGGTCAAACGAGAGGTCCGCAGACGGTGCCGCGACGGAAATGCCCGCCGCATTGACCAAAATGTCGATCCGGCCCCATCGCTCCTCGGCGGTCGCCACCGCGCGCCAGGCGTCCGCCGGATTTGAGACATCGCAGACCACCGGAAGCGCGCGGCGTCCCGTGTGCGCCGTGATCCACTCTGCCTGCGCCTCAAGCTCGGCCTGCGTCCGGCTGACGAGACACACGTCCGCGCCCTCCTGCGCGAACCTGCGCGCAATCGCCGCTCCGATGCCCCGCCCGCCGCCGGTGACGAGCGCCACCTTGTTGTTCAACCGCATGTTCAGAACCTCCTCCCGCGCCCGTCAGGGGCCAAAGAACGCCGGATGCCGCGCTTTGATCCCAGGCAAATCTTCCATCAGCTTCGCCAGGTGATGGTGCATGGCCTCCGCGGCTTGATCCGGATGGCCCGACAGCACCGCCTCCGCCACTCGCTCGTGTTCGCCCACCAGCCGCTTCATGCGCTCAGGCTCAAACAGCGACAGCATCCGCACCCGGTTCAGGTGCCCCCGCATCTGCGCCACGATGGCCGTGAGCGTCTCGTTGTCAAACTGCTGCAAGAAGATCTGATGAAACCCGTCGTCCGCCTGCATGAACCGGAGCGCGTCCGCCGATTCGGCCGCCTCCCGCTGATCCTCGAGCGATCTCGCCATCTCCTGCTCGAGCCGAGCGCGCATCGCCGTATCCCGGGCGACGTCCTCCGCGAGGCGGCGGATGACGGCAAGCTCCAGGCTCTCCCGCACAAACCGCGTCTCTTCCACCTGCCGCTCCGAAATTAAGGCCACCTTCATGCCCCGCTGGGGCAGCACCTCAATGAGCCGCTCCATGGCCAGCGCGCGCACCGCTTCCCGCACCGGCGTGCGGCTCATGTTCAACATGCGCGTGAAGTCCGATTCGTACACCGTCTGCCCTGGATGCAGCCGTAGGGACAAGATCTCCTCGCGGATGGCCTCGTACGCCTGCTCTCCGAGCGTCTTCTTGGCCACACCGTAGGTCACACCCGCGATCACGTCCGCACCTCCCTCGTCGACGTTCGATGCTATTCTACCGTATACTTGTATACCCAAGCAAACCAAAATCGCGGAACCTGCGGCGCGCCACCGGCCTTGCGGCCAGCGGCGCCCCGAATCCTCCGCCTCAGCCCAACCCTTTGATGGCCTGCGCCAGGTTGGCGACGTTCGGGGTCCCGATGCCGGAGGCCGGATCGTACCCCGGCACAGCGTTCCAGTACCAGTTGTTGCCCGTCGTCAGGTCGTTGAACGGCTGGTTCGCGCCATACCCATCCTGCTTCATCAGCTGGTAGAAGATAGGGTCGAGGAAGCCGACGCGGCCTCCGACGTATTGATCGATCAGCGCCGTGATGCCATTCAGCTGCGGCGCCACGAAACTCGTGCCACCGTAGCCCGCGAGCCACCCGCCGCCACTCCAGTAGACGAGATAGCCCGTCTCTGGATCAGCGTCCATCGAGACGTCGGGCAAATTGCGGCCGGCATAGTTGCTCGGCAAGTTGTACGTGAAGGGCGATCCGTACAGCACGCCCTGCGAATCGGTGAAGGCCTGGTTGGCCGCGCTGTTCTGCACGCCGCTCACGCCGACCTGATACCACGGGCGCGGGAAGGCGACGCTGACGCCGCCGCCCGCGCCAATCGGGAACAGGCCCTGGTAGCCGAGGTTCTGCAGGTACTGCCACGACCAAGGCTGCTCCTGCGTGATGTTGACTTGGCCGAGCGAGAACGTGGCAGAGAACGGAACCGTGGTGCCGCCCGCCGCGGTGACGAACGGATCCGACGCCGGGAAGTCGACCGTCAACGGCGTGGAGAAGCCCTGAGAAGGCGGGAAATCGCGGGCGGTGTCGTACGCACCCGAATCGCCGGCGGCCGCGTAGACCGAGATGCCCTGCGCCGCCGCCTCCATGAACACCTGCGTGAAGGCGAGCAGCTCATCCACGTACGACTGGCCCTGGTTCATCTGTGGCAAATAGTCGATCTCCGGCTGGCCCCAGCTCACCGACAACGAGTCCACCAGATTATCCGAGACCGCCTGGTAGAACGCGTCGATAAAGCCCTGGTCCGTATTCGGCGCGTCGTACACGACGACGTTCGCATCTGGCGCGATGCCTCCGGCCTGCTCGACGTCGAGCGCCGTCTCCACCGATCCGTCATCCAACTGCCCGCCGCCGTCGACGTTCACCATCTGGATACGATTGTGCGCCACGTGCAGGCCGATGCCCTTCCAGTAGGTGTAGGCGTCCTGCGGGTTGAAGTTCGACAGCGTGACAATGCCGACCGTCTCGCCCTTGCCCGTGATGCCCTTCTGATAGAGCGGATTGATGTCGTAGCGATTCGCTGTATCGCCGACGGTGTAGCTCCCCGGCGTGCCCGTCGCCGTGCCGCCCCCCTGCGGCAAAACCACCTTGGGCGACGGGATGCCGGCCGCATTCGGCGTCTTGACGGTGAGCGACTGCGCCGCATTGGCCGTATCGAGTCCCACCACCGCGAGCACATTGGTGAGGAGCGCCGTCGGGATCTGCGGCGGCTTCTTCGGCGCACGGAACACGTGCCCGTTTGCCTTGAAGAGGTCGATGGCCGTCTGGAACGCATTATCGAACTGCTGAATGGTCCCCTGCACCTGGAGATCCAGATGGTTCGCGCTGACGTTCACCACCTGCAGGCCGTATTGCTGGAGCTCCTGCTCAATCTGCTGGATGGTCTGAGACGAGGGCGCGAACTGCGCCGCAAACTGGCTCGTCGTCAAAAACTTGTGATACTGCGCGCTGCCGGGTGTTTCAGTCTGCTGAATGTACGTCTGCAAGGCGGTTGGATTTTGCACGCGCAGGATGACCGACGCCGTGACCGTCTGGCTCGCATTCGCCGGTCCTAAATCTTGCGCATTTTCCGTCGACGGATTGGCGAGCGGCGCGGCCTGCACGGCCTCCGCGTCCATGGTCGGCACCCCGACCGCCAACATGCCAAGCGCGGCCGAAAGCCCAAACGCGAGTCTCTTCCACAGTCCCACAAGAACGCCCCCTGATGTCCGAATCGAGGCTTGCGCCAGATGGATTCGGCAGTGGGAGCGTGGATTCCTTCAGCGAAATGCATCGATTTTTGTAGAAAATCGAGGAAAACGGCGCAAGTCACCGTGCTCGCGACGTTGCGCCGTGTCTTTCCAGTATCGCACCGCGACTCCGGGCTCTTGGCGCGATGGCCTCTCCCGCTCGCGCGTCCCTTGCATGAATCGCGCCGCGCCTCACGCCCCGACCAGGCTGCCGGATGCGGAAATTTCCTCTTCCACCGTCGTCGCCTCCTGCACGCGCGCCTCCAGTTCCCGCGCGTGGCGCTCGGCCTCTTCCTCACTCCATCCGCACGCCGCGGCCATGTATCGAATGACCGCGTCCTGGTTCGCCCGCAGCCAGTCGATGTCGAAGTAGAGCGCGCCCGTGCGGCGAATGAAGAAGTCAGACGGCGTCACCACCATCTCGTGCCGCAGGCCGTACTCCAGTTCCGCGTAGACGTCCGGCCTCAACCCATGCGCCTCTGCGCGATCCCGCCCGGACGCAAGCAGGTTATAGACGAGATCGACATTCGTGCCGTACCGGCGCGCAAGCCGCCTCGCGTCCGCCTCCGCCAGGCCGAGCTTCACGCCGCGCTGCACACGCTCCTCCACAAACGCCGGCATCTTGTCCGATCCGCCAAAATCGCCGCCCGAGTACGGGATCTTGTCCGTCGTGCACGGCCCAAAGCGGCGCCCCTCTTCGGCGGCCAGCTGGCCCGCGACCATGTCCACGACCTTCTCGGCCATCTTACGATAACCGGTGAGCTTGCCGCCGGCGATGGTCAAGAGGCCGGACGGCGAGACAAACACCTCGTCCTTGCGCGAGATTTCGGACGGATCCTTGCCCTCCTCGTGGATGAGGGGCCGAACTCCCGCCCAACTGCTCTCGATGTCCTCCGGCGCGAGCTTGACGCTCGGGAACATGAAGTTGACGCAGTCGATGAGATAGTCGCGGTCCGCCTTCGTCATGCGGGGATGGACGAGATCGCCGTGGTAATCGGTGTCGGTGGTGCCGATGTAGGTCTTGCCTTCGCGCGGGATGGCGAAAACCATGCGCCCGTCGGGCACGTCGAAGTACACAGAATTGCGAAGGGGGAACCTTTTCCCGTCCACCACGATGTGGACGCCCTTGGTGTGGTGGAGGGTCTTGCCGGACTTCGATCCGTCCTTCTCGCGGAGCTCATCCACCCAGGGGCCGGTGGCGTTGACGACCTTCTTCGCCCGGACGGCAAACGTTTCGCCGGTGAAGACATCCTCGACATTGGCCCCTGCCACCCGGCCGCCCTGATAGATGAATCCCGTGGCCTTCGCGTAGTTGAGCGCCGCGCCGCCCATCTCAACCGCCTTCTTCAAGATCTCGAGCGTCAGGCGGGCGTCGTCCGTGCGGTACTCGACGTAATAGCCGGCGCCTTTCAACCCCTCGCGGCGAAGGAGAGGCTCAATGGCGAGCGCCTCGTCGGCGCGAAGCATTTTGCGGCGCTCCGACCGTTTGACGCCGGCGAGCTTGTCGTAGATGTAGATGCCCACACTCGTCGCGAGCCAGCCGTACGTCCCACCCTCGATGATGGGCAACAGCATCCACACGGGTGTCGTGACGTGCGGGCCGTTCTCGTAGACGATGGCGCGCTCCTTCCCGACCTCCGCCACGAGCCCCACCTCAAACTGCTTCAAATACCGCAGGCCGCCGTGCACTAGCTTCGTCGACCGGTTGGACGTGCCGGCGGCGAAATCCTGCATCTCGACAAGGGCAGCCTTCATCCCGCGCGCCGTCGCGTCGAGCAGAATCCCCGCCCCCGTGATGCCGCCGCCGATGATGAGGAGATCAAACGCCTCATTTGCCATCTGCGCTTTGATGGCCGATCTCGCCGACCAGGAAAAACGACCCTCCGCCATATGGTGCGCCTCCTTTACATCCGAACAAGAGAAAAAACCACAAACCAAGCGCCTTCTCAGGCACCTGACCTGTGGTTTTCTCATCATCTCAACCATGTTTGATGAACTTGTTGCCCCCATTATAACGCTGATGGGGGAGGGGGATCCAGAGTCATGAACGCACAGCATCCGCAGTGGGATGAAACTCGTGCGTTCGCAATGGACTAAGCCGCGCATATCGGTCTTTCACCAAGTGGTGAACGTAAATCATGTCGCGATCTTCGGTGTCATTCGCGCATTTTGTGCCTGCCGAACCGCTTCCTCCCATGAAAGACCACTCTGTAGCGCTACGGCTGCTACCACAGCTCCCTCGACTAGAGGAGCATCTACGAGATGTACCCGAGCTTGCGTAGCAGAATCCAATAGCTCGAGGGCCACCTCCGCGTTTAAAAGCGAGCTACCTAAGTCAAATAGTACAATCACATGGTGCGACTGAGGCACTTCGAAGATCGCTGAGCGAATGCTCTCGGCACTCGTGCCCAGTGTCTCGCTCGAGGCCGACGCTACAGCAACCTGCACATTGGGCGCTACCTGATGCAGTAATTCTGCTAATCCCGTAGAAAGCTTGCCACTATGAGAGACAATCACAATACCTGCGCCGTCCATGGGTCCGCCTCCATGCCCTCAACCAGCGTGATGGCAAGACACTCAAACAGTATGGCACTCGAGACACTTCCCGGGTCACACGTTCCCACACTGCGCTCCCCTAGGTAACTTGCGCGCCCACGGCGAGCCACCAATTGACGAGTGTTTAGCGCTGCTTGCCTCGCTGCGCGCGATGCCTCCCGCACGCCATGTTCTGTCGGGTCGCTCGATATGCACTCAGTGGCAGGCGCCCAAACGTCCACCATCGTTTTATCGCCGACATTCGCACCTCCTCGCTGCTGGATGCCGGCGAGGGCTGCGTTCAAGCCATTGGCTAGGTCTTTTATAGATATGTCTTCCATTCCACGCCATGCTTGCGACATGCGCAGAAAGGCGGTTGCGTATAAGGGCCCGGATGCTCCTCCTACGGTCGATAACAGCCCCATCGAAACCTTGTGAAGGACTTCGCTAGGGGACGCTGCCTCCCCCAAGTGTTCACATGCCGCTCGAAATCCGCGCAACATGTTCGTTCCATGATCTCCATCTCCAATCCGGTTGTCGAGTTCGTCCAAAAGACCCTGAACTGCAGTAAGCCTGTCTCGATAGCCATATAACCAGGCTCTCACGTGTTCAACATTCATAGCCCTGCTCCCCCTAGCGCCATGCAGGTGCATGTGCAGGCGCATCAAGCAACGACTTGAGCTCGGAATCCAATTTCAGCACGGTAACTGAAAAACCCGCCATGTTGAGTGACGTCATGTACTCGCCTACAAGGGACTTATAAATCTTCACTCCGAGATCATCAAGGCGAGCTGTCGCATATCTAGCGCAGATGGACAGTTCTCCCAGAGGAGTCGCGCCCATGCCGTTAATCATTAACGCGACTTCGTCGTTCTCTCCAAGGGATGATTCTTCAACAATTCGACTAATCAGAGTATCCACCAGTTCTGCAAGTGGGGCGATAGGACCTCGTCTCACACCTGGTTCTCCATGAATACCAATGCCGATCTCGACTTGTCCAGCGGGGAGTTCAAAACTTGATTTCCCAGTCGTCGGTAGCGTGCATGGGGACAGGGCCAGCCCCATGCTAAACACACGGGCGGCCACCTTATCTGCGATCCGTTTTACTTCCTGCAGCGAATCACCGCGCTGCGCACTGGCGCCTGCTATTTTATGGACAAAGACTGTCCCGGCAACGCCCCGTCGACCAATGGTGAATGTGCTGTTCTCAACAGCCACGTCGTCTGCGACAATCACCTTTTCGACAGCAATCCCTTCGTCCTGCGCCATTTCAGCCGCCATTTCAAAGTTCATGACATCGCCTGTGTAATTCTTGATTACCAAGAGCACTCCGAAACCTTGATTCACCGCTCGAATCGCGCTTAGCACCTCGTTAGGTGTAGGCGACGTGAAAATCTGCCCCGCGACAGCCGCGTCCAGCATGCCGTATCCAACGTAACCCGCATGAGCTGGTTCGTGCCCACTGCCTCCACCCGACACCAAGCCCACCTTGCGGTCGAATTGCGCTCTCACAACAACTTGGGTACCCTGTAGCCGAGCAAGACCTGGATAGCTTCGAACGAAGCCATCCAGCATATCCGTGACGAACCTGTCCGGATTCGGGTGCAAGACATTCATCATGAGCCCCTCCCCGCGGAAGACCTACATACGCGAATACCGTCCGACAAGTCCACCCCATGTAGGTGAAACGTCACCGAATTAAGGGGTGTCCTCCTGCGCCCATCCCATGGTGCGCTCCACGGCGCGCTGCCAGCCTCGATACAGGCGCGCACGCGTTTCAGCATCCATCTGAGGTTCAAACCGGCGTTCTACCTCAACGCTTTGCGCAATTTCTTCCTTCGACCAGAAGCCGACAGCGAGCCCCGCGAGATACGCGGCGCCGAGTGCTGTGGACTCCGTGATGCGCGGGCGCTCCACTGGCACGCCGAGAATGTCCGCCTGGAACTGCATCAGCAGATTGTTGGCCACCGCGCCCCCATCCACGCGCAGCGACTTGAGCTCGATTCCCGAATCCCGCTGCATCGCATCGAGAATATCCTTGGTTTGGTACGCAAGCGACTCGAGTGTGGCTCGGATGATGTGCTCTTTGCGGGTCCCGCGCGTCAAACCGAAGATGGCGCCGCGAGCGTACATATCCCAGTACGGCGCACCGAGCCCTGCGAATGCGGGCACCACGTAGACACCGCCCGTATCCTCCACCTTGCTCGCAAAGTATTCCGAGTCCGCCGCCGCGTCGAAGAAGCGGAGTCCGTCCCGCAGCCATTGAATCGCCGCCCCGGCGATGAAGACGCTTCCCTCTAACGCGTACGTGACTTTGCCGTCAAGCCCCCAGGCGATGGTCGTCAACAGCCCGGACGGCGACGCCACAGGTTTCTCGCCTGTATTCATGAGCATGAAGCAGCCCGTGCCGTACGTGTTCTTCACCATGCCCGGTTCGAAGCACGTCTGGCCAAAGAGCGCCGCCTGTTGATCTCCAGCCATCCCGGCAATGGGGATGTTTGCGCCGCCAAACGTATGCTCGTCGGTGTGACCGTAGACTTCCGAGGAGGGCCGAACTTCGGGCAACATCGCCCGAGGAATGCCGAGAAGATGAAGCAATTCATCGTCCCAGTCGAGCGTGTGAATGTTGAAGAGCATCGTCCTCGAAGCGTTGGTGTAGTCCGTCACGTGAACTTTCCCGCGCGTCAAATTCCACACGAGCCAAGTGTCGATGGTGCCAAAGAGGAGTTCGCCGCGCTCGGCGCGATCGCGCGCGCCCTCGACGTGATCGAGGATCCACTTGATCTTGGTGCCAGAGAAGTAAGCGTCAATAACAAGCCCCGTCTTCTCGCGAATGGCGTCGGCGTGGCCGTCTGCCTTCAGCTGATCACAGATGTCTGCCGTGCGGCGGTCCTGCCACACAATGGCGTTGTAGATGGGTTTCCCGGTCGCCCTTTCCCACACGACGGTGGTCTCGCGCTGATTCGTTATCCCGATGGCCGCCACCTGTTGCGGAGACACGGCCGCCTTCTCCAACACTTCGCGAGCAACGCCGCTCTGCGTGCCCCAGATCTCCATCGGGTCATGTTCCACCCAGCCCGGCTTTGGATAGATCTGCGTAAACTCCTTCTGGGCAATGCTGTGGATGCGCCCGGCGTGATCGAACAAAATGGCGCGGGAACTCGTGGTCCCTTGGTCGAAGGCAAGGACAAAGTTTTTATCTCCCATGATACACCTCTTCCTCCACATAACGTAGCGAATAGCGATTCAGGCTTGTGCTTTCGCAGCAGCGTGAACCGGACCTTCCACTTTAGCCCTGTTGGGGTTGCCCGGCATGAAGGGGCGCAGGACGAAGTTGTATAGGGCGCCTGCCACCAAACCGCCGATGATGGGTGCGACAATGGGTACCCACCAGTAGTCATTCGGCCCAGGGAACGCGTTCTGGCCCCAACCAGCAAGCCACCCGAAGAGTCGAGGGCCAAAGTCGCGTGCAGGATTCAACGCCCACGCCTCAAGTTCACCACCATACCCACCTACCATCGCGACTAGCAGGCCAACCACGAGAGGAGTGAGATTCCCGAGCTGCCCGTTAGGATTATAGTTGTCTGAAAACGCAAGGATGAGGAGAACAAGAGCGCCGGTGAGGATAATTTCGTCTATAAATGCGTGACCCGTGGTGATCCCGACATTCGGGTGCGTGAAGAAAATGCCCGATGTCACGAGTCCGCCCGGACCGCTGCGCGTCGTATGGTGTGCCGCATTAAAAGCGTTGATGGCCGGAGAGAACAGTGTGTAGGTGAGCGCGGCCCCTAAGAATCCTCCGATGACCTGAGAGACGATAAAACCAGGCACCTTACGCCACGGAAATCCGCCATAGATAGCAAAAGCTATGGTCACAGCAGGATTGAGGTGTGCACCAGATATTGAGCCAACAAGGTAACAAGCCATTGTGACTCCGAGACCCCATAAGATACATATGCCCCAGTAGTCGCCGGAGAATGCATTATACAAAATGGCCATCGCTGCTACGCTATCACCGACCATCAGCAAAAACATCGTGCCGATGATCTCCGCCAGGTACTCACCCCAGACTGAGTGTTTCACGAGCCTACCTCCTTACAATATTGAAGGTGACAGGGGCTGGCTGTTGACATGGCGTCCGGATCACCATGTCAACTGGCGCTTCGCGCGCAGGCGCCATTTTCCAACCTGAACCGTGCCTCCAAAAACAAAGAGACGACTGACAAATGCGTGTGGGCATTCCCACATATCTTTGCCGCCGTCTCCGAATCTCAGAGGCACGATATATGAACTTGCCTTCAGTATACCCAGCTCTCAGGACTTTGTAAAGGCTTTCAGAAGCCAAGAACAAAAATCCCCTCACTGCCCTTACAGCGTCTTTCAGCGTGATTCGCCCCCCACTCACCCGAGCCCCTTGATCAAGATGCTCCCCACCATGTCCGCGGCCCTATCCAGCCGATCCGCCGCGTTGCTCAGGTGGCGGTACACCTCGCGCATCCGGAAGATGTGGTGCACATCCTGGCTCAAGAATAGCTTCGCGTTCGACTCCCGGTACAACTCCTCCATCCGATTCTCCATCTTCTTCGCCCGCACAATCGCCGAATGCACCGCAGGCCCTGGCTTTCCCAGTCCCGCCACCGCCTCCACCAGCGCATCCACGCCTTCCTTCAGCGCCTCCGCCATCTCGCCGATCGCCGGCTCAAACGGAATCGCGTACACCAGAAACTCCTGCACCGTCGTGTGCGCATAGTCGAGGATGTCGTCCAAGCTGCGGGAGAGATCGTAGATGTCCTCCCGATCCATCGGCGTCATGAAACTGCGAATGAGTTCCTCAATCACGTTCCGCCGAATCGCGTCGCCTTCCCGCTCCAGCGCATGCATCCGCTCCGCGTACCGGCGCAGTTCAGCCTCTCCCGGCTCCTTCTCCACGATCTCGCCAAGCAAATGCACGCCCCGTTGCGCCTGACGCGCCTGCGCCTCGAGCAGGGCGAAAAACCTCGATTCGTTTGGGCGAAGCCACTGCGCCAGCTTGCTCATCGGTATCCCTCCCACACAAACAGTTGTCCCGTCACACATCCGACTACAAACGCGAGCGGCATGGTCATCAGCCACACGCCTGCCATCTTGCGCACCACGCGCCACCTCACCCGTCGCGCGTGCGCGCTCGCGCCCACGCCCACGAGCGAGCTGTCCAGCGCCTGCGTCGTGCTCACCGGCCCGCCAAGGCTTGACGCCGCAATGACGACCGCCGCCGTCGCGAACTCGTTCATCACCGCGTGAATGGGGCGGATGCGAAACACGTGTCCTTGAATCGTCCGGGCCACGCGCCAGCCGCCGGCGAGCAACCCGGCGAGAAACGCTGCCGTCGAAAAGCCCACCATCCACGGAGCCACGTGGAAGGTCGCGCGATGATGAGTGATGCCCGTCGTGATCGCCAAAAGCCCCAGCGTTTTCTCCGCATCGTTTGCGCCGTATCCTATGCATACGCACGCAGACGTCGCAATCTCTGACCAAAGGGCGGCACGTCCCGCGCGCGCCGAAACGCGGCCGAGCAACGCCCGGGCGACCAGATGGACCAGGTATCCCACCACCCCTGCGATGAGGACGCTCACGACGAGCGACGCGGCCACCGTACCGACACTCGCCCAGCGCACGCAGTGGATGCCGAGCATCACGACACCGACTCCGCCCATGGCGCCGACGAGCGCCAATGTGATGCTCGTGGGCAGCCTGGAAGCGTAACATGCGACGAGCGTGAGCAGTGTCGCGACGAGCGCGGCGGTGACCACGGGCGAACTGAGTGCCGAGATCGGCAAAATGCCGGCTCCGATGGTCTGTGCCACGCGCGTGCCGACGAGAAATGGCGCGGCACACATGCCGAAGCTCATCTCCGCGATCACGACCACCACCGGCAACATCCGCGAACTCGCGAGCACCGCGAGCAGATTACCTCCATCGTTGAGCCCGGAAAGCGCCGCAAAGAGCGCCACGAGGGCGTAAATCACGAAATGGTTCATGGTTAGCCCACCTCCTCGCATCTCATCGCGTGGAGATCGGGTAGAAGATATATTATAGATCCGCGAGGCGAGATTGAGAATGGTTCTGCGAATGCGAGGTGGCGGTGGGACGAGGGGCGGATGGGTGGAGAGGGGCGAAGGAAAGCTGGGAATGCAGCGAGGGAGGCGCGCCGCTCGGCGCGAAGGTAAACCGAGCGGAGGAGCGCGAGCGGGGAGTTCGAGCGAGGGGACTTCTCGGGCCGTGACGACCGCCGAACAAGGCGCTCGGTGGCGCAGCGAAAGGCCGCAGTACAGGCGATGGCATGTCTGCATGGGAAGGATGCTGGTCGGTATTGGTCAGGGGCGCGGTGATAGGGGGTTCGAAAGTTCCCGCGAACCGCGAACCTCGATCGATGGCTCAGACCATGGGGGTTCGCGAAATTCGTGGAGGCCGCATCAGGACTGGATCTTTTGCCACAGGGAGGGTATGATGAAGGAGAGGAGCGCGGCTGTTTCGGACCGGCGTACAAGAGGTTCGCGATTTTGGCCTGGGATCCCGCGCCAGAAGCGGCATGTAGGGAGTAGGGTTACTCCGCCGAGATCGTCGGCGGCCCCATTGAAGGCGTCCACGAAGTTAGGTGCATTCGGATCGGGTACAAAGTTACTCCGCCGAGATCGTCGGCGGCCCCATTGAAGGTTCTACGGCCTGCTTCAGATCGGGATCTTGTGTCTGCAGTTACTCCGCCGAGATCGTCGGCGGCCCCATTGAAGGCTGCTGTGGCTGTCGGTGTTGCGATAGTTTTGGTGATGTTACTCCGCCGAGATCGTCGGCGGCCCCATTGAAGGCACCACCCATGCTCCGGACAGTGATATTGGAACCCGTTACTCCGCCGAGATCGTCGGCGGCCCCATTGAAGGAGCGCGAGAATCGCCAGATGGCGAAGTCACTGGTGAATGTTACTCCGCCGAGATCGTCGGCGGCCCCATTGAAGGCGCATCCTCAAGTAGATAATCATGCTCATCGTGCAAAGTTACTCCGCCGAGATCGTCGGCGGCCCCATTGAAGGTACTTGGGGATGCTTCGCAGTGGCCGACACTTGTGCGTTACTCCGCCGAGATCGTCGGCGGCCCCATTGAAGGCTTTCCGTGCGCGATCGGGGAACGTGTTTTTCCCGCGCGTTACTCCGCCGAGATCGTCGGCGGCCCCATCGATTGATGGAAGGCATCTGGATGTCAAAGTGACCGCGCTCCTCGCTCGGACCAGCGACAGCTGGTCCTTTTTTCTGCTCACGCTGTCGGAACAGCCCTCTTCAGATGACCATAACCTAACGTTGACGTTAGTTTCCGATTGGCGTAGACTTGGCGGTGGTGTGCGAGGAGGTGGAAGATGGATCGCGACAAAGCGTGGACCGTGGAGGCCGTGGCAGAGCGGCTGGGCGTGACGCCGCGCACACTCCACTACTACGAGGAAAAGGGCCTCATTCCGGAAGTTCCGCGAACACCTGGCGGGCATCGCGTGTATGACGAGGACACCATTGAACGCATTGAACACATCCTTCGCCTCAAAGAAGCGCTCGGCTACTCCTTGCAAGAAATTCGGTCCATCCTCGACACGGAAGATCGGTTGAAGACGTATCGAACGCGGATTGCAGAGGGTCAAGAGCCTGAGCACAACGTGGAAATGCTCGCCGATGCCGTTCGGCTTCTGGAAAACGTGGTTCGCCACATTGACGAGAAGATGACGAGGCTCGCGGCCATGCGCGAGCAGTACTCGGACCGGTTGGCGCGCATTCGGGCCAGATTGCAACGCGAAGAGGCCGCCCATCGCGCGGTGGATGCGAGCAATGGAGAAAGTGAGTGAGGACGTTGAATGCGAGAAGTCCTGCGTACAAGTGGATTGCGCTTTCCAACACCACACTTGGTGTCCTGATGGCGTCCATCAATGGCACCATTCTGGTCATTGCGCTGCCGGTGATCTTCGCGGGCATTCACGTCAATCCCCTCCAGAGCGGCCAAACCAGCCTGTTGCTCTGGGTGCTCATGGGCTTCAACGTGGCGACGACGGTGTTGTTGGTTACCTTCGGCAGGTTGTCCGACATGTTCGGGCGCGTGCGCCTGTACAACCTGGGGTTTCTCGTCTTCACCCTGGGCTCCGTCCTGTGTTCGCTGACGTGGAGCCAGGGCCGTGCGGGCGAGCTGGAGCTCATCATCTTCCGCATGATCCAGGGGATTGGCGGCGCCTTCCTCTTTTCCAACAGCGCCGCGATTCTCACCGACGCGTTTCCCAACAACCAACGCGGCTTGGCGCTCGGTCTCAACCAAATCGCAGCGGTCGCGGGAAGCGTGGTAGGGCTTGTCTTGGGTGGGATTCTCGCCTCGACAGGTCACTGGCGATATGTGTTTCTCGTGAACGTTCCGATAGGAATTTTCGGGACCGTCTGGGCGTACCTCATGTTAAAGGAGATTGCGAAGCCGCAGCGGGATGCGAAACTCGACATTCCGGGTAACGCGAGCTTGGCCCTCGGCGTCCTGGCCCTGATGCTCGCGCTGACGTACGGCATCATGCCGTATGAAGGACACAGCATGGGATGGACGTCGCCGATGGTCTTGGCGCTCCTCGTCGGCGGTGTCGTGATGCTCGGCGTGTTTGGCGTGATCGAGCGGCGCATGCCGGATCCGCTGTTTCGCCTGGAGTTGTTCCGCATTCGGCCGTTTACGCTCGGCAACGTGGCGCTCTTCATGGGATCGCTTGCGCGCGGTGGCCTGAGCTTCATGCTCATCATATGGCTGCAGGGCATCTATCTGCCGCTCCACGGGGTGTCGTACGCCGACACACCGCTCATCGCGGGGCTTTACACCCTGCCGCAGATGGTGGGCTTTCTCGCCGCCGGTCCGCTGAGCGGGTACCTGTCCGACAAGTTCGGGCAGCGCGCCTTTGCAACGGGCGGCCTTTTGGTCAGCGCGGCGGGATTCTTGCTGCTCGCGGCCCTGCCCATCGATTTCAACCGCTATGCGTTCTGGGCGGACATCTTCGTCATCGGCGTGGGGATGGGCCTGTTTGCCTCGCCGAACAACGCCTCCATCATGAGCTCCGTACCCGCGGAGTTTCGCGGCGTGGCATCCGGCATGCGCTCTACCTTTAACAACGCGGGGCAAATGATGAGCATGGGCATCTTCTTCTCCATCGTGGTGGCTGGCCTCGCGGCGAAATTGCCGCAGGCGCTCGTGTCGGGGCTCACGGCGCACGGCGTGCCGGCGCAAGCGGCGGAGGCCATCGCGAAACTGCCGCCTACCTCGTCGCTCTTCGCGGCGCTCCTTGGCTACAACCCGCTCGAGTCCCTGCTCGGCCCGAGCGGCCTGAACGTGCTCGGCAAGCTGCCCGCATCGCAAACCACCGTGATCACGGGCAAGCACTTCTTCCCGACGCTCATGGCAGCGCCGTTTCACACTGGCCTCGCGCTCGCGTTTATCATCTCCGCGGCGCTCATGGTGATTGGCGCGGTGGCCTCGATATTTCGTGGCACGTACCAAGCGCCTCAGGCCATCTCGACGCGCGAAGCGGAGCGTATCGCCAAGTGACCCTTGGCGCGCATCAAAGCTGCCACAGCGCCCTCACGGACGTGGTCACCGCCGTCGCGCCAGCCGCGATGGCCCGCTCCACGTCCTCGGGAGTGCGCACAAATCCGCCCGCGAGCACCGGCAGCCCCGTCTGCTCGCGGATCTCCGCAATGAGCCGGGGCACCACGCCCGGCAGGACCTCCAGGAAATCCGGCCTCGCCTGTTGCAGCACGCGGTAACTCGTGCGCAGGCTGTGCGAGTCAATGAGGAACACGCGTTGGATGGCGATCACGCCCTGCTTTTTCGCCGTCGCAATCACGCTCGCGTGCGTGGAGATGATGCCGTACGGCCGGATCATTTGGCACAGAAACTGCGTCCCCGCCTCGTCGTGCTTCAGCCCCTGAATCAAATCCGCGTGCAGGATGAGGCGCTTGCCCGCTTTGCCCGCCATGCGCATCAAGCTCGGCAGCGCAGTCAGATTCGTCTCCAACAGCACCACCACCGGATGCGGCGTCTGCATCAGCTCCTCGAAGTCCTTCAGACTGCGCACGGCGGGCAGCACGCGCCGGCCCTCGAACGGGTTCATGCGCGCTTGCGCTCCGCGGACGACCGCTCGATCACGACCGGCCGTATGCGCTCCACCTGCGCCGGAAGCGCCTCCCCCTTGATGAGCCGCATGAGCATGGCGGCCGCCTGCTGGCCCTGCTGAAACACTGGCTGTTGAATGGTCGTCAGCGCGGGCGTGCTCGCCCCCGCCACGTCGGAGTCGTCGAAGCCGAGGATGGAGATGTCGTCAGGAACGCGAAGGCCCGCGCTCGAGGCCGCGCGCAGCGCCCCAATGGCCATGTAGTCATTGAAGCAGAAGACCGCCGTCGGCCGATCCGGCGCCTCCAAGATCCGCCGCATCCCCACTTCACCGCTCTCCATGTCGAACTGGCCGTGCGCCACCCAATCCTCGCGCCAGGTGAGGCCGAGATCGCGAAACACGGCCTGAACCGCCTGCAGGCGCAGCACGTTGTCCACGTGTTCGCCCGGCCCCGCAATGATCCCGATGGAACGATGCCCCAGATGGTACAGGTGCCGAATGGCGAGCCCGACGCCCTCCGCCTGATCGATGACCACGCAGTGCTCGGGGTTCGCGGCCGGATCCTGTTGCATATACACGACGGGAAATTTGTCGGGCAGATCCTTCAGCAACCGCTCCGTGACGCCGGAGAATTGGGGCAGGATGAGCATCCCGTCGACAGAATGTTCAAGCGCTTTTTTCGCTAAAACATCGAGTTTGTCGGGCATCACAATGTCGAACTGCATCGCATAGTTGTCCTCGGCGAGGACCTTCGAAATGCCCGCGAGCATGGGGAACAAATAGCCGTTCAAGCGAGGATCCAGACTCGGGTTGACGATGTAAAACCCAATGGAAAACACCTTGCCCGCGCGCAGGCTGCGAGCGCTCATCTTCGGATGATAATTGAGCTCTCGCGCCGCCTCGAGCACCTTGCGCAGGGATTCTTCGCTCACGCGCTTGCCATTTAGCGCCCAGGAGACCGTCGTGGGCGACACCCCCGCCAGGCGCGCGATATCCTTGACCGTGGCCACGCGTCCATCCCTCCTCGTGCCGGATGTCTGTTGATCTATGTTCACACGGATGGGTCGGTCTGCACAACCCGAAAAACAGGCTCATTGACATTATAGACAACCGACGCTATAACGAAAGTAAATCGATTTTACTAG
>NZ_BCRQ01000017.1 GCF_001552675.1 Alicyclobacillus sendaiensis NBRC 100866
TTATAATATCGGACATGCATTCCGGTTCGGGCGAAGGAGAGGTACGCGTGAAGGTCACCATCGCTGGCGTGACGTTGGACAACCCGGTCATCCTCGCGCCCATGGCGGGCGTGTGCAATCCTCCGTTCCGCCGGCTCGCGAAGGAACTCGGCGCGGGCATGGTGTGCGCGGAGATGGTCAGTGACAAAGGGCTCGTGAGCGGAAACGAGAAGTCCAAAAAAATGACGACCATTCTGCCGGACGAGCATCCCGTGAGCCTCCAGCTCGTGGGGTACGATCTCGCCTCCATGGAGCAGGCCGCAGAGATGGTGGGCGAGACGAACGCCGATCTCATCGACATCAACATGGGCTGCCCCGTCTTGAAAATTTGCAAGACCGGAAGCGGGGCGGCGCTCGCGCGGGATCCGAATTACGCCGCGAAAATCGTGCGAGCGGTCGTGAGCCGCGTGAACAAGCCGGTGACGGTCAAGTTCCGAAAGGGCTGGGATGACGATCACGTCAACGCCGTGGAGGTGGCGCTTGCGGTCCAAGAGGCGGGGGCGCAAGCGGTGGCCGTGCACGGGCGGACGGCCAAGCAGATGTACAGCGGGAAGGCCGACTGGGACATCATCCGCCGCGTGAAGGAGGCCGTGCGTATTCCCGTCATCGGCAACGGGGACGTCGTCGATCCCTTGACCGCGAAGCAACTGATGGAAGAGACCGGGTGTGACGCGGTCATGGTGGGCCGGGCGGCACTCGGGAACCCGTGGATCTTCCGCGAGATTGCCCACTATCTAGATACCGGCGAACTGCTGCCGCCGCCTTCGGTGGAAGAGCGGCTCGAGGTGACGCTGCGGCACATGCGCATGCTGGTGGAGTTCAAGGGCGAGGACATCGGGGTGCGCGAGATGCGTAAGCATGCGGCCTGGTACGTGAAGGGGCTGCCTGGCGCCGCGGAGGTCCGGACGCTCATCAATCAGCAGACGACCATGGCCGGCATGGAGGCCGTGTTGCGCGACTACTGCGATTGGGTGCTGCGCAGAAAGACGGCGTGACAGCCCTTCGCAAGTTGTCCATGAGAGGAGGCCGCCGTTCGTGGACGTGCGACGACCGGCGGCCACCACATGCGACGAAACCCTCTGAATGCTTACTCCAGCGCGACTCCCTTGGTCTCCTTGCCGAGCGCCGTCACAATCACAAACCCCACGAAGAGCACCGCAAAGAAGACCCCAAACACCCAGCCGTAACCAAGATGTGCTCCGAGCAGCCACCCCGTGGCAAACGGGGCGATGGCGCTGCCGAACCGGCCGAACCCAGCCGCCCACCCCATGCCCGTCGCCCGGAACATGGTTGGGAACTGCTCCACGGTAAAGGCGTACGTCGCTGCGAAGGCCGCGAGCATGAAGAACGAAAGCAAGAGGCCAAAGACGATGAGCGAGACCGTGTTCCACGCAAACCCGAATGCGAGCGCCGACAGCGCGGTCAGGATCATCGCCGCGACGAGCGTCCGCTTCCGGCCCCACCGTTCGACAAGCCACGCAGCCGTCATGTATCCTGGAATTTGAGCGAGCGTCATGATGAGCGAGTAGCCCAAGCTGTGTACCAGCGAGTATCCCTTGTCGTACAAGACGGACGGAAGCCACAGGAACATACCGTAGTAACTGTAGTTCATGACGAACCAGACGACGGAAGCCACGAGCGAGCGGCGGCCGAGCTTTCGCGACCAGATGTTTTGCACGGACTCGCCAAACGTGCTCCGGCGCTTGAGTCGAGCGTACCGCTCCGCCTCGGGCAAGGCAAAGCGCAACACCAGCGTGTACAGGGCTGGGATGGCGCCGATGAGGAACACCACGCGCCAACCGAAGGACGGGATGACGAAGTAGGACACCAGCGCGGCCGCGAGTGATCCCACGGCCCAGAACGACTCAAGGAACACGACGCGTCGGGCGCGCACCTCGTCTGGCGAGGACTCGAGCACGTACGTCGTGGCCACTGGCAGCTCGCCCCCGAGCCCGAGGCCGACGAAGAAGCGCAGCACAAAGAACATCCCAATACCGGCTGCAAACGCGGAAAGACCCGTCGCGAGGCTGTAAATCAAGATGGTGACCATGAACAGCGAACGCCTGCCGAATCGATCGGCGCAAAGACCCGCGAGGGCGGATCCCACGGCCATGCCGAGGGAACTCACGCTTCCGACGAGGCCGGTCACCGCGTGCGTCAGATGCCACTGTTTGGCGAGAACCACGAGTACATACGACAAGAGGCCCACGTCAAACGCGTCGAACAAAAGTCCAAGGCCTGAGGAGACCAGGATTCGAACCGCCGACACGCGCTTGACCGGGAGAGAGACGGGATCGACCACTGCGCTCACCTCTCCTGTGCGTTTACCCACGGTATATGTGCCGCATGTGCGAACGGTGACAGCCGCCCAAGCGGGGCGACGAGAATGGCTCGAAATAGGCGGAAAGGATGAAGGCCATGTCCAACCGGGTGGAATGGTGGATTGGACCTGCGGGGAGCGGAAAATCGTCTCTCGTCGCGGAGGAGATGCGCCGCGCCGCGGAAGCGATGCCGTTCGGCCCGCCCGTCCTGTGGGTGGTTCCGGAGTCGACGGCGTTCGCGGCGGAGACGCTGTTGATGGAGCGCGTCCGCGCGGCGTTTCGCGTCGAAGTGGTGACCTTGAGGCGACTGGCAGATCGCGTGTGCGCGCACGGTGGCATGGCAAGGCCTCTTTTGACGCCGGTGGGGAGGCAGTTGCTGCTGCGCGCGGCGTACGAAGAGCTCGAGCCCTCTCTCGGCCCGCTGCGCCGCGCTGTGCGGAGCCCATCGCTCTACCACCACCTGCTTGCGGCGTTTGACGAGCTGACTGCGCACGGGGTCTCACCGGAACAACTCGCGGCGTTGTTGGAGATGTCCGCAGCCCGCTCGCAAGAGGTCGAAGCGACACGGCGGGTGGTGCACCGGTCACTCGTGGGGAAACTGGGCGACGTGCTGAAGCTGTACGTGAGATACAGGCAACTCGCCGAAGAGAGGGGATTCGCAGATCCGCCTCTTCGCTTTTCGGAGGCCGCCCAGGCCGTGCCACACGTCCCCTGGATCGAAGGCGCGTCTGTGTACCTGGACGGTTTTCACGCGTTTTCGCCGGCCGAGCGCCAGTTCATCTCGGCGCTAGCGCGGCGCACGAAGCGGCTGGTCATCACCTGGGAGGATACCGGCCTCGAGGGAGAAGGTTGGGAAGCCCTGTTTGCGGAGGCTTCGTCGCAGGCCTCGTGGCCGCACCTGTCCGTTTGGATCGACGCGCACGAGGAGCATTTCGCGAGCGAGTCGGAGGCCGTGGCGGCGTACCACCTCCTCGCATGTGCGCGGGATTTTGCGCGAGATTCGCTTGAACAGGCGTTTTGCCGCATGCCGCGGGGCGAAAGGGCCGGCCGATTCGGAGCCTCACCGCTCCTGCACTTCGAGCGGGCGCTCGCGGGCCACGCGCCCGAAGAGCCGATTCGCGGCGTCCGCGTGACAAAGTTTCGCGATCGCGCCGAGGAGTTGGGGGCGGTCGCAGACGAGATCGCGTACTGGGTGCAACACGAGGGCGTGCGACCGCGGGACATCGCGGTGTGCGTTCCAGCGCTCGACGGCCTTGGGCGCGATCTCGCCGACGAGCTCGCGGTGCGCGGGGTCCCGGTCTCCATCGATTCGTTTGCCACCTTGGCGGATCACCCTGTGGGACAGCTGTTGCGCGGGGCCATCGGCGCGGTGCGGACCGGGTTCGATCTCGACGCCATCGCCACGCTGCTCCGCTGTCCGCTGGTGCCCATCAAGCGGCGCGAGGCGTTCGATCTCTACGTCCGCGAGCATGGCGTCAGCGGTGCGGCAGCGTGGCTGAATCCGGAGCCCTGGAGCTTTGGCGCCCGCGCCTTCCGCACGACGTCCGGCCTGTCGGACGAGGAGGCCGACGAGACGCGCCGGCGCTTGGCCGACGCTCTCGCTCCCGTCGTCCGGGCGTTTGCGCAGCCCGCGCTTCGCTTGAGCGAGGCGGCGAGGGCCCTTTGGTCGCTGCTCCAGGCGTTTGGTGTCAAGGACCAGCTTGCACAATCCGTCGTTCAGGTGGACGATGACCCGATGGTCGGCGTGATCCACGAGCAGGCGTGGAGCGCGGTGACGGCCCTTCTCGACGATCTCGCCACGCTCCAGCCTGAGATTGCCCTGCCGAGTCACGAGGTGGCGGATCTCGTCCTGGAGTCCATGGCGACCGAGCGACTGACGCGCATTCCGAGCGATGCGGATGCGGTCTTCGTCTGCGACTTTGCGCGCGCCGACAACTGGTCCCGGCCCCGGGTGTTCGTCGTGGCCGCGGAGGACGCGTCGCTGCCGCCGCGCGTGGCACCGAGTGGCATCCTGCGCGACGACGAGCGCCTCGCCTTCGCCGAGGTCTTTCTCCGCCCGCTCGGGCGCACCACGGAGGACGAGCGTCGCAACCTCGAGTGCCTTCCCTATCGGGTCATGACGCGAGCGTCCGAGGCGGTGGTGGTGACGTGCGCGGCGAGCGAGGGCGGGATCGAACGACACCTCGCGCAAGCCCTGGCGTCGCTCGTCGAACGAGGTCACCTGAGGGTGGACGAAGCGCGCGGGAACGGCGCAGTCCCCGTTCACCCTGTGCAGGCGATGCGCCTGCTCGCCGACGCGCTCTGCCGCGTGCACACCGGGGCGGCGCTTGCGGAGGTTTCAAAGAATCCGCTCGTGCAGGACGTGCTGACCCACGTGTGGGCCGGGGCGGGGGACGACGCCCGGTTTCAGCGCGTCCTCGCGGGGCTGTGTCATCGCCCGCGGCCATGGCGACTGCCTGCCGAGTGGGTGCGGGATCTGTACGGCGACCCCATTCGCGTCAGTGTCAGTCGACTGGAGACCTACGCCAAGTGCGCCTATCGTCACTTCGCCCGGTACGCCCTCCGCTTGGAACCGCTCGAGCTCCAGCCGGAGGCCGAGCGGAACGCCGGCACCTGGATCCACGCCGCGGTCCAGGTGGCGACGCAGCGGTTGGCGGAGCAAATTTCGCGCCTGGCTGACCTGGACGACGAGGCGCTGGAGACCGCCTTGCTCGAGATTGCCCACCAGGCCCTCGAGCAGGCCGCGCAAGACACCAAGCTGGAAGCTGAGCTCGAACGACCGGAGATGGGCGCCTATGTGGCAGAGCGGCGGCGCCACTTCGAGTTCGTGGTGCGCGCAATCTGGATGCAGTTGGCGCGCGGCCAGATGCGTCCCCTGTGGCTGGAGAAGGAGTTTCGCGATGTCGAGGTGGGCGCGTGGAACGGGGTGCGCGTGGTGCTGGACGGGCGGATCGACCGCGTCGATGGCCTCGAGCAAGGGGAGCTGGGGCTGTGCGTGTACGATTACAAGTCGTCGGACACGTCGCTTCACCCGTCCAAGGTGCACGAAGGGCTGCAGCTGCAACTCTTGCTGTATGCCCTGGTGGCGATGCGCGAGGCGGAGGCCGCGGAAGGACGGCCCGCGAGGTTGTACGGCGCATTCTACATGCCGCTTGTGGCGAGGCGAAACGTCCTCGACAGCCCACCCGAAGCGCGCGAGGCGTTTGCGCAGCTCGGCGCGTATCGAGCCAAGGGCTTCTTCCTGCGCGACGAGGGCGCCCTTGTGCGCGTGAACGAGGACCTTGCGCCTGGCCGCGGCTCCGCCCTCTTCAGCAGGCAGCTGCGGGCAGACGGCGCCTGGGCAGCGGATGCGACCGCCTGGCGAGAGGACGAGTGGCAGGCCGTCCTTCGCCACGTGCAGCGCCGGGCGGGGGAGGCGGCGAAGGCCATTGCCGAGGGCGACGTGCGCGTGTCGCCGTATCATCTGAGCCACGAGGACAGCGGCTGCACGAACTGTCCCTACAACACCTTGTGCCACTTCGAGCGCGCGGATCACTTCGATCTGTACCGCGCCGTGCCGAAGCTGACGTTTGACGACGTGATCGCAGGAGGGGGTGCGAACCCGTGAGTGTGACGTGGTCGCCGGAACAAGCGCGAGCCATCCGGGCGCGAGGGACCAACCTTGTGGTGTCGGCCGGAGCCGGTTCGGGCAAGACCGCGGTGCTCGCAGAGCGCATCGCGAGCTTGGCGGAGGGGGATAAGGCGTTTCGGATGGACCAGCTGCTCGTGATGACGTTCACCGAGCCGGCGGCGGAAGAGATGCGGGTGCGCATCGTGCGCAGGTTGGCCGAACGCGCCGAAGAGGCGGAACGAGCAGGCGAATCCGCCAAGGCGCGGCGATTCCGCCGGCTCGCCCACCGCGCCAAGGACGCCCAGATCTCGACAATTCACAGCTTTTGCCTCTCCCTGTTGCGCGATCACGCGCTGGAGGCGGGGCTTGTCCCGGGCTTCCGCGTGCTGTCCGGCGAGGAGGACGCCGTCCTGCTGCGCGCCGCGGCGCAGCAGGTGCTCGACGAATGGGCGGGCCATCCCGAGCGCGGGCCGCAGCTTGGCAGCGCCCTCGCGGCTCTGAGGCTTCACCGGCGGCAGCAGGCGGTAAGCGCCGTGTGCGAGTTGTGCGGTGTCGCGCTGAGCCAGGTCGATCCCGCCGGCTGGCTCGCCGAGATCGCGCACCACTACGATGCAGACGAGCTGTGGGCGGGCCCGTTCGCCGAGGCGTTCGCGCGCTGGGCGCGCATGAAGGTCGCACAGGCGGCCGAGTACATGCGCAGGGGCGTGAAGGAGCTCGAGCGGCTGCGCGCGCCGGAGGCGACCATGGCGGGCGCGCACGCCATCCTCGCGCAGCTGAACGAAGCGCTCGCCCTCCTCGCGGCGCACGGCGCCAGGTTCGATCCCGACGCGATCGCGCCGCTCCTCGAATGGCGGTCGGCGCGGCTCGCCAAGGAGTACGAGCCGTACAAGAAGTGGCGGAAAAAGGCAGGCGATACTCTCAAGGTGCCGCGGAAGGTGCTCGGCCGCGGTCGCGCCGACCTCGAGGCGGACGTGCGCGCTATGCGCCCGCACGTCGAGGCGCTGATCGGCGTGGCCCGCGACACGCTGGCCCGCGCTCAGTCGACAAGGCGCCAGGAAAACCGCCTGTCGTTCTCCGATCTGGAGCACCTGGCGCACGACCTGTTGGCGAAGGACGAAGGGGTTCGCGCCGCGCTTCACGCGAGATACCGGTACGTGTTCGTGGACGAGTACCAGGACACAAGCCCCATTCAGGACGCGATTGTGGACGCCGTCGCGCCGCCGGGCGGGCTGTTCCTCGTGGGGGACGTGAAGCAGAGCATCTACGGGTTTCGCATGGCGGAGCCCGGGCTGTTTCTCGCCCGCTATCGCCGGTACGCCGCAGGTGACGGCGGCGAGGCCATCGACCTTTCGGCCAACTACCGCAGCCGATCTGGCATCGTGCGCTTTGTCAACTACCTATTCGCACAGTTGTTTCACGCGGATGTCGCGGGATTCGATTACGCCGACGGGCACGAGATGAAGGCCAAAGCGGCGTATCCCGACGACGAAGGCGGGCCGTGTCCCGTTCAGATCAAGTTGTTCTTCTCGGGAGACGCCGAAACAGGACGGGAAGAGGAGGACGGGCTGTCCGAGGCGCCGGATGAGGCGGGCGAGGAAGACGACGAACAGGTGGCCAGGGAAAAACTCGAAGTCGAGGCCATGTGGGTCGCGGACCAGATTGCCCGGGCCATGGAAACGGGCGAAGAGGTGTACGATCGCGCCTCCGACACGCCCCGGAAGCTGCAGTATCAGGACGTCGCCATCCTGCTTCGCGCGGGCGGCGAGCAGCTGAACACTGTCGTGCAGGTGCTCGCTTCCCGCGGCATTCCTGCAGTGGCGCGCTCGTCGAGCGGATTCTTTCGCGCGATGGAGATCCGCTGGGCCGTGTCTCTGCTCGCGGCGCTTGACAACCCGCTCGACAGCTTGGCGCTCGCCGAGGCGTTGAAATCACCGTTTCTGGGCTTGTCCGACGAAGATCTCGCCGCGGCGCGGATAGCTCACCCGCGGGGACCCTTGTGGTACGCGGTGCGGAAGGCCGCGGCCGATGGCGCGGAGGCGCGGGAGGCACTGCGCGCAGCCGTGGAGCGGTTGGAGCGCTGGCGAGGCCTCGCTGAGGCGCGCTCTCCGGGGGATCTGTTACGCGACATCGCGCGCGAGGTCGAGATCGACCTGTATCTCCGCGCCATGCCGCGGGGGCTCGCCCGCGTGGCGAACCTCGAGCAATTGATTCGCCTGGCGAAGTCCCACGCGCCCCACGCGGGAGACCTCTACCGTTTTCTCGCCATGGTCCGGGGGCTCGAGGAAGCGGATGTCGATCTCGGCCACGCGCCTGGGGCGAGCACGGACAGCGTGGCGGTGATGACGATTCACGGCTCGAAAGGGCTCGAGTTTCCGCACGTGTACGTGCTCGGCATCGGCCGCCAGTTTCAGCGCAACAAGCGCACGCTCGCGCTTCACCGCCGCCTGGGCGTGGGCGCGGCCATGTGCGACACGCGGACCGGTGTCACCTGGCGGACCGTCCCTTCCATTGCCGTGGAACAGGCCGACCTCGAGGCGTCGCGCGCCGAGGAGGCCAGGGTGCTCTACGTCGCGCTCACGCGGGCCAAGGAGCGGCTCGTGCTCGTGGGCCACGCGGGCGACGTGGCGAAGCTCGCCGATGTGGCCGAAAGCCACGACGATGAGGGCCGCCTCGCGACCGAGGCGTTTCTCAAAGGGAACTCCTACGCGTCCTGGATCCTGCCTGCGCTCATGCGCCATCCTGACGGCGCCTGGTTGAGAAGGGAGGCGGGCGACGCTCGGGCCGCCCTGCCAGACGCGGCAGGCGTTCGATTCGAGCTCCAGGTTGAGGTGGCCGGCAGGCCGCAGGAATCGACGAGCGGCGACGCGCGGCCGTCCTCGTTCAGAGCGCCGATCCCGCCCGCGCAGGAGGTGGAGCGCGAGCTTCGCCGCCTGTGGCAAGGCCCGGCGTGGCGGTATCGCGAGGTACGGCCAGCCACTGCCGAGAGCGGACCGCGCGTTTCGCTCCCGAGCAAGCTCACCGCCACCGACATCCGGCGCCTGTTTGCCGAGCGAGAGCTGCAGGCGCGCGGCCGCCGCGCGGGCGCCGTGCTGGACGATCCAGCCTTCGTCCGCCAGCGCAGCGCGTCGCCGCGCGAGCGAGGCATCGCGTTTCACGTGTTCATGCAGCGAGCCCCCATCCAGCCTTACGCGACGCCCGATGAGGTCGCGCGCGTCGCGCAGGCACTCTTGGAGCAAGGGCTTCTGGACGAGCGCGCGGCTTTGGCGCTCGATCCCGACGACGTGCTTGCGTTCTTCGCCTCGCCGTTGGGTCGCCGCGTGCTCGCGGCCGACGAGGTGTATCGCGAGCAGCCGTTCTTCTATCGGCTGGATGTGCGCGCGGGGGACGCTCAGGCGCCCGTGCTGGTGCAGGGCGTGATCGACTGCATGATTCGGGATGCGCGCGGGTATGTGGTGATTGACTATAAGACGGACCAGGTGCGGAATCGGTCCGATCTCGACCGGCTGGTGCAGGCCTACGAGCCGCAGGTCGCGACCTACGCCGCGGCGGTGCGGGAAGCGGTTGGGGCGGAGCCCGAGGTGTATCTGTACTTCGTTCACGCGAGAACGGCCCGTTCGACGGTGCCAAGCCCGCTGGGCGTTCGCTTGGCGCAATGGGCGCAGCGCCAGATGGGTGAACTCCCTCGCTGACATGGCTTAGGAATGAAGAGGGTCTAGCACCACACATTGATCCTACTTCCTGTCTCCGATATAGTCAGGAGAGAGCGACAGCGCTCAATCCAATCGGGGATGGGGATAGGCATGGCGGCTTCACCCCAAACGACGGCTTTGGTGCTTGGCATTGTCCTGATCATCGTCGTGGTCGTCAGCGTTCCTGTGTACGTGTATGGGTCCATCGTCTTGTATCGGGTGTTGAAGAAGACGGGCGTCAGCAAGCCGTGGGCGGCATGGATCCCGGTGTACAACACCATCAAGATCCTGAATGCCATCGGCATGCGCGGGTGGTGGATTCTGCTTCCGATGGCCGTCTCGCTCGCCGGCTTGGCCGTGTCGCCGCCGGGGAGCGGCCACGCGTTCTGGTGGGCGAATATCCTCGCGTCGACAGTGAGCGGTGTGGTGTTGGCGGTGTGGTTTGCCAGGCTGTTTCGCGGGTTTGGGATGAGCCCCGTCTACGCGTACTTTTACGCCGGGGTTGGCATTCCCCTCCTGAACGTGGTCTGCGTCATCGTCGTCTTTGTGGGACTCTCCTTGATTGCGTTTCGCAGGGACGTCGTGTGGTGGGGCGTGGACTGAGGACAAGCGGAGCGGTTGCTCGGCGCTGGATCGCGCGTGGACCGGGGACGGGTGCCCCGGCCGCCGGCTAGGCCTTAGGATCCAATCACGTCTCGCGCCCCGTAGTAATGGGCGACGTAGTACGGATTTTGAAAGACGTTTTGGACGATGACCACGCCTCGCCGTTGTGGGCGGACGACGACTCAATCATCGGCCGTTGCCCATGTTGAATGCCCACGTGGGTCACGTGGTGGGGATAGAGCGACGCGTAGCTGTCCGTATCGGCGAAGAAGAGGAGATCGCCCGGCTCAAGATTGGAGACGCTGACAGGCGCCCCGACGGTGCCGGATCGTGCAATTCTCTCAGCAGCTTCATTCCGAAGTGTCCGAAGACATAGACGACGAAACCGGAGCAGTCAAAGCCTGTCTTCGGCGAGTCACCGCCCCAGCAGTATGGCGTGCCGAGAAACGACTTCGCATACTGCCCAATCATGAGGTCCAAGGGGTTGATCCCTAGGGTGGGCTGGAGGATGGCCGAACTCGCGAGGTTGTGCGCCTTGGCGATGAGATTGACGGTGTCGCCGGGCTGGACCGCCTAGACGGTGGGCAAGGCAACCTGTTGTCCGGCGACGAGTTCGTTCGGGTTCGACAGCTGAGGATTGGCGAGTTCCAGGGCGGCAAGCGGCAGGTGGCAAGCCTCTGCGATGCGGTACAGGGTGTCGCCCGGGCGAGCCGTGTACGTGGCGGGCTGGTTTTCGGTGGCCGCGAGCACGATGGCGTGGCCAAGTGCGACAAAGCTGAGCGTCAGGGTGGTCAACATCCAGGCGCTCGGTCGTCTCATGCTCTCCATCCTCTCGAAATCGAAGGTTGTAGACCAACTTCGATTTCGAGGCGGACAAGAATCCTTTATGGAAATGAAAGCAGCGAAAAGCATCCGTGATGATGTGTTCCAAATGAAAAGGCGCCGGTCTCTCCCGATCCCGGCGCTAGGCAGGCCAACTCAGTTTCAGTAATTCGCCAGGCGGCTCTGGACGCGATCGTCCATCAGCCACTTGCGCATGGACGCGGCCAGCTTCGGATCTTCCAAACCGAACGCCAGGTTCGCTTTGAGCCAACCCTCGAGGTTGCCGATGTCGTGCCGAACGCCTTCGAACTGGTACGCGTCGACGAGCCCCATCGCGGCGAGCTTTTGAAGGGCATCGGTCAGCTGGAGTTCGCCGCCGTGGCCGATGGGCGTCTGCTCGAGCGCGTCAAAGATGGACGGAGGCAATATGTATCGTCCGAGCACGGCGAAGTTCGAAGGCGCCTCGGCTTCGTTCGGTTTCTCGATGAGCCGCCTGACGGGGAACGGTTCCGGGCCCACCACGAGGCGCGCGGGCTCGATGATCCCGTACTTCGACACGTCGGCCGCGGGCACGGGCTGCACGCCAAGCAGGGCGCGCTCCGGATCCGTATATTGCTTCATGAGTTGCCGGACCACGGGCTCGTCCGACTGGATGATGTCGTCGCCGAGCAGGACGGCAAACGGCTCTCCGCCGACGAACGACCGCGCACAGAGAATCGCGTGCCCCAGGCCGAGCGGCGTCTTCTGGCGCACGTAGTGGATGTTGACCAGATCCGAGATAGCCTGCACCTCGGTCAGCATGTTCGACTTGCGGCTTTGCTCCAGGTGCAGTTCCAACTCGGGCGATCGGTCGAAATGGTCTTCGATGGCCTTTTTCGCGCGCCCGGTGATGATGAGAATCTCCTCAATCCCCGAGTACACGGCTTCTTCCACGATGTATTGAATGCAAGGCTTGTTCAGGATGGGCAGCATCTCTTTCGGCACGGCCTTGGTGGCCGGAAGCATCCGCGTGCCGAACCCCGCGGCCGGGATGACCGCCTTTCTGACCTTCATATCCTTCACCTCTGCGATGTTTCGCACAAATCGGCCTGTCCTCCATATTTTAGCCATCCTGCAGCGCGCGCGCTACGCCTCTATCTGGAAATCAAACGAGGCCGAGCGACGGGAGCCAGCCTCGCGTCCAGGCGACCGAGACCGCCTGACCGTCGGCCAGGCGGTCGCCGTCCATCCGCGCGATGGCGTTCGTCGATACGAGGCCCGTCAAGCTGCCCGAAGACTGCCTGTCCTCCGCGCGGAAGACGAGCGTGGCGCCGCGCAGATGCAGGTGGCCGCGGAGCACGCGCGTATGCTTGACCGGCTTCGCGCGCACCTCGCCTTCCACCAGGGCCGTGAGTGGAAACGGGCGCGCTTCCTTCGCACCGAGCCAGCGCAACACGAACGGCACCACGAGGGCGTGAAACTGCACGTACGCGGCCGCCGGATTGCCCGACAGGCCAAATGCAAATCCATGGGGCGTGGGCCGCGCAAGAAAGGGCGCGCCCGGCCGCATGAAGACGCGTTCGAAGAGAACTTCGCCGCCCGCGATGGCGTCGAGCGCCTCTCGGGCGTAATCCGCGTCGCCCACGGAGGCGCCGCCCGTCAGAAGAAGCAGATTCGCTCTAGTCGCGAGTCGCTGCGCCGCGTCGGTGATGGCGGCGGGATCGTCCGCCGCGTGTTCCACCGCGACGACGGGGACGCCGAGCTGGCCGAGCGCCGACTGAAGGAACGCGTCGGTCGCAGCAAACACCTGTCCTGGCGCCAAACATCCCTCGGCGCGAGGGGAGGTCACCAACTCGGATCCCGTCGACAGGATGGCCGCCGTGAGCGGCCCCAGGCACTTGCACTCGTGGACGCCGGCTGCGCGCAAGACGGCCTGGGTCTGCCCGTCGAGCACCTGGCCCGCTCTGGCGATCACGTCGCCGCGCCGCGCGTCGTCGCCCTGAGGCTGAACCGACTCGCCCGCAGGCACGGGGCGGAGGAGGCGAATGGCGCCATCTTCCGCCTCCACCCACTCTTCTCGGGCCACCGCCGCCGTGCCGGGGGGCACGGGCGCTCCCGTACGCACGCGGACCGCTTGCCCGGGCGCGAGGGTCGCGCCTGGGGCTTCGTCCCCCGCGCGCACGTCCGCCACCACGTGGAGCGGAGTTCGAGCGGCGAGGTCTTCGGCGTGGATGGCGTACCCGTCCATCATGGAGCGAGAGAACGGCGGCAGATCGACTGCCGCCGCCACATCCTCGGCAAGCCAGCGCGGATGGGTATAAGCCCATGAGCTGATGGGCGCGGTGGACTGCACGGGCAGATGCCGCTCTAGCCGCGCCCACGCCTCGTCGAATGCGATGACTTCCATCGGATGGTCCCTCAGCCTTTCAACACCTCTTCGATGCGCGCCAGGACGTCGTCGCTGAGCGCGACGCCGGAGGCCTTCGCGTTCTCCTCGACCTGTTCCGGCCGGCTGGCCCCGATGAGCGCGCTCGCCACGTTGGGGAGGCGCAAGGTCCAGGCGAGCGCGAGCTGCGCGAGCGAGAGGCCGCCCTCCTTCGCGATGCTCTCGAGCCGCTCGACCTTGTCGAGAATGTCGTCCGTCACCTTCATGAACTGGTTGACACCCGGGGTCGCGAGGCGCGAGCCCGCCGGGGCGGGTTGGCCCTTGCGGTACTTGCCCGTCAGCACGCCTTGCGCGAGCGGCGAGAAGACCACCTGGCCAATGCCGGCCGTCTCGCAGATGGGCACGACGGCGGCTTCAATATACCGCTCGAACATGTTGTAGATGGGCTGGCTGGCCACAAACTTGTGCAGCCCAAGTTCGCGCTGCAGACGAACGCCTTCCGCAATCTTATCCGCGGGCCACTCGCTGAAGCCCGCGTACAGGATCTTCCCTTGCGTGATGAGGTCGTCTACCGCGCGCAAGCTCTCCTCGAGATCCGTCTCGGCATCGTAGCGATGGAAGTAAAAGATGTCGATGTAGTCGACGCCGAGCGCCTTGAGGCTTTGGTGGACCTGTTCGACGATGTGCTTCCGGCTTAACCCGCGGTCGTTCGGCCCCTGTCCCACCGGCCAAAACGCTTTCGTCGTGATGATGTAGCTCTCGCGGGGGAAGGGCGCGAGTGCCTCGCGCATGACTTCCTCGGCGGCGTGCGGTTTCGCACCGTACACGTTCGCGCAGTCGAAGTGGTTGATGCCGAGTTCGTACGCCCTGCGCACGCAGGCTATCGCCTGCTCCCGCTCGGTCACGGTTCCGTACGTCAGCCAGCTGCCGAGCGCGATTTCGGACACTTTCAGTCCGCTCTTTCCAAGTCTCCGGTACTTCATGGCGCGGACACCTCCGCTCCCATTGTACTGGCTTTTTCTGCGAAGACCAAACCGCTTTCTCTCCCACAGATTTTGCAATGCACACAGGACTTTGCAAGCCGGCGTCGAATCCTTGCTACGGACACCACTGCGGCGACAGGGAGGACTCGTATGGATGTACGCGCATTGCTCGGTCTGAAAGCGCTTGACGACGTGCGGTCGGCGCTTTTTGTTCAGCCTCATCCAGACGACAACGAGGTGGGCGCCGGCGGCACCATGGCCAAGCTCGCCGCAAAGGGCTGTCGAGTGGTTGCCGTCACCGTCACCGACGGGCGCTACGGCGCCGTGGGCCCGGTTCAACCGGCGGATCTCGCCCGCCGCCGGCAGGAGGAGCTCGCGGCGGCCTGCGCGGCGCTCGGGGTCCGGGAGCACATCGAATTCGGTTTCGAAGACCTCGGATCCTACACGGAGATGGACGTGATCGACAAGCTCGTGCCGGTGCTCCTCGACATCCGCCCAGAAGTGGTCGTCACCGTGGATCCTTGGACGCCGTACGAGGCGCATCCAGATCACGTCAAAACCGGGCGCGCCGTGGCAGCCTGCGCCATTCGCTTGGCAAGCCTCACGGTACCGCAGACGCTGCCGGCCTATGTGCCGCCGATGTTTGCGTTTTACGCGAGCGCGTATTCCAACACGGCTGTGGACGTGACGGATCACTGGCACGCCAAGATCCGGGCGATCGAAGCGCACGCGAGCCAGTTTGGCACGCCGGAATGGCCCATGTTGAAGGCCTATCTGGAGCATCAAGCGCGGGCGGCAGCGGAACGGCTCCTTGACGCACCAGACGGGCGGCTCGCGGAGTCCTTCAAGCTCCTGTCGCCTCGCCAACTTCACTTCTTTCCGGATGCCATGACGAGTTGAAACGGGGGCGTGCCCATGGCCCAAGTCGGCCTCCATCCTTCCGTTCGGCCGCGCCCATCGGCCGCGAAGAAGACTGCGTATGCCGCAAATCAGATCGCCGTCAACATGCTTTGGCAGGCGTTCAACGCCGTCGCCGTGTACGACTACGTGGCCTACCACGGCGTGTCTGCGGTTCGGTTGTCGAGCGGACTCATCGTCTATGGCGTGCTGAACGCCCTGTTCAATCTCGTCGCGGGCCACGTGAGCGATCGCACGCGAACCCGCTTCGGCCGGCGCATTCCCTACGTCGCCGTCGCGTCCATCCCGTATGGGCTTTGTTTCGCGCTCTTGTTCTCCCCGCCTCACCTGACTAAGGCAGGGCTCGTCGTCTACTTTCTCGCTATGACCTTCTTGTTCGATCTCGCCTTCACGTTCGCAGCCCTGAACGCCAACGCGCTGTACGCCGAGATGTACACCGAGCCCCGAGATCGAGCGTACGTGTCAGCGCTCCAGCAGGTCTTTGGCATCGTCGGGCTCATCGCCGGCGTCGCCCTCTCGAAGTCACTTGGGCAGTCCCTTGGCTGGTCGCGCATGGCGTGGATCTTCGCCGCGGTGGCCGTCGCCTCGATGTACGTGTCCCTGTGGGGCAGCTTCGAAACGGACCAACCTGTCGAACCGTTTCGCTTACGCGAGGCGCTCCGGGAGACGTTCCGGAACCGCGCCTTTCTGTGGTACGTCGCGGCGAGTTTCCTGGTCCAGTTCACCACCACGCTCTTCACCACGGCCTCCTCGTTCTACACGTCGTACGTGGTACGCTTGAGCCCGTTGCAAAATTCGCTGTTTCTCGGTGGCATCTTCCTCGTGGCCATGCCTGTCGCGTTCGTCTGGGCGCGCGCCGCCATTCGCTACGGCGCAGCGCGCTCAGCCATGGCCGCCATCGCGCTGTACGCCGGCATCGAAGCCCTCCTCCTCGTCGATCGGTCGCCCGCTTCCGTGCTCGCAACCGGTCTTTGCCTCGGCGTCCCCGTCGCGGGCTTCATGGTGCTCTTGAACATGCTCTTGGCCGAGGTGATCGATCTCGACGCGCGCCGGACAGGCCGCCGACGCGAAGGGATGTACCTGGGCGTGAACGGATGCATCGTGCGCCTCGGCCTATCCCTGCAATACGCCGTCATGGCCATCTTTTTCGAGGTCTCGGGATATCGGGCCGGGGCGGAGGTCCAACCGCCGAGCGCAATCGAGGGGTTTCGTCTCTTGCTCGGCCTGGTTCCGGCGCTGTTTCTCGCGGTCGCCTTTTGGTGCATGTGGGTGTACCACCGAATGCTGCGCCGCGAGGGGGCGTGATCGCACCTAACCGCGCTCGTGCGTTCAGGGCTGGCTTCGCACTCCGAAAACCCGTACAATGAGTGGAAATTGGGTCGAGGTCTACGCCCTTTTGCGCGGGCACCCTTCCGTTTCGTCCATCCCTTTCGCGCGCTTGCCGCGTACCGTACAACAAACGCGGCAAAGGAGGGATGGATCGTGGCGGACCTGCGCGCGGTCGCGAGAAATTACATCGGCCGGCCCGTCGTGGTGCACACGCACAACGGCGTGCACTACGGCATCCTTCATCACGTGGACGATCGCGGCATGTACCTGCGTGTGTACCGCCCAGGTGCGCGCGTGACGGGGTTTGACGGCGAATCCGACGTCCGCACCCTCGATCAACTTCCGCAATCGCTCGACGCCGAGACGGCGTGGTGGATCTGGCCGCTCATCTTCATTCCATGGGCTGTCGCTGTCGCTTTGGCGCTCGCACCTTGGTGGTGGGGACCCTGCTGGTGGTGAGGGGGCCCCTCCCACCGCACGCTCGAAAGGGGGACAAGCTGTGGCGAAAGTGGCGTTCATCACGTCGGGCGCAAAGGGGCTCGGCCACAGCATGGTGCTCACATTGGCGAAAGCCGGCTGGGACGTGGCGTTTACCTACGGGAGCAGTCAGCAGGAGGCAGTGGCCCTTGCGGGGCGCGTGGAGAAGTCGGGGCGCCGCGCGCTACCCATCCACTGCGACCTGTTTAGCCGCGACGACATTCAAAGTGCGGTTTCCGCAGCGAGGGGCGCCTTGGGCGGGATCGATGCGGTGGTCCATAACTTCGGCCCGTTCGTGTTTGAGCGAAGGCCGCTCGCGGATTACGACGACGAGATGTGGCGCCTGATGATGGACGGCAATCTGACGAATTTCTTCTGGCTGTACCGAGCCACCGTGCATGAGATGCGCGCCAACCGGTTTGGGCGGTACGTCACGGTGGGATACGACGGCGCGGGCGAAGCACGCGGATGGCGGTTTCGCGCAGCGTATGCCGCCGCGAAATCCGGCTTGGCGGCGCTCACGCGTTCCATCGCGCGCGAGGAGCGCATCTACGGCATCACGGCCAACATGGTCTGCCCGGGGGACATCCGCGGCGAGGACAAGATGCGGATGATCGAGGACGTGAAAGATGTGCGGACCGAGGAAGGATTACGGCCGCCGGTCGGAGAAGACGTAGCCCGCGCGGTGGAGTGGTTCTTGCGAGAAGACAGCCAGGAAGTGAATGGCACGGTGCTCGAAGTCACCGGCGCCCGGGAAATTGTGGCGAAGGACTCCTTTCCGCGCAGGCCCGAGCCTTAAGACTTCGGCTCTTCGTCCGCGCCGTGCCGCTTTCTTAACGAGCGCCTGAGGCCGTCGGAAAGGCGCCAGGTCAGGTACGCGGCGAAACACGCTGCGGCAATGAGATACGCCGTGCTGTCGCGCATCCAAGGTCCTCCTCCCGCGTGTAAACGCATCGTGCATCAGCACTTCACAGGTTTTGATGGATTCGAGCTTCCTATACCACCAATCGGGTCAACAAGGAGCCGCCTTGGCCTTGGGCGGAAGGAGGAAGGTCGGTGGACGTTCAATCCGTCGGAGTCATCGGGGCGGGATTCATCGGCCGCGGCGTCGCGATGGCGGCCGCACTCGGCGGAATGCGGGTGCTTCTGTACGACATCCAGGAAGAGGTTCTCGAGCGCTCGCTCTTCCACATGGGACAGCGCTTGGCCGCTCGCTCGCGCCACTACGGCCTGACGCCCGGCGAGATGGAGGAGGTGCTTCGGCGCATCCGAACGGTGCCTCGCCTCGAGTCGGCCTGCGATGCCGATCTCGTCCTGGAGGCGATTCCGGAGGACTTCGAGGCCAAGATGGCCCTGTTGCGGGACGTGGACCGGTTCGCTCCACCGAGGGCCGTCTTGGCCACCACCACGTCGACGTTCTCCGTCACGGAGCTCTCCGGCGCCACGTCTCGGCCGGAGTGGTTCCTCGGGCTCCACTTTCCGCAGCCGCCCACGTCCTCGCGCGTCGTGGAGGTGGTGCGCGGATACGTGACGTGCGAGGAGGCCCACGAGCTCGCGCTCCGATTCTGCAAGCGCGCGGGGCTCACGCCCATTCAGACCATCGACGTGCCGCCCTTTCTCGTGCAGCGCCTCCTCATTCCCTTCATCCACGAGGGCATCCGCGCCCTGCAGGAGGGCGTCGCCAGCGCGAGCGACATCGACGAGGCGATGCGCCTCGCGCTGCAACACCCCGTGGGCCCGCTGCAGCTGGCGGATCGCATGGGGCTCGATCACGTCCTCGCCACTAGTGAGAAGCTCGCGCGCGAGACGGGAGACAGCCGCTATCTCCCGCCGCGCCTGTTGCGCCAGATGGTGCGCGCGGGCAAACTGGGGCGCAAGAGCGGGGAGGGGTTTTACGTGTACGACGACGTATCGACTTCTGCCGCGAGCGCGGCGAGCGATTCGATGCGCGTGGAGCGCAGGCCCCTCGGATAGAGGTTGTTGAGGCGTCCCGGCGCCCGCTTGGCAAAACCCAGGTGAAATCCCTCGTGGGCCACGGCGCAGAAGGTGGCCTCGTGGTCATAGCCAGCGGGAAGTGCGAGGGGTTCGCCTGCCAGGTACCGGATGGCGGTCTCCTCGTCGATCTCGACGGTCGCTCGGAAGCCCCCTGGCGGCAGGAGGCGGGACGCCGCGTGATGCGGGACAAACACCTGGCCCTTGCGTTCCGCGATCGGTGGCCCGGGCCGCAGGACGCGAAGCGAAGAAACGGCGAGATCGCCCAATGCGTCCGCGAACACGACCGCCTTGCGCGCGACCGTTTTCCGCCAGGTGGGCGGCACCTCCGCGACGAGCGACGTGAGCCACGCGTCCCAGGCCTTGTCGGTCGAGGGGGTTCCGGCCTTCGGACGCCGCCGAGGGCTTGTTGCCACCGGCTCCAGCAGGCGGAAGCGCGCCACGAAGTGCCCTTCGCCTCGCCCGACGTGGGGCCAGAGGCGCTTCGCGAGCCCCACCCCCTCGCGGTCGGCCGCCCAGTCGCTCCGCGCCGGGCGCCACTCGGGCCAGTCCGGCAGCGGTTCCAGTGCCACCGGATAATGGTCGAGCAGCCACAGCACCACCTGCTCGTTTTCCAGTGGATTCAGCGTGCACGTCGAATACACCAGCCGCCCGCCTGGTCTCAGCATGGTGAGCGCGTGGCGCAGAATGTCTTTTTGCAGCGCCTGGAAACGTTCGGGCGCGTCGGGCCGCCATTCCGCGCGCACAGCCGGGTCTTTTCGGAACATGCCCTCGCCGGAGCAGGGCGCGTCGACCACGATGGCGTCGAACGCCTGCGGCCATGCGTCGGCCAGCGCCGCGGGCGATTCGTTGGTGATGGCGCACGGCGCGCCGACGCGCTCGACGTTTTCCGCGAGGGCGAGGACGCGATCGCGGTGGACGTCGTTCGCGACGAGCTGGGCGCCGCCCCTTCGCGCCGCCATCAGCGCGGCGTGCGTCGTCTTGCCGCCTGGCGCGGCGCATAAGTCCAGAATCCGCTCGCCAGGCTGTGGATCGAGTGCCACGGCGACGGCCATGGCGGACGGATCCTGCAGATAAAACGCGCCTGCCTGATGGAGCACCGTGTAGCCGAGCGATGGGCCGGGGGCGAGGTAAAAACCGTCGGGAGCCCAAGGGACGCCGCCGCTCAAAAACGGCGCGAGGCTTGGCGGCAGCTCGCCGCGAGGCCGTGCGACCGCCGCGTAGCGAAGCCCGCGCCAGGGTTTGGCGGAAAGCGCGGCGACGAGATCGCGCGCCTCGGCGCCCAGCCAGTGCTCCATTTGGCGCACAAAGGCCGCCGGTATCTCGGGTGGATTGCGCATGGGTCCATCCTCCTCGCTTGTCCGCGCGCAAACCGAACGTTAGAATGCCAAAGGGGTGAGATTCTCCATGTTGAACCAGCCGTCGAAGGCGCTTGTGACGGTGCCTAATCCGCATCCGGATCGCCGGTACACCGTGGAGATGGAGACGCAGGAATTTACCACCCTGTGTCCCATGACGGGTCAACCGGACTTTGCGACGATTTACATTCAGTACGAGCCAGATCAGAAGTTGGTGGAGCTCAAGTCGCTGAAGCTGTACCTCTGGAGCTATCGCAACGAGGCGAGCTACCACGAGGACTGCGTGAACCGGATTCTGAACGACTTCGTCGCCGCGGCAGAGCCGCACTACGCGAAGGTCGTGGGCGACTTCACGATTCGCGGTGGCATTCACACCAAGGTGACCGTAGAATACCGCAAATGACGGCAAAACGCGATCGCCCGGGCGCGATCGCGTTTTCGCGCAAATCGGGGCCTCTCGCATACCATGAATCGAATGCGAGGGGATTCGCGTGGCCAACCATCAGGACGGACTCTGGCTCGGCATTGCCACCACCGCGGTACCGCGACACGGCCGCCCCGGCGCTCATTATCGGCGGATCGCCCGGGCGGCGAGGCGACACAACCTGCGCGTGTGCTTGTTCGATCCCGGCCGACAGGCGGACTGGTCTCGCCTTTCGGCCTTCGCTCCCGTCGATCCCGACCGGCCGGACGGGGAGTGGAAACCTGTCTCGGTTCGCTTTCCCGATGTGATTTACGAAAACGTGTATGTGCATCTCGCCGTCCAGGGTTACAGCGCGCCGCTCAGAGCGGAGGCGCGGCGACGCGGCGTGCCGCTCTTCAACCCCATGCTGCCCGGGAAGTGGCAGATGATCCGCTTCTTGCAGCGGGCCCAATTGGACCACTTGGCGCCGGAGACAGAGGCGCTGACCACGGCGGAGGCGCTGTGGCGAGCGCTCGAGCGCTGGCGAACCGTCTACGTCAAGCCGAGCGGCGGCTACGGCGGCGTCAACGTGCACCGGCTGGAACTCCTCGACGGGCGCGTGCGGGCCCGGGCGGATCGCCGCTTTGGCCGCGTGCGGACTTGGGAGCGCGTGATGGACCGCGCGCAGCTGGCGAGCTTCATCCGCTCCCTGCGAGGGCGGTATTTGGTCCAGCGCGGGCTTCGCCTCCTGCGCGTGGGCGGGCGCAAGGTGGACTTTCGCGTCGTGTTGCACCGTGACCACCGAGGCGAGTGGCAGCTCATCGGGATTGTGCCAAAACTCGCGGCCCAAGACGGCGTGGTGACCAACCTCATCGCGGGCGGAGAGCGGTGGACGCTTGCTCGGCTCGTCTCCGCCGCCAACCGGGAAGGCAAGGACGTGCCCGTGGAGCAACTCGTCAAGGCCGCTCAATCGATTGCCGAGGCGCTGTCGCGCCGGTACCCGACGGTTGGGCTCGTCGGCTTCGACATGGCGGTGGAGGAAGACGGAAGCGTCCGGATGATCGAGATGAACCCCAAACCGGCGCGATCGCTCCTGGACCGGCCGATGCTCGAGAAGCTGGCCGCCTGCCAGGCGGGCTTCGCGCACTGGCTCATCCGGCGCTGATGGCAGCTGGAAAGGCGCACCTCCCGCGAAGGGGCCGTGATACAATCGGGCCAGGAGGTGTGCCTATGGAATCATCCATCTCGACTTGGGTGCGCGAAGCGGTCGATCGCGTCCAGGTGATTGACATGCACACGCACCTGTTCCCGCCCTCGTTCGCCTCGCTCTGGCGCTCGGGTGCGGATGGCGTCCTGACCTATCACTACCTCATTGCGGAAGCCATCCGCGCGGGCGGCCGCTCGCCGGAGTGGTTCTACGCGCTGCCGCCGCGAGAACAGGCGGCGTGGGTCTACGAACAGCTCTTTGCGCGCACGAGCCCCTTGTCCGAGGCGGCGATGGGCGTGGTGGCCATCGCGCGGGCGTTCGGCGTGGATCTGAAACGAGATGGCATCGAAGGGCTGCGCGCAGCGCTTCAGGACGAGCCGAGTGACGCCTACGCCGAGCGCGTATTTCAACTCGCCGGCGTGGATCGGGTGGTCATGACCAACGACCCGCTCGATGCAACCGAGCGCGCGCACTGGCTGGAGGGACGCCCTGTCCATCCCCGTTACCTCGCCGCGCTACGCCTCGATCCGTTTCTCGGGGATTGGGGCGCGCTTCGCGAGCGCCTCGCCGCCGCGGGCGTCTCGGTGTCTTCCGCCGCGGATTCGGCCGATCTCGCCGAGGTACGCCGGTTTCTCGAGAGCTGGATTGCGCGGATGCGGCCCGTGTACCTGGCGTTTTCGGCGCCGCCCGAGTTCGCCTATCCCACGGATTCCACGCCTTCGCGCGTGCTCGACGCGTGCATCCTTCCCCTGTGTCGCGAATACGGCCTTCCCCTCGCGCTCATGATCGGCGTGCGCAGGCAGGTGAACCCAAGGCTCCGGGAGGCGGGGGACGCCAGCGGGCGCGCGAATCTCACGGCGGTTCTGGGCCTTGCCGCGTCGAACCCCGAGGTGCGATTCTTCGTCACGGTGCTGTCGCGCGAGGACCAGCACGAGCTCGTGGTGTTGGCCCGCAAGTTCGCGAATCTCCTTCCCTTCGGCTGCTGGTGGTTCGTCAACACCGAGACGCTGACGCGCGAGATTTCCGCGCTGCGCCTGGAACTTCTCGGGCCCACCTTCGTCCTGCAACACTCCGACGCGCGCGTGTTGGAGCATTTGGTGTACAAGTGGAGGAACGCGCGCGCCCTCGCGGTGGACCTATTGGCACACAAGTATACAAAGTTGGCCGAGGCAGGGTGGCCGGTGACACGGGACGAGATCGAACGCGTGGTTGAGCGCCTGTTTCGCGACAACTTCCTGGCAGCCGCAGGGGCCATGTAGGAGGCCGCGCAAGGCGATGCGGACGGGGCGCGCCGCGGCCTTGGCTCCCGCCTGGCGTCATGAGCCGCGGCGCAGCGGCGCCTTTGGTCTAGCGCGACTCCTCGCGCTTCTGTTAGAATGAAAACGCTTACTCGTTGTGGATGCACCACGGCGCGTCGCGTCTGGGTCGAATGGAGTGAGGTTGATGCGTTCCAACAAGGTGTACGAGTCGGCGGAGGCTGCGGTCGCGGACATCGGGAGCGGTGCCACGCTGCTCGTCGGCGGCTTCGGCCTGTGCGGGATTCCCATGGCGCTCATTCAGGCCCTGCGGGACCGGGGCGTGTCGGATCTGGTCTGCGTCAGCAATAACTGCGGCGTGGACGACTGGGGACTCGGGATCTTGCTGCAGACGCGGCAGATCCGCAAGATGATCTCCTCCTACGTCGGGGAGAACAAGACGTTCGAGCGTCAGTTCTTAAGCGGAGAGTTGGAGGTCGAACTGGTTCCGCAGGGGACGCTCGCCGAGCGCATCCGCGCCGGCGGCGCAGGGATCCCCGCGTTTTACACGGCCACGGGCGTGGGGACGTCCGTCGCGGAGGGCAAAGAGGTGCGGGCCTTCGACGGGCGCGAGTACGTCCTCGAGCGAGCCATCACCGGGGACTTTGCGCTGATCAAGGGCTGGAAGGCCGACAAGCTCGGCAACGTCATCTATCACGAGACGGAGCGCAATTTTAACCCGGTCATGGCGACGGCCGCCAAGGTCACGATTGTCGAGGTGGAGGAACTCGTGGAGCCGGGCGATCTCGACCCGAATTTCATCCACACCCCGAGCATATACGTCCATCGGATTGTGGTCCATCCGAATCCCATCAAGCGGATTGAACGGCGAACGGTTCGCCCGCGCCCACAGACCTGACGCTGGCCGAAAGAAAGGGTGATGGTGAATGCCTCTCACGCGCGAACAAATCGTCCGGCGCGCCGTCCAAGAGATCCGGGACGGGGACTACGTGAACCTCGGCATCGGCATGCCGACGCTTGCGGCCAACTACATCGATCCCAGCCGCGGGGTGATGCTTCATTCCGAAAACGGCCTCATCGGCATGGGCCCATACCCCTACGAGGGCGAGGAGGATCCGGATCTCATCAACGCGGGAAAGGAGACGGTTACGGCGGTGCCCGGCGCGGCGTTTGTGGACAGCGCGGAGTCGTTCGCCATGGTGCGCGGGGGTCACATCGACATCGCCATCCTCGGCGCCATGGAAGTCTCGGAGTTCGGGGATCTCGCCAACTGGATGATCCCCGGCAAGATGGTCAAGGGGATGGGCGGCGCGATGGACCTCGTCCACGGCGCGAAACGGGTGATCGTCACGATGGAACACGTGAACAAGGACGGGCAGCCGAAGATCCTGAAGACCTGCCGCCTGCCGCTCACGGGCCGGCGCGTGGTGCACCGCATCATCACGGACTACGCCGTGATGGACGTGACGGAACAGGGTCTCGTGCTGCGCGAGGTGGCCCCCGGCCACACCGTGGAAGAGGTCCAGCGCATCACGGAGCCCGAGCTCCACATCCCGCCCGAGGGCGTGAAGGTGATGCTGGTCGAATGACGTGAGGGTATCCAAAAGGAGGGTTGGCATGTGCAAGACGTGGTGATTGCTGGGGCGGTGCGGACGCCCATCGGATCGTTTCAGGGCGGTCTATCGCCGCTTTCGGCGCCCGATCTCGGCGCGGCCGTGATCCAAGCGTCGCTTAAGCGCGCGGGGGTGCGGGCGGAGGACGTGGACGAAGTGGTGATGGGCAACGTGCTGCAGGCGGGCCTTGGCCAGAATCCCGCGCGGCAAGCCGCCATGCGCGCCGGCATTCCGGAAGACGTCCCGGCGACGACGGTGAACATGGTGTGCGGGTCGGGGCTCAAGTCGGTCATGCTCGCGGCGCAGGCCATTCGCGCCGGAGACGCGGGCGTCCTCGTGGCGGGCGGCATGGAGTCGATGTCGAATGCGCCGTATTTGCTGCCCGGGGCGCGCGAGGGGTACCGCATGGGCCACCGCGAAGTCGTCGACAGCATGATCCGGGACGGCCTGTGGTGCGCGTTTTGCGACATCCACATGGGCGTCACCGCGGAAAACGTGGCGAGCCGCTATGGGGTGAGCCGCGAAGACCAGGATCGGTTCGCGCTGCGAAGTCAGATGCGCGCCAAGGAGGCCATGGAGGCGGGCCGGTTCAAGGACGAGTTGGTGCCCGTCTCGGTTCCGCGGCGCAAGGGCGAGCCAGTCTTGGTGGATCGCGACGAACACCCGCGCCCCGACACGACGTACGAGGCGCTGGCCAAGCTTCGGCCCGCGTTTCAGGCGGACGGTACCGTGACCGCGGGCAACAGTTCCGGCATCAACGATGGCGCGGCGGCCATGCTGGTGCTCGGCCGGGATCGCGCCGAACAGCTTGGCGTGAAGCCAATGGCGCGCATCGTGAGCTACGCGAGCGTGGGCTTGGATCCGAGCGTCATGGGGCTTGGCCCCATTGAGGCCACGCGCAGGGCGCTCGAGAGGGCGGGGCTTTCCGTCGAAAATCTGGACCTCATCGAGGCGAACGAGGCGTTTGCGGCACAGGCCCTTGCGGTGGCTCGCGAGCTGTCATTCCCAGATGACAAATTGAACGTGAACGGCGGCGCCATTGCGCTCGGCCACCCCATCGGCGCGAGCGGGGCGCGGATTCTGGTCACGCTGCTTCACGAGCTCGAGCGCCGCGGCGGCCGCTTTGGCCTCGCCACGCTGTGCATCGGCGGGGGGCAGGGCGTGGCCATGGTCGTGGAACGCCTCTCGCACTGACGCCCACACGGCCATTACCTTGAGGAGGGATCCTCGTGGCAGACGAAGTGCTGAGCATGATCGCGAGCGCAAAGCTCGTTCCGCCGCCTGAGGCGTACGCGGCCCGGTCGTATCTGTCAAGCTACGGCGAGTACCGAGCGAAATACCAGGCGTCCATCGACGATCCGGCGGCCTTCTGGGACGAGATTGCCGACGAGTTGGTCTGGCAGCAGCGCGGAAAGACGGTCATCGCGGGCGATCTCCCTGATTTTCAGTTCTTTCCCGGCAGCTACATCAATGTCTGCGAGAACTGCGTGGACCGGCACGCGAAGGACCCGATGTACCGGAACAAGGTGGCGCTCTTCTTCGAAGGGGAAAACGGCGAGCGCAAGAGCGTGACCTACTACGAACTCCAGGATGCGGTGTCTCGGTTTGCGAACGCGCTCAAGGATCTCGGCCTGCGCCAGGGCGATGTCGTCTGCGTGTACATGCAGAACCTCATTGAAACCTACGTCGCGCTTTTGGCCTGTCTGCGCATCGGCGTGCTCTACAACACCGTGTTTGCCGGGTTCTCGGCCGAGGCGCTGCGCGAGCGGATTGTGCGCTGCGGGGCCAAGGCCGTCATCTGCGCCAATGGCAGTCTCAGGCGCGGCCGCGTGCTGCGGCTGAAGGAAACCGTGGACCGGGCGCTCGAAGGCGTGGAGACGGTGGAGCATGTGATTGTGTATCGGCGCCTCGCCGATCTCGACACCCCGATGACCCCCGGGCGCGATCTCGACTTCGAGTCGCTCGTCAAGGGCGCCTCGCGGGACTGCCCGCCCGCCGTGCTGGAGGCGAACGAGCCCTCGTTCCTTATCTTCACGAGCGGGACCACGGGCAGGCCCAAGGGCATTGTCCACGCCGGCGGCGGGTTTCTGCTCGGAACCTACGCGTACACGAAATACCAGCTCGACCTGCGGCCCGAGGACATCTACTGGAACACGGCGGACATCGGCTGGCTCACGTCGCACATCTTCGTGTTGGTCGGCGGCCTCGCCTTGGGCACCACGACCCTCCTGTACGAGGGCGCGCTCGATTGGCCCAAGCCGGGAAGGCTGTACGAGATGATTGAGCGCTACCGCGTCAACAAGCTGTTCTCGGCGCCCACAGCGTACCGGATGATGATGAAACACGGCGAGGACGTCGCGCGGTCCTACGACCTGTCGTCGCTCGAGCTCTTGGTGTCGGTCGGAGAGCCGTTCAACCCGGAGGCCTGGCATTGGGTGCGCCGCGTGGTCGGCGGTGACGTGGCCGTCATCAACAACACCTGGGGTCAAACGGAGACAGGCGGGACGCCGCTCGCGCTGTTGCCAGGAGCGGTGCCTATGAAGCCCGGTTCCTGCGGTGTGCCGTTCTTTGGGCACGATCTCGCTGTGGTGGACGAACAGGGCCGGGAGGTGCCGGACGGCGTGCCCGGATATCTCGTCATTCGGCGCCCGTTCCCGTCGCTCGCGCGCGACGTCTACGGCGATCGGAGCCTCTACCTGAACGCGTACTTCTCGCGTATGCCGGGGCTGTATTTCACGGGCGACAGCGCGGTCCGCGATGCGGATGGCCACTTCTGGGTGCTCGGCCGCGTCGACGACGTGATCAACGTGTCCGGCCATCGCATCAGCACGATGGAAATGGAGAGTTCCCTCATTCAGCATCCGGCCGTGGTGGAGGCCGCGGTTGTGGGCGAGCCGGACGAGGTGAAGGGACAGGTGCCGGTGGCGTTTGTGACGCTCGAGCGGGGGTGGGAACCAGGCGTGGAGCTGGAGGAGGAACTAAAGGCCCGCGTCGTCGCGGACATCGGCTCGTTTGCACGCCCTGCGCGGGTGTACTTCGTGGAGGCCATGCCCAAGACGCGGTCGGGCAAGATCCTGCGGCGGATGTTGCGAGAGATCCTGCAGACCGGCGAAGTGAAGGGCGACGTGACCGGTCTGGAGGATTGGGAGGCCGTCGAGCGGCTTTTGCACGACTTGCGCGAGCGCGCGCCGGGTCACGAGTGATGGCGAGCGACAAGGCCGTCCACCAATTGAGAAGGCGAGAGCACCTCAAGCGCGCCATCTGAACATTCATTGCAAGCGCTTGCTTATTCGGCTACAGTGAAACGTGAGTGCGAAGGGAGAGAGGCCGCGTGGACTTTGATCTCACCTCGGAACAAAAGATGATCCGCGATACGGTGCGCGAGTTTGCGGAAGCCGAGATTGCGCCGCACGCCGCGGAGTGGGATAGGACCGAGCACTTCCCCATCGAGGTGTTTCGCAAGATGGGCGAACTCGGCTTCCTCGGGCTGACCATCCCGGAGGAATACGGCGGCGCAGGGGCCGACATGATCTCGTACTGTCTGGCCGTGGAGGAAATCGGGCGCGCCTGCGGCGGGACGGGGCTCAGTTACGAGGCGCACGTGTCCCTCGCGTGCACACCCATTCTGCTCTATGGGACGGAAGAACAGAAAAAGAAATACCTCGTGCCGATGGCGCGGGGCGAGGCGCTTGGCGCGTTTGGCCTGACGGAGCCAGGGGCCGGATCGGACGCAGGGGGGACGCGGACGACAGCGGTCCTAGAGGGCGACAAATGGGTCATCACGGGCAACAAGATCTTCAACACCAACGGCGGCTATGCGAAATACGTCGTGCTCACCGCGTTGACGGATCCTGCGTCGCGGGGCATCAGCGCGTTCATCGTGCCGACCGACGCCGAGGGCTTCTCCGTGAGCAAGCCGTATGAGAAACTGGGCATGCGGGCGTCCAACACGGTCGAACTGATCCTGGACCACGTCCGCGTCCCGAAGGAGAACCTGCTCGGCCCGCTGAACGCCGGCTTCAAGCAGTTTCTATCGACCCTGGACGGTGGACGCGTGGCCATCGCGGCGCTGGCGGTCGGCATCGCGCGCGCGGCGTTTGAAACGGCGCTCGCCTACGCGAAGACGCGGGTGCAGTTCGGGCAGGCCATCAGCAAGTTCCAGGCGATTCAACACAAGCTCGCCGACATGGCGATGCACATCGATCTCGCCCGGAACGCGGTGATGAAGGCCGCGTGGCTGAAGGATCAAGGCCGTCCGTACACGCTGGAGGCGTCGTACGCGAAGCTCTTCGCCTCGGAGATGTGCACGCGGACCTGCGAGCAGGCCATTCAGATCTTGGGCGGCTACGGCTACATGCGCGAATACCCGGTGGAGCGCCATTATCGCGACGCGAAGCTGGTTGAGATTGGCGAGGGCACGTCGGAGATCCAGCGCCTCGTCATCGCGCGCCAACTGGGGTGTTAGGGGGTGGCTGGCGTGTTCCGCAAGGTGTTGATCGCGAATCGGGGCGAGATCGCGAGGCGCATCCTTCGCACGTGCAGGCGGCTTGGCATTGCGACGGTGGCCGTGTATTCCGACGCGGACGAGAAAGCGCTTCACGTCCGCGAGGCAGACGAGGCCGTGCGCATCGGCGAGGCACCGGTGGCCAAGAGCTACCTGAACATCGAGGCCATCCTGCGCGCCGCCGAAGAGACCGGCGCCGAGGCCATCCATCCAGGCTACGGGCTTTTGAGTGAAAACGCGGATTTTGCGCGAGCGGCGATGGAGCGAGGCATCCGCTTCATCGGGCCCTCGCCGGAGGCCATCGCGGCCATGGGGAGCAAGGTGGCGGCGCGGGAAACGGTGAAACGCGCGGGCGTTCCGGTCGTGCCGGGGAGCGAGGGCGCAGTGGCGAGTGTCGACGAGGCGGCGCGCATCGCGGCCGAGATTGGCTATCCGGTCATGCTCAAGGCGTCGTATGGCGGCGGCGGAATCGGCATGCAGGTGGTGCATTCCGAGGAGGAGTTGCGCAAGGCGTTCGCGTCGAACTCGGCGCGCGCCAAGGCGTACTTCGGCAACGGCGAGATGTTCCTGGAGAAGCGCGTGCAGAGGCCGCGCCACGTGGAAATTCAGGTGTTGTGCGACGGGCACGGGCACGGCGTGTATCTCTGGGAGCGCGAGTGCTCCATCCAGCGGCGCCACCAGAAGGTCGTCGAGGAAGCGCCGTCCCCGTTTGTCGACGAGGCCCTCCGGCGCGACATGGGCGAGGCGGCGCTCGCCATCTGCCGGGCCATCGGTTACGAAAACGCGGGAACGCTGGAATTTCTCGTGGATGAGGAGAAGCATTTCTACTTCCTCGAGATGAACACGCGCCTGCAGGTCGAACACCCGGTGACGGAGATGATCACGGGGCTCGATCTCGTCGAGTGGCAGCTGCGCATCGCGGCCGGTGAGCCGCTTGGATTTGAACAGGGCGACATCCGGCGCGACGGCCACGCTATCGAGTGCCGGGTGTACGCCGAAGATCCGGAGAGGATGCTGCCGTCTCCCGGCACGATTGCGCGCATGGTGTTGCCGGAGGGCGAGGGCATTCGCAACGACGTCGGCGTTGAGGCGGGCTCGGAAATCACGCCATTTTACGATCCGATGATTGGCAAGCTCATCGCCCACGGCCGAGATCGAGCCGAGGCCATCGCGCGCATGAAGCAGGCGCTCGACGCGTATGTCATCGAAGGCATCCGCTCGAACCTGCCGCTGCTTCGCGCCATCGTCGCCTCGGATCGGTTCGCCGCGGGGGACACCACGACCGACTTTTTGGAATCCTGGGGGAAGCGCTGAGGAGGGTGCGTCATGGCAACGGTGCAGGCGAGCATGGCGGGCATCGTGCTGCGCGTGCTGGTTCAGCCTGGCGATCGCGTCGAGGCTGGGCAGGACGTCGTCGTGCTCGAGTCGATGAAGATGGAGGTCCCCATTCCGGCCGAAGGGGCCGGCGTGGTGGCCGAGGTGTTGGTGAACGAGGGCGACTTCGTCAACGAAGGGGACGATCTCGTCCGGCTGGAAAGCTGACGCAAAGAGGGCGATCACATGGCAGAGCGCGTGTGGCTGCGCGAGGTCGGGCCGCGCGACGGGCTGCAGAACGAACCGGGCGTGATCGACACGGCGGTCAAGGTGGAGCTCGTCGAGCGGCTCATGGACGCAGGGCTCACATCCATCGAGGTCTCGTCGTTCGTGCATCCGAAGTGGATTCCGCAGCTGGCGGACGCCGACGAGGTGTTCGCGCGGATTCGGCGCAGGCCCGGCGTGGAGCTGTCGGCGCTCGTGCCGAACGAGCGCGGGCTCGCAAGGGCGCTCGCGGCGAAGGTGGACGCGGTGCACGTGTTCATGTCGGCAAGCGAGTCCCACAATCTGAAAAACATCAACAAGACCGTCGCAGAGACGTATCCCGTGCTGCGACCCGTGATTGAGGGTGCCAAGGCGGAAGGCCTCGTGGTGCGCGGGTACGTGTCCACGGCCTTCGGCTGCCCGTACGAAGGCAGGGTGCCGGTGTCGCAGGTCCTCGCCGTCGTGGAGCGGCTCTTCGAGCTTGGCGTCGATGAAGTGGCGCTCGGCGACACCATTGGCGTGGCGGTGCCCACGCAGGTCGCGGACCTGGTGCGCGAGGTGGCGCGCATCGCGCCGCTCGACCGCATCTCGCTCCACTTCCACGACACGCGCGGGATGGCGATTGCCAACCTCTACGCGGGCTTTCTCGCCGGCGTGCGGCGGTTTGACGGCTCCGTCGGCGGACTCGGCGGTTGTCCGTACGCGCCCGGCGCATCGGGAAACGTGGCGATGGAGGACGTGCTGTATCTCTTTCACAGCATGGGCGCGGAGACGGGCGTCGACGCCGAACGGTATTTGGACGTTGTCGCCTGGTTGGAAGGGAAGCTCGGGAAGCCCCTGTCGAGCCACGCGCGGCAAGTCGCGAGAAGCGCATGTCAGACCACATGAGGGAGGGTTGGCGCGGTGGCGGATGAGCGGTTGGAACAGATGCGGGCGCGCGCGATGGCAGGCGGCGCCGCGAAGTATCACGAGAAAAACCGGGAACAGGGCAAGCTGTTTGTGCGCGATCGCCTGAAGCTCCTCCTGGATGACGGCCTGGAGGTCGAGGACGGGCTGTACGCGAACTGCGCCGCGGACGATCTGCCTGCGGACGGCGTGGTGACCGGGATTGGGCGCATCCACGGGCGGAAGGTCGCCGTCATGGCCAACGACAGCACGGTCAAGGCGGGAAGCTGGGGGGCGCGGACGGTCGAAAAGATCCTCCGCATTCAGGAGACCGCGGAGAAGCTTCACATCCCCCTGATCTACCTGGTGGATTCGGCCGGCGCGCGCATCACGGATCAGGTCGAGATGTTTCCCGGCCGGCGGGGCGCAGGGCGGATCTTCTACAACGAGGTACGCCTGAGCGGCCACATCCCGCAGATTTGCCTGCTCTTCGGCCCGTCCGCGGCTGGCGGCGCGTACATTCCTGCGTTCTGCGATCTCGTCATCATGGTCGAAGGCAACGCCAGCATGTACCTGGGCTCGCCGCGCATGGCGGAGATGGTCATCGGGGAGAAGGTGACGCTCGAGGAGATGGGCGGCGCGCGCATGCACTGCACCGTGAGCGGTTGCGGGGACGTGCTCGTAGAAGACGAGCCGAGCGCTATCGAGGCGTGCAGGCGATACCTCAGCTACATGCCGGACTCGTACCTCGGGCGACCGCCCGTGGAAGCGCCGCGCGATCCGGCGCCGTCCGACCGTCCCGCCTCGGCGATTGTCCCGAAGAATCCGAACGTGCCGTTCAACATGTACGATCTCATCCATCGGCTGATCGACGGCGGTTCGTGGTTTGAGGTGAAGGCGCTGTTTGCGCCGGAGATCATCACGGGGCTCGCGCGCATCGCGGGGCGGCCGGTCGGCATCATCGCGAATCAGCCGCGCGTGAAGGGCGGCGTTCTGTTCGTCGACTCCGCCGACAAGGCGGCGCGTTTCATTGCGCTGTGCGATGCGTTTCACATTCCCCTCCTCTTCCTGGCGGACGTGCCCGGGTTCATGATTGGGACGAAGGTGGAGCGCCAGGGCATCATTCGCCACGGCGCGAAGCTCATCGCCGCGATGTCCGAGGCCACGGTGCCGAAGATCTCGGTGATTGTGCGCAAGGCGTACGGCGCAGGGCTGTACGCCATGGCGGGGCCCGCGTTTGAGCCGGACGCGTGCATCGCGCTGCCGACGGCCGAGATCGCCGTGATGGGGCCGGAGGCGGCGGTGAACGCGGTCTACGCCAACAAGATCGCCGAACTGGAAGAGCCCGAGCGGTCCGCGTTTGTGAAGGGGAAGCGAGAGGAGTACCGGCGCGACATCGATATTTACCGCTTGGCGTCCGAGCTCGTGGTGGACCACATCGTGGACGCGGACGAATTGCGGGACGAGCTCATCCGCCGGTTCGCGATGTACGAAGGGAAATCGGTCGCGTTCGGGCACCGGAAGCATCCGGTGTATCCGGTTTGAGAGGGGAGACGAGCGTGGAACAGCCGATGGTCTGGCACAGGGGCGAGGACGGGATCGCCGAGCTCGTGTTGAACCGGCCGGATGCGATGAATGCGCTCAATTACGCGCTGCTTTGCGCGCTGGAGGACGCCGTGCGCGAGATCGCGCAGGACCGCGGCGTGCGGGCCGTGATCGTCCGGGGAGAAGGCAAGGGGTTCTGCGCGGGGGCGGACCTGAAGGAGCGGCGCGGGCTTTCGCCAGATGAGGTGCGGCGCAACGTGCGCCTGACGCGCGAGGCGTTCGATCGCGTCGCGCGCCTGCCGCAGCCAACCATTGCGGTGCTGCACGGATTCGCGTTCGGCGGCGGGCTGGAGTTGGCGCTGGCGTGCGACTTTCGCATCGGCAGCCGCGATCTCCGGCTCGGCTTGACGGAGACGTCCCTCGCCATCGTCCCGGGGGCGGGCGGGACGCAGCGGCTCGCCCGCCTCATCGGGCCGACGTGGGCGAAGTGGATGATCTTCACGGCTGCGCGCATCGATGCGGAGCGCGCGAGAGAGCTCGGCATCCTGCTCGAGGTGGCCGATACGCGCGAGGCCGCCATGGATGTGGCGCGATCGCTGGCTCGCGCCATCGCCGACAACGGACCGGTAGCGGTGCGCCAGGCGAAGTGGGCCATCGATCGCGGCCTCGACGTCGATCTCGCGACGGGGCTCGCCATCGAGGACGCGGCGTACGAGGGCGTTTTGCCGACGGCGGATCGCCTGGAGGCGCTCGCCGCGTTCGCCGAGAAGCGCAAGCCGCAGTTCCGCGGCGAATAGGCGGCGGGGTGTGGGTCTTCGCGCCGCGCCCCGCGCGCGGGAGGTGCGCCTCGCGCCCTGTGGCGGGCGCGAGGCACCGGCCCCGACACGGGCGGTCAGGGGGCGGATGGATCGATCGCGACGCGGGGCTCATCCCCCGTCAGAAACCGATACCAGCGGTGGCGGAAGCGGACCTGCGGCGCGTCGGCGGGCACGTGTGCCTCCATGCGGAGCGCTTCGGGAATGGGCCTCGGGTGCTGGCTTTCGACGACCCGCTGATCCTCGCGCAGCACCCGCAGGCTGTAGTGGCGGAACAGGGCGTCGATGCCGGGGACGGATCGCAGAAAAGAGCGGCCGGCGTAGCCGAGAATGCGCGTGGTCTCCGCGTCGACAGGCGTGAAGGTGACAAAATTGATGAAGCCGCTGCCTTCGGCCGGCCGCAGAATCCACATCTGCGGGAACCAGTACTCGAGCACGCCGCCGCCATTGCGAATGACGATGCGATTGCCATCGTCGGTGTCAAAGGACACGCGCGGAATGACGGCGGGTGTCCGGCGTCCGATGGTCTTTCGGTGGACGAACGCCAGGTGCGCGACGTCGAGCACGCTTTCCACGACGCGCGTGAGGTGGGCCTTCCACACGTCCTCATACGGGACGAGGCGATACGATCCGTCGGTGAGCTCGGAAAACAGGGGTGGCTCCGGTGGGCTGGTGTCGCTGCCGAGGTACACCCATGCTATCCCGCCTCGTTCGCAGGTGGGAAACGCGCGGTTGTGGGCGAAGGCAGGGATGGGGCGGTCCGGGTGCGCCGGGATGAGCGAGCAGCGGCCGTCGCCTTGAAACTGCCAGCCGTGATATGCGCACGCCAGTTGTCCGCGTTCGACGCGGCCGAGCGCGAGATCCGCGCCTCGGTGGGTGCAATACCGGGACAGCGCGCGCACGTGCCCTGTTGCGTCGCGGAACAGGACGAGATCGCGCCCTGCCACGCGCACGGCAAGCGGTCTCCCGTGCGTGAGCTGCTTGGAGAAACAGACCGCGTACCATGTCGCGGGAAACACGCGGTCTTCGCTGGGCGTAGGCGTTGTTCGTTCAGCCATGGTCAAACGCCTCCTGGCCGAAATCGTCTCATTCATTCTGAATTATATATACTGGTAAGTTAATTATGCAAGAGAAACAGGGCTGCACGAACCTCCGCCGGATTTCGTCAGGTCTGAAAGCGCCCGGCGAGCGCCTCGGCTTCCACTCCAACGACATTGTAATCGCATCCGTCTGACGCGCCAAGTGAAGATTGAGTAAAGAGAACTTCACGCAAATTCAAAATCGAAGTATGTTCTCATCCCCTCTCGTGTGGTATTCTGTAGTGCTCGGCTGCGATTCAAGCTTGAACAAAGGAGCGATGCTCGTGGACCACGCAACGCGCATCACGTTTTTTGGCGGAACGCGCACCATCGGCGGCACCATTTTCCAGGTGAAGACCTCGTCCGCAGAGATCATCTTCGACATGGGGCACGTCGTTCGCCCCACTTCCCCGATGTTCGCAGGTGCGCTGCGGCCGCGTTCGACCGCCGACCTTCGAGCGGTCGGCATTCTTCCGGATATTCCTGAACTTTATGCAGGAAAAATACGTGACACTTTGGCAATTTGCATAAGCCATAATCACTTGGATCATACCTCTATTTTGCCTTATATGGCAAATGAAATCTCGGTTTTTGCGACGAAAGATACCTGTAAAATCTTGCAACTTCTCTCCGCAGCCGGGATCGAGGACCAACCCCCTCTGCGGCTCATCGCGATGGAGCCCGAGGCGTGGCGGAGCGTCGGGGATCTGCAGTTCCAGTTTGTTTCGGTCGATCACGACACGCCCGGTGCCGCGGCCATCTTCGTCAGCGCCCCGGATATGCGGTTGGTCTACACGGGAGATCTGCGGTTTCACGGGTGGAGGCCCGAGGTCACCCACGCGTTCGTCGAGAAGGCGCGAAAGTTCGAGCCGGACGTTCTGCTCATCGAGGGGACACGGGCCGGAGACGAGGCGCGCCCGCAGGCGACGGAGCAGGAGCTCGTCCGTCTGATTGTAGAGGCCATGGTGGGTGAGGCTCGCATGGTCTATTTCAATCCGTATCCACGGCATCCGGAGCGCGTGCTCGCGTTCGCCCGCGCGGCTCGGGAAGCGAAGCGCATCCCGGTGTTCGAAGCGCGAACGCTCTACGTGGCCTCGCACTTCACCGACGACTTGCCCGAGGGCATCCACGTGTGGGCGGACGAGGCCCTGCCGGATCCGGTCGCCAGATGGCTTCAAGACACGGGCTTGCCCTCGCTCGACGCGGCTCGCGTGCGGGCAACATCCGGTGCGTTTGCCGTCGAACTCGCGTACGACAGGCTGTGGCGGCTCATCGATCTCGGCTCTGCGGCCTCGGGCCTTTATATTCACTCCAACGGCGCCCCGCTCGGTCCGTTCGATCCGGCCTGGGACAATCTCCAGCGCTGGCTCGCGCACTTCGAGGTGACCTTTCGCGCCATCGGCACCAGCGGCCACGCGGCGCTCGACGAGATCGAACGGACCGTCGAGGCCATCCGTCCCCGGGTCTACCTGCCCATTCACTCGTTCCATCCAGAGCGCGTCATGGCACCTGGGATCCCGCGGGTGCTGCCCGAGGAACGCGTGGATTACACCTTGCCTCACCTTCTCGCCATCGCGTCCATGGCTTCCGGGGCGTGAGCCGGTGCCGAGGCGGCCGGCCGCCCCGGTCTCTTCACGATGCCCCACTCAATTTTCGTTTAGCGAAAAGAAAGGCGATCGCGGCCGCCGCTTGCGCGGCCAAGATCATGCCGATCACGCCGCGCCAACCCATGTCCGTCCAGAACAGGCCAGCGACAAAACCGATGACACTAGAACCAGTGTAATAACAAAAGAGATACAAAGCCGAGGCCTGTGCCCGCTCTGCGCCACCCAGGCTGCCGACGCTCGACGAGGCGGTGGCATGCGCGCCGAAGAAGCCGAACGTGAACACCACCATCCCGGCGACGATGGCGGCAAGGCTTCGCGCGCAGGTGAGCACCGCACCTGCGGCCATGATGGCAATGTTCAGCGGCAGCACGCGATGACGTCCGATTCGATCCGTCAAGCTGCCCATGAACGATGAACTGAACGTGCCCGCGAGATAGGCGAAGAACAAGAGTCCGATGACGGACGTCGAGAGGTGATAAGGCGCGCGCGCGAGGCGAAAGCCCATGTACGTGTAGAGGGACACGAATCCGCCCATCAGAAGCCCACCCACGAGATACAGCGCGTCCAGTTCCGGCCGCGTCACCGCGCGTGCAAAGCGGGACAAAATCTCCCGGGCGCCATCCCTTCTCTGCTCAAAGTGCCGCGACGCTGGCAGAGCCCAAGCCACATAGCCGCTCAAGGCCAGGCTCACCGCGCCGAACGCCATCATCCCGATCCGCCACGAGGCGCCATCGGCCACCAAGCTGATGAGCACGCGCCCGAGCAAGCCGCCGAGCGAGTTGCCGCTGATGTACAGACCCATCGCAGCTCCCAGGCTCGACGCATCCATCTCCTCGCTCAGGTAGGTCATGGCCACAGCAGGCAATCCGGCCAGCGTGAACCCTTCCAAGGCCCGCGCGGCAACCAGCTCCCAGAACGTCGGCACGAGGCCGATGGCGAATTGGAGTGCGGACGACGAGAATAGGGAGAAGATCATGATCGGTTTGCGGCCGAATCGGTCCGAGAGTGACGCAAACACGGGGAGGGACAGCGCGAGGGTGAACGTCGAAGCGGAAAGCGCGAGGCTCGCGGTTGCCGGCGATCGGGCGAACGCCAAGCTGAACGTCGGGATGAGCGGCTGCACCGCATACAGGTTGGCGAAGATGACGAGGCCCGCAGCGAGAAAGGCGATGCTCACGCGCCGGTAGACCGGCGTGCCTCGCACGATGTAGGCGTGATCGCCCGGAGATTGAGACGGAAGCACCCGATCCACCCTCTTCCTCCAAGTGAAAGATCACAATTCCAGCATACGACGATCTCGGCGCGAAGGCCAGCCACCGCGACATTCGCAGCGAGATTCGGATGGCGTTACAATGGAGCCGGATGGCCATCTCACGAGGCATCATGGGGATGCCTTTCGAAAGGGACAGTGGCATGAGGTTTGTCTCGCGCTGCCTTGAAGCGCTTGGCCGATATCGAGCTCTGGCTTGCGCCGCCATCACCGCGGCGTCGTTGGTCGGTTCCATGCTTTTGGCGCCCGAAGCTTCCGCCGACTCGGTATCCATGGCGACCGCCGTGGGCTATGGCGGTTATTACGTGGCGGACGCGTGGGTGCCGGTGCACGTCTTCGTCCGAAACGAGGGCCCGGCGAACATGGCGAAGCTGGTGCTGCGCGTGGGCGGCCCGTCGATTGGGGATCGGCGCGTGACGGGCGTGTTGACCTGGCCGCTTTGGCTGCCAAAGGATGGCTATGCGTCGACGTTTATCGACGTGCCGGGCAGCGCGCTTGCGCAGGGGACGGCGCTCGACCTGGTGGTCGGTGGGCGCGTCGTCACGAGCTCCTGGCTTGGGGGCAACAGCGTCTCGCACGTCGATCTCGTCGGGGTCGTGAGCGACAGCTCGCAGGCCACGCAGTTTCTGGCCGGAACGAGCGCGGACGGCATGCCGGTTTTGCCCGTTGCGCTCAAGGCTTACGATTTACCCACGTCCGCGCAGGCGCTCGCGAATCTGAGCGCGCTGGTGGCCAGCGTGGACGAGCTCCGCGCGCTGTCCACCGCGCAGGCGCGGGCGCTCGCGAACTGGGTGGCGCAGGGCGGGCTCCTCATTGTGACGGGCACGGGCGATGCGCCGTCCGAGTTCGGGCAGCTTCCCATTTCTCCTGGCGCGTTCCAAGTGGTGAACGGCGATCCGCTGGCGAACTTCGCGGGCACAGGCGGCGGGCCGGGCCAAATCGAGTCCACCGCCGGGCAGGCCGCGGCTTGGGCCCGCCTTTGGGCGGGATCGAACGCCGAACCCCTGGTGGCGAGCAAAACGTTTGGCCGGGGGCAGATCTGGCAGACGTCCTTTTCTCCGCTCGATCCGGATCTACTGGCTTGGCCGGGGAATGCGCAGATGTGGACGGCCCTGTTTCACGACGCCAATCTGGCGCAGACGGCGGACGTGGCTGTCTCCGGCCTCCTGCGCCCGACGGGCGGGCTTAGCCTGACGAGCGTGGGCGACGCGCTGGAGCCGCTGCGCATGCCGGGGCTCTCCACGTTTGCCCTGGTGCTCCTGGCGTACCTGGTGGCGGCGGGGCCGGTCGCATTTTTTGTGCTCCGGCGCGTTCGCCGGGCGGCGCTCGCGTGGGTCATCCTGCCCGCCCTGAGCGGCCTCACCACGGTCGGCATCTTTGTGCTCGGCGGATCGTCGCGGCCCGCGGGACTTCTGATGAACGGCGTCGGCGTGATGGATCTGCTTGGCGACGGGCGCGCGTTTGAGTACGGCGCGCTCGCCATGATGTCGCCCGACAGCGGCGATGAGATCCTCCGCTTGCCCCCTGCCGACGACGTTCTGACCTTGCAGAGCGACACGGAGCCCGTGGCGAACACTCGAATCGAACACGGCGGTGGCGCCACGCTGGTGTCTCTCGCCGACGTGCCGCGTTGGCATGTGCGCTACGTGTTCGCGTCGGGATTCGACGAAGCCGCCGGCCGGATCCAGTGCAATTTCAAAGAAGCGTATGGTCTTTTGTTCGGCACGGTGACCAACGAGACGCGGATGACGCTCTCGGATGTCGCGGTGGTGTATGACGGGATGCTGGTCAAGTTGGGCACGCTCGCGCCGGGCCAGACGAGATCGCTCAACGCGAGCCAAGAGGTGCAGACGTCGTCCTGGATTTCGGATTACGGGCTGTACAACCGCCAACTGACGCACGGAATTGGCCGAACGCTCGGCGCGTATTTGTCGGGGCTCGTCGCGGAATGGCACCCTGGCTCTGCGGAAGCCCTCGTGGTGGCCACGGCCAGTCGCGGTCTGCCCGAGCTTTCGGTGCCGTCCAATCAGCGCGCCGTGGCGAGCGAGAAGACGCTCGTGCTTGTGCGCGAGTACGCACCGGTGATGCCAGTGGTGGAGGCGGGATCGTGATTCTCACGCAGAACCTCACGAAGCGGTACGGAAAGACGTTGGCGGTGAACAACCTCAACCTGAACGTCGACCGTGGGGTCATCTTCGGGCTTGTGGGTGAAAACGGGGCTGGCAAAACCACGGCGCTGTCGATGCTCGCGACGCTGACGCTGCCGTCGTCCGGGCGCGCGTATGTCTGCGGCCACGAGGTGACGCGGGAACCGCAGGCGGTCCGCCGGGCCATCGGGTACATGCCGGATTCGTTCGGCGTCTACGACGATCTCACGGTGATGGAATACCTGCGCTTCTTCGCACAGTGTTACGGCGTGGACAGGCGGACCATCTCGCGCCGCGCGGAGGAACTTTTGGAACGCGTTCGCCTCGCGGACAAGCGAGACGTCTACGTCAATCACCTGTCGCGCGGCATGCAGCAGCGCCTCGAGGTGGCGCGCTGTCTCATGCACGATCCGGACGTGCTCATTTTGGACGAGCCCTCGAGCGGCCTCGATCCGAAGTCGAGGCTCGAGATGCGCTCGGTGCTCGCCGGATTGCGCGAGTTGGGCAAGACCGTGATCATCAGCACGCACATTCTCAACGAACTCGCCGAAGTCGCCGACGAGGTGGGCATTCTGCTGCGCGGCGAGCTCGTGGCCGTGGCAGCGGTTCAGGTGATGGTCCAGCATTCGAGCGCGTACCGCACCATCGTGATTGACGGGCGCGATCTCGGCGACGACTTCGTCAAGGCACTCTTCGCCGATCCTCACGTCGCCGAGGTCCGGCCGCTCGCACCAGGCTGGGAGGTGCTCTACGCGGGCACGCTGGCGCAGCAGGCCGAACTTTTGAGTCGGCTTGTCTCAGAAGGGTTTTCCATCACGCAGTTCCGCGAGCAACCGACGGACATTGAGCAACTGTTCCTCCGCCTTGCGGCGATCCAGGAGGGGGCGATCTCGTGAAGTGGCACCTCAACCCGCTGCTCCTCAAGGAGTTCCGCCAGCGCATGCGCACCATTCGGGCCCCGCTCGTCATCACGGCCTACCTGTTTGCGATGAGTGCGCTGACCGTCTTTCTCCTGTACGAAAACGTACAGGGGCAGCTGTACTTGGTCCAGCCCACGAAGAGCCAGCAGGTGTTTGCGCTGGTCAGCCTCTTGCAGATGGTGGTGGTGGCGTTTTTGGCGCCGGCGTTCGCGTCCGGCTCCGTGAGCGGTGAACGAGAGCGGAAGACGCTCGCGGTCCTTCTGACCACGCCGGTCGGTCCTTTTGGCATCCTGTTCGGCAAGGTCGTCTCCTCGAGCGCGCTTTTGGTCCTGCTCGTGGTCCTGACGTTGCCCGTGTACAGCCTGGTGTTCCTCTATGGCGGTGCCGTGCCGGCGCAGGTCGCGTCCGTCCTTGGGTTCCAACTTGTTACGATTGTAGTCATTTCTGTAGTATGCGTACTGTTTTCGACCATCGCGCTCAGGTCCACGTGGAGCACGGTATTCGCCTACGGCAGTGTCGGCCTCATGACTGTCATCTTCGGGGCGCTCGGTTACGGCTTGAAGTCCCTGTACGAGCAGAATCCCATCGACTACTCGGCGCTCGTGTGGTCTCACTTTTTCTACGCGTTGGATCCGCTGTACGTCGAGGCCGCGTTCTTGGGCGTGGTGTCCGCCGCGCCTCACGTGTGGGTGCCTTTTGTGGAGTTCTATGCGGTCGTGATCGCCATCCTGTTGGTTCCGAGCCTCTGGCGCCTGAGGCCGCAGTGGTTCTCGTGGCTGCCCTTCGTGAGTGGCACCGAGAAGCAGTATCAGTGACGGGCGGCGCGGTCGGCGAGGGCATGTCATAGGAGGGGCGGGCGGCGCGTACAGGTGTAAGGACCTGTGCGCGTGGGGGTGGACGAGTTGACGGCCGTCCAGATGGCGTTCGGGCTCTGCATGGTGCTGTTTGGCGCAGAGCTGTTCACCAACGGCGTGGAGTGGCTCGGCGTGAAGCTCCGCCTGGGCGAGGGCGCCGTGGGGAGCGTGCTGGCGGCGCTCGGAACGGCGCTGCCCGAGACGGCGGTTCCCATGACGGCGATTGTGCTCGGCGGTGGCGAGGCGGACCAGGTCGGCATGGGTGGGATTTTGGGGGCGCCGTTTCTGTTGGCGACGCTCGGCGGGCTCGTGCTCGCGCTCGCCGCTGTGCTGTTTCGCACAGGCCATCCCGCGGGTGGCATGGCGGTCAGCAGCCGGGCCTTTCTGCGCGATCTCGCCTTTTTTCTGGTCGGGTTCTCCCTCTCCCTCGCGCCCGCAGCGTGGCCGGCGCCTTGGTTCAAAGCGTCGGTCGCGTGTTTGCTCATCGGCTGGTATGTGGTCTTCGTCCGCGCGCACCTGCGCGACGGCGACAGAGCCGAGTCCGCGCCCGACCTGCGGCCGCTCTACCTGAACCGCCGCCACGGCCATCCGGCCGCGGTCGCCGTCCTCGCGCAGATCGCCCTGGCGGTTCTGATCGTGGTGGCAGGCGCGCACCTTCTCACGAAGGGCGTGGAATCCGTCGCAGCGGAGCGAGCGGTGCCCGCGTTTGTGCTCTCCGCGCTCGTCGTGCCCCTGGCCACGGAATTGCCCGAGACGTTGAACAGCGTCCTCTGGATGCGAGACCGAAAGGACGCCCTCGCCGTCGGCAACATCACCGGCGCCATGGTGTTTCAGGGGACGCTCGTGCCTGCCATCGGCATGCTCTTGACCGACTGGACGTTCACGCGCACGGCCTGGTGGACCGCCGGGCTCACGGTCGCGGCCGCCTCGTACCTGCTGATGGCGGTGCACCTCGCGTCGCGCGTTGAACCGTGGATGTTGGTGGTTCCCTCCATCGCGTACTTTGCGTTTCCCCTCGTCGCCTTCCAGCTCCATGCGTTGTCGCCGTCGGCCCGCCTTGCGCTTGTAGCCGCGATGTTGGCCTCGTCGGCGCTCTGCGCGGCCCTGTGGGTGCGATCTCGGCGCGACCTGCCCCCTCGCCGCTAGGCGCTACACTTCCCTCGCGAGATGGGAGAACACACTATCGAGCGCCTCTGCCGTCTCCTCGATGTCCGCGTCGCTGTGAACCGCCGAAACAAACCACGCCTCGTACTTGGACGGCGCGATGAGGATGCCGCGATCGGAGAGGAGATGGAAGAACCGAGCGAAGCGCCGGCTGTCCGTGCGCGTCGCCGCCTCGTAATCGCGCACCGGCTCGCGGCCAAAGTAGATGGTGAACGCACCGCCGACGCGGTTGACCACGATATCGATCCCGTTCGCGCGAGCAGCCGTCTCGGCCACGTCCACGAGCAACGCCGCGCGGCGGGCCATCTCGTCGTACAGGCGAGGATCGGACAGCGTGCGCAGGCAAGCCATGCCTGTGCGCATGGAGAGCGGGTTCCCCGCCATGGTGCCGGCCTGGTACGCGGGCCCGAGTGGCGCCACCTGCTCCATGATGTCCCGCCGCCCACCATACGCGCCGATGGGCAACCCCCCGCCGATGATCTTGCCGAGCGCGTACAGGTCTGGATGCACGCCGTAGAGCTGCGCCGCGCTCCCGTAGTGAAAGCGAAAGGCCGTGATCACCTCGTCGAAAATCACGAGCGCCCCCACTTCGTGGCCCAGGTCGATCACGTCGGCCAGGTACCGATCGTCGATGGGCGGCACGATGCCGAAATTGCCCACAATCGGTTCCACGAGGATGGCCGCGAGGTCCCGGCCGTGGGCGGCGAGCGCCTCCTTGAGCGCGGCGCGATCGTTAAACGGCACGGTGACGATCTCGCTCGCGATGTTGCGCGTGACGCCCGCGCTGTCCGGCACGCCGATGGATGACGGGCCGCTGCCTGCAGCGACGAGCATCGCGTCCGAGTGGCCGTGGTAACACCCGGCGAACTTGAGCACCTTCGTTCGCCCCGTGTAGGCGCGCGCGACGCGAACGGTCGTCATCACCGCTTCGGTTCCGGAGTTGACAAAGCGAATGCGCTCCAAGTCCGGGATGGCGGCGCGCAGCATTTCGGCAAACTCCACCTCGTACGGCGTGGGCGTTCCGTAGAGCACGCCGTCCTCCGCAGCCTCCTGAATCGCGCGCGTGATGGCCGGATGGGCGTGGCCGAGAATGGAAGGGCCATAGCCCGCGAGGTAGTCGATGTACCGGTTGCCGTCCACGTCGTAGAGATACGGCCCTTCGCCGCGGACCATGACCACGGGCGTGCCCCCGCCGACGGACTTGTACGATCGCGACGGGCTGTTGACGCCGCCCAAGATCACCTGTTCGGCTCGCTGAAACCAGACTTCCGACTGACGTCTCTCCATATCCTGTTCCTCCTCCGCGCACCATTGTTTCAACTGCTCTTTGCGCCGTCAAGGGAAGGCGCCGCGCGCATGAGCTGCCGGCGGCCGGGGCAACGTAGGGAAAACGGCGTTCGGAGGAGATGGAGCTTGCGCATGACGCCGCTCGACATGGCGCGAAGATCGATGCAGCAAACGCACGCGGCGGTCGGCCGCCAGCCCGAATTGCGCGTCCTCGCCTTGGAAGACGCCTTTCCCACAGAGAAAGGCTCGCCGGACAAGCCGTATCGGCGCTGACGGGCGATACATCCCGGCGGCTCC
>NZ_BCRQ01000018.1 GCF_001552675.1 Alicyclobacillus sendaiensis NBRC 100866
CTTCTCCATCCTGATCGTGGCTGCAGGCTGTCGCTTCCTGCTACAATAAGGCCAGTACCAGTGAGCGGAGGGAAAACGTGTGCCTACCGTGTTGGTGGTGGACGACGAAGCGTCCATTCGCACGTTGGTCGAATACAACTTCAGTCGCTCGGGCTTCGACGTGGAGACGGTGGAGGACGGCCGCGTCGCGTACGAGAAGCTGAAGCAGGGCGCGTCGAAGTATGATCTCGTCGTGCTCGACCTCATGCTGCCCGGGATGGACGGGCTGGAGGTGTGCCGGCGCCTCCGCCAGGAGGGCGTCAAGATCCCCATCATCCTGCTGACCGCGCGCGACGAAGAGGTGGACCTCGTCCTGGGGCTCGAGCTCGGCGCGGACGACTACGTCACCAAGCCGTTCAGCCCGCGCGAGCTTGTCGCGCGCGCCCGCGCGGTCTTGCGCCGCACCGAGAGCCGGGAAGAGGATGCCCAGCCCGCGGCGAGCGGCAAGGTCCTGCGCGCGGGCAACATCGTCCTGGATGTGGCGCGCCACGAAGTCCGCGTGCGCGGCCAGCTCGTGGAGTTCACGCCGAAGGAATTCGAGCTCTTGCAATACTTCATGGAGAATCCCGAGCACGTGCTGTCGAGAGACCAACTTCTCGATCGCGTCTGGGGCTACAGCGCCGCCACGGACACCCGCATCGTCGACGTCCATGTCTCGCATCTGCGCGAAAAGATCGAGGACGATTCCAAGAATCCCAAGTACATTCGCACGGTGCGCGGCATCGGCTACAAGTTCACGGAAGGCACGTCGGGATCATGATGGCGTTTGTCATCGGGCTCGGCGTCGGGCTTCTCGTCGGCGCGCTGTTCGCCGTCTGGCAGATGAGCTGGTTTCGCAGCCTCAGGCGGTATTTGCTCGACGCCATGGACGCCATCGTCCAGGGCCGCTACGACGTGCGCATGTACGAGTACCGGAGCCGTCCTGCCGAGATCGCCATCTTTCGCCATTTCAACCGCATGGCCGAGCGCATCCAGGAGACGCTGGCGGATCTGTCGCAGGAGCGAGACATTCTCCGTCACATCCTGCAGAACATGACCACCGGCGTCATCTATCTGAAGAGCGACGGCCAGGTGCAGATGGTCAACCACGCCGCCGAGCGGCTGTTCCGCCGGCCCGTGGAGCAGTGGAAGGACCGGGATCACTGGACCGTCTTTCGCAATTACCAGCTCGGCTCGGCGATTGATCACGCCCTGCTCTTCGGCACGCCGTGGTCCGGGGAGTTCCAGATCCGCGACGGCGTCACGGTCGCCGTGCGCCTCGTGCCCATCTCGGCGGCGCCCCGCATGCGAAACAAGGCCGACGGTCGGCACGACGTGCTGATGCTCGTCAACGACGTCTCCGAGTGGCGCCGCCTCGAGCGGATGCGGAGCGATTTCGTCGCCAACGTCTCGCATGAGCTGAAGACGCCCATCGCCGCGATTCGCGGCTTCGCCGAGACCCTGCTCGACGGGGACGTGGACCAGGAGGCGCGCGAAAAGTTCCTGCGCACCATCTACGAGGAGTCGCTGCGGATGGGGAACCTCGTCTCGGACCTGCTGGAGCTCTCGAAGCTCGAGGCGAGCGACAGCCATGTTGATCCCGTCGCCGTCGATCTGTACGAGGTGCTCGTGCGCGCCGTGGACCGCGTCCGGCCCGTGGCGGACGAGAAGGACATTGCCATCGAGTTGCCTCGCGAGCAGCGCCTGCACGTGTGGGCCGAGCCGGATCTCCTGCTGCAAGTGTTCCTCAACCTGCTGACGAACGCCATCCACTACTCGCCGCCAAAAAGCCGCGTCTGCGTCACCTGGGATGTCCTGGTCGATCGCGTCAAGGTGCACGTGAAGGACAATGGCATCGGGATTCCCAAGGAGTCGCTGCCGCGGGTGTTCGAGCGGTTCTACCGCGTGCACAAGGACCGCAGCCGGGCCTCCGGCGGGACGGGCCTAGGGCTCGCGATTGTCAAGCACATCGTCACCGCGCTCGGCGGCGAAGTCGGCGTCGAGAGCGAGGAAGGCAAGGGCAGCGACTTCTGGTTCACGCTCTCCAGGCTCGACGCGCGGCCGTGATTGCCCCATCGGGAGGGAGGCGCGCCACGTGGCCCGCGCGTACACGCCGTCGTTCCTCGCACAACGCCTCGTGCAGCAGACGCTCAACTGGATCTTTCCCTCGGACGACGAGCCCTGTCCCGTCTGCAGCCGTCCCATTCCGGCGCAACTGGCGGGCGGGCGCCCCGGCAAGCGGGACGCGATGAAGCAGCTCTGCGTCTTCTGCCAGCAGAATCTCGCGCTCGTGCCCGTCTGCGTGCAGGCGGTGCGCATGCGCGCCGCCGGGCGCCCAATGGTTGTCACGAGCGTCCTCGTCTACGATCACTTCGTCCGCACCCTCATCCGCGCGTACAAGTACGATCGCGTCGTCGAGATCGCCCCCTTCTTCGCCTCGGCGCTCGCCGCCACCCACGGTGCGCACCCGCCTGCCGATGTCGTGGTACCCGTGCCGACCGCGCCAGACCGCCTCCGCCTGCGGGGGTACGATCACGTCCTGCTCGTGGCCTCCTCGTTCGCCCGCGCGGAGGGACTGCCGTGTGCGCGTGCGCTCGTGCGCCTCGGCACATCGGGCCGCACCCGATCCCAGACCGCGAAAGACAAGTCCCGCCGCCTGCGCGAGCTCGCGGGCCAGTTTGCTGCCCGAGATGCGAGCGCCATTCGGGGAAGGCGCGTGTTGCTCGTCGACGACGTGGTGACGACCGGCGCGACGCTCGCGACGTGCGCGCAGGTGTTGTACGGAGCCGGTGCGAAGGCGGTGCACGCGGCCGTGATCGCGCGCGTGGAGTGAGGCGGCGGCCGCCCGCAGGCTGGCGATGCCCGCGGCCTGGCGGCGACGTGGGCGGCGGCCGCAGCGGCGGCCGGGAATCCCGACCATGGCGCGCGGCAGTGGCGTGGCAGGATTTTGTCGAGGGACCGCGAATCATGACGGTGGAGGGATGACCGTGGCCATCGCCAACTGCCGCCGATGCGGGAGGCTCTTCAACCGCGTGGGGCGCGACATCTGCCCCCAGTGCGTCAAGGACGAGGACGAGAAACTCGCAACCATCCGGGCGTATCTGCGCCAGCACCCGCTCGCCAATATCTACGAGGTCGCGAACGGGACGGACGTGACGTACGACGAGATCGTCCAGTTCATCCGCGACGGGCGGCTTTTGCTGCGCAACAACCCGAACATGGTGTACCCGTGCGAGCGGTGTGGCACGCCGACGCAGTCGGGCAGGCTCTGCGCCAATTGTGCGAAGGAGATGGCGCGGGAGCTGGATCGGAACGCGCGCGGTCAGGAGAACGACCAAGGGCGTGGCAAGGGATACTACAGCAAATCTTGATGAGCCGTCGAGGAGTTGAGTGCTCTTGGGGAGCTCGCCGGCATTCGAGCAGTACATACCCTACATCTACAGGCTTGCTCAGCGCCTTGTTCGGTACCGCCGAAGTGCGATGGTCGATGAGCAAGACTTGGTATCGGTCGCGATGAGCGCACTCTGGCAGCGCGGTCGTGAACAAGCGCTGGACGAGAAGTATGCTAAGCAAATCATCAAGTATGCCATGCTCACGCTGCTGAGAAATTCATCTCTGATGAAAATGCCTCGTTCCGTGCCCATGGCGCAGGCCATTGAGGCCTACCAGAAGGCGAAAAGCGCGGACGAGCTGGAGCGCGTGCCAGCAGGCAATCCCATTGAGCAGTGGGAGCAGGACGAGCTCGTGCGCGAGATTGTGTCGAAAATGGCCGAACTGCCGCGACAAGACCAGATCTTGTTGTCGCTCGTCTTTGAACAGTCACTCAGCTTTCAGGATGTTGCGACGGTGCTCGGACTCACCAAGTCACAGGTGTACCACCGATATCGGGCCATTCTGAAGGAGCTGCGTGCAAAGCTGGGGCTTTCCGCTGACAAGGAAATCTGGGCTTGAATGGTTGTTGATGCTGCGCGGGGCGGTGTGAGAAAAATCTCTCGCACCGCCCCTTCATCGCGTTTGCAAAAAAATTTTTTCTCCTGCGACGAACGATTCGACAAAACCGGACGTTGTAACAAGTGAGGGGACAAGGGGGGCTTCGGATGGCCATACCGCCGAGTTCATTTCCCGTTTCACCCAATCCAGCGAACGACGGGACCTTCCGCTCGACGGTGGATCAGGTGACATCGGATCGGCTTCAGCAACTGCAGCAAGCTGTGCGCGATGGAACCTACGAGGTGAATCTTGAACGCATCGCACAAGTCATGGTGGAGCGAGGCGTGTTCAATGAGCGTGACTGACGTGGACAGTCTGTTGGCGCGCTTGGAAAGCCTTGTGGACCAGGTGCTGGACGGCCTGATCCGCGGCGAGACCGCAGAGTTGTTGCCGCTCATGTCGGCGCAGTGTGAATTCTTGCAAAAATTGGATGGTGTCTCGCTTGAGGCACACGGGGAGCGGTTAAGGCTAATTGCAGAGCGGGCCATGTTGCAACAGCAACTGATTCAACAGGGCCTGGGTCTTTCGCAGGCGTTTCTAGGACGAATTTATCAACGTAACGGCTTTTTGAGTTGGGCTTGATGGATGAGGTGACGTGTGATGGGGACGCCGACATTCTCCCCTCTGTACATAGGGTTGTCGGGACTTCAGGCGATGCAAGAGGCGGAAAGTGTGGTTGGCAACAACATCGATAACGCCAACACGCCGGGCTACGCGCAGGAAAGCGTGAATTTGGTCGAAGGTCATCCGTATCCGCCGGTGCCTGGCGACGGCCCGATGATTGGAGGCCAATACGGTCAAGGTGTGTCGGTGCAGTCCGTCACTCGTCAGGACAGCTGGTTCTATGACCGCCAGGACTGGCAGAACCAGAGTACCTATCAGATGTATTCAACGTACAGTTCCATCCTCACGCAGGTCCAAGGCATTCTAAGCGAACCAAGCTCGAATGGGATTCAAAGCGCGCTCGACCAGTTCTTCAGCGCGTGGCAGACGCTCTCCACGGATCCGTCGAATACGGCGGCGCGCCAGGCGGTGATCACCCAGGGGCAGGTATTGGCGCAGACCGCAAACACGGTGACGTCGCAACTCCAAACTTTGCAATCGAATGTTCTGAGCCAAATTAATGATCAATTTCAGCAGCTGGAACAATATGCGCAAGAACTTTCCGCGGTGCAGGCACAAATTGCAGCGATATCGCAGAGCAACGTGGGGGCGGGTGGGGCGTCATCGTCCGCTGTGGAAAACCCAAACGAGCTACTCGACCAGCAGGCTGCTATCATCGACGAAATGTCGCAGTTGGCAAACTTAACGCTATCGCAAAACCAGGATGGAACCATATCCGTCTCCATCGGGCCAGGCGGTTCTTCGGGCACGGTGATACCGCTTAACGCGTTGACTCAGGCGTCGGTGACGGAAGGCAGCAACGGCGTCCTCGTTCTGAGTGTGGGTTCCGGCTCCAATACACAGACGTACTTGCTTTCGTCCGTTGTCTCCGGTGGACAAATTGCGGGAAACGCCCAGGGTTTTACGGAACTCACAGGTCTCTTGAACAATTTGAATGCTTTCACGTCCCAACTTGCGACGCAAATTAACTCCGCGCTGGGCGGACAGACGTTCTTTGACGCGAACCCGTTTGGCGTCGATGTCAAGATGACCAGCGCAACGCTCGCGCTCGGGCCGGGCGGTCCTCCCGGATCTTCCACGTATGTCGCGGGAGACAATACGTACGCCGTGAATGTCGTCAACCTGCAGACGCAGGCGCAGTCCATTACATGGATCGACGGCAGCGGCAATTCGCAATCCGCGACGGGGACGTTCGATCAACTGCTCGCAAGCGCGGTGTCTCAAGTCGGCATGACGGCTTCCGGTGTGGCGGCGGGAGAAAAGACGGCAGACGCGCTTCTTCAACAGAGCTCCCAATTGCGGCAGTCGATTTCGGGGGTCTCCATTGACGAGCAGGCATCCTACATGATTGCGTTTCAAAATGCGTACGCGGCTGCGGCCAAATATATCGCGACGTTTCAGACGATGTTGAACGCCTTGTTGAACATGGTTCAACCGTAAGCGGCGGAGGTGACGAAGGTGCGGATTACAACGGCGATGGAGCAGCAGCAGTTCCTGTACAACCTTGAGAACATCAACACTGCGATGCAGAACGTGCAGGAGCAGCTGTCCACCGGCAAGGTCCTCAACCTCCCGCAGGACGATCCCGTCGCGGTGTCCAAGGACATGGATTTGGCAAGCGAGATGTCGCAGATCTCTGCGAATCTGTCGACGATTTCTTCCGGCCTTTCCTGGATGAACGCGACGCAGTCCGCGATGCAAGGGATGGTGACCCAACTTCAGCAGATTCAATCCAACTTGGTGGCTGCGATGAACACATCCAATCAGAGCAGCGCGGGACTCCAGGGCTATGCGGACACCATCGCGCAGCTCATTCAGGGTGTGTACCAGATTGCCGACCAGACCGTCGGCAGCCGCTACTTGTTCGGAGGTCAAGCGGACAACGTGGCACCTACCACGTACCTCAAAACGTCCCCCAACGGGACCCCGCAGGTGATTCCGCCGGGCGCCGGGCCGCATTCGACGCCTTACAATCCGTTTGACGACGCCAACGCGAGTCCGCCAAACGTGAACGAGATCATCGGGAATCAGGTTTCCATTCGCGTAACCGTCACTGCTTACGACATCTTCCTCACGTCGCCTGGCGGTGGCCCAAACTTGCAGGATACGCTGAACGACATTCAAACCGACCTGCAAAGCGGGAACACGGCCGGTCTGAAGCAGGACCTGACGAACCTCCAGGCCAACTTGAATCAGGTTATTAACCTGAACGCGGCGCTCGGGGCGCGCATTCAGCGCATGACCGCTGCGCAAAACCAGTTGACCCAATATCAGACCAATCTCAGCAACTTGAAAGGGGGGATTGAAGGGGCGGATATGGCCCAGGTCATGACGCAGTTCTCCACAGATCAGGTGATCTACGAGGCTGCGCTGCAGATGGGCGCTCAGATTCTGCTCCCCACATTGGTGAGCTATCTGCCGAGTTGAGCTGCTGGGTGCCCCGCTCAAGGGACGTGCGGCATCAGTGCACGCAAAAAAGAGGCGCCGCGAGGCGCCCAAGACACGACATTTGAAAAACGGAGGAGGAACGTGAGATGTCCCTCAATTTCAGTGTAAACAACAATGCGTCCGCCGCAAGCATTCTTTCGAACCTGCAGTACGTCAACAACGAAATCAACACATCGTATCAGCAACTGTCGACTGGCAACCGAATCAACAGTGCCGCTGACGATCCGGCGGGATACGCGATTGCACAGCAGATGACCGCTCAGGTGAACGCGCTCAACCAGGCCATTCAAAACGCGCAAAACGGCATCAGCATGTTGCAGACCGCATCCGGCGCCATGAACCAAGTCACCTCGATTCTGCAGACCATGAACACGCTCGCCGTCGAGGCGGCCAACGGCACGGAGAATTCGACTGACCTGAGCAACCTGGATCAGGAATTCATCGCCCTGCAGAACCAGATCAACAACATCGCGAGCCAGACGAAGTTCAACACCATGACGCTGCTCGATGGTTCGTTTGCAAGCAGTGGTGTCGTATTCCAGATCAACACCGACAGCACGACCAACTCCCAGCTCACCGTGACCATCGCCGCGGTCAGCATCGGGGCGCTCTTCAGTTCGGCTGTTCTGTCCGGAGGATATCTGCACATCACATCGCAGACGCTCGCGCAGCAGGCAATTTCCGTTGTCCAGGCGGCCATCACGAGCCTGTCGGCGTACCAGGCCCAGGTGGGCGCCGTGGAAGATCAGCTGAACTACACCGTCTCGAACCTGCAGAACACTGCCGACAACCTGCAGAATGCCGAGTCGACCATCACTAACACAGACATGGCGAAGGCCTATACTGAATTCAGCCAGCAGCAGGTTCTGCAACAAGTCGGCTTGGCGATGCTGGCGCAAGCAGACCAGCAGCCTGATGCCATCCTGAAGCTGTTGCAATAACCCGCCCGATTTTTGAGCCCCGGCCGGCTTGGCTGGGGCTTTCTCAAAGGAGGAGCCCACTGTGTCGGTGAACTCCACAAGCATGTCGACCAATTTGCAGACGGCCGCCAGCCTGCTGCAGCAACTGAATACGGTCTCCAACCCATCTGGCACCGGGCTGCCTGTTAGCCAGTACGTTCAGGATCTGCAAACGATTCTTCAACAGGAACTCGAAAAGCCCATTCAAAATCAAATCTCCTCGCTCTCGTCCCAACAGTCCGCGCTGACGTCCCTTCAGTCGGCGCTTCAGGCGTTTCAACAAGCGACCGAAACGCTCGCCAGCCTCCAGAGCTGGAGCACGGTGCAGGCGTCGAGCAGCGACTCGAGCGTGCTTTCCGTAACGGCCTCCGCGGGTGCGAGCATTGGCACCTATCAAATAAGTGTCACTCAGTTAGCTTCCGCGCAGACGACGTTTCAAAATTCTGCGCTTCAAACAAGTGCCACCGGGGCTTCCACGTTGGCGAGTGGAACCCTTGTAATCACGCCGAAGACACTGAATCAAGGGCAATCGGTTTCAATCAACATTGTCCAGAATGAATCGTTACAAAGCATTGCCAATGCCATCAACCAATACACGAGTCAGACGGGCGTGGCCGCTGCCGTTCTCTCAACAGGGCAGTCGTACTTCCTGGCCCTTTCATCGGTGCAGACGGGAGCCGCGTACGGGTTTACCGTCACGGAGACGAATGTCGGCTCCTCCGGAGACGCGCTAACGTTCCAGACCGATACCCAGGCTCAAGATGCCCAAATCTCCGTCGGCGGTCAGACGCTCTCGTCTCCCACCAACACGTTTGCCAATTATATTCCCGGCCTGACGCTCCAGGTGAATTCAACAGGCACGGCGACTGTCACCGTGTCACAGGATACGAGCGGGGCGCTGAAGGCGGTTCAGACGTGGATGAGCGCATACAACACGCTCATTGACACCATCAGGCAGGACACCGCCTATACGCCGGGGGCCGGTACGAGCTCTGGGCAGGCTGGCCCCCTCTTCGGGGACCCGCTCGCACAGGAGCTCTTGCAGGAAATTCCGGCGGCCGTCTCGAGCGTCGTCAGTAACGCCACATCGCCGTACAATTCGCTCGCGTCCATTGGCATCGTCCTCGACCCATCGACCGGTCACCTCGAATTCCAGTCCGCTTCGGGGTTCAGCTCTGCGTCGGGAACGCTGCCGGATGGGCAAAGCATCTTCCAGAACGCACTGACCTCGAGCCTCTCGAACGTGGAGCAGCTGTTCGGCGTCGTCAACACCACAGCGTCGCAGGCTGTTCCAACGTCCGGCGTGCTCGGGAACCTTTATAACTTCTTGAGCACGATGCTCGTGGGGAATCCGAACGGCACAGGGCAGTCGCCCATTCAGGCGGAAATCAACGCGCTTGGTGACGAAAAGACGTCGCTTCAGAATTATCTCAACCTGGTCGATCAGCAGATTCAATATCGGGTGCAGCAGTACACCGATCAATTGAACCGGCTCAATGCGGTCATGCAGCAGGCACAGGCGCAGATGCAGCAATTGTCCGCGATGTTCAAGACGTCCTCGTCCAATGGCTAAGCGAGGTGAGCGCATGCCTCTCCACGACGCTCTGCAGGCGGGTTGCCGCGAAATCGAAAAGGCCTGGCACTTGGGCCACGAGGTCTTGTCGCTTCTTGCGTCGAACTGGTTGCATGAGGCCGTGGCTATCATGCAGCACCGGGCCGAGGTGCTCGCCGTTTGCTTGGACGGGCATCGAGGCGTCTCCGAGGCGTGGATGTTTCGGCTCATGGCCCAGACGGAAGCGATTCGCATCGCGGCGGAGGAAAAACACAGGTCCTTGACCGAGGAGCGCGACCGGGTTTTGGCGGCTTGGCCGGTCATCCGCGCCTACGAGGCCAGTCAGGCGCGCGCAGCGACATCATCGAATGGAAAGGCGGATTCGCGTGTTGCTTTCCGCATGTCTCATCGTCAAAAATGAAGCGCATGTCATCGAGCGATGTCTGAAGTCGCTTGAGGGAGTGGCGGACGAGATTATCGTCGTGGACACCGGTTCCACGGATGATACGCCGCGCATCGCGGCCGCGTTTGGTGCACGTGTTTACCAAGCGCCCTGGACGGGAGACTTCGGAGAGGCCAGGAACCGGTCGCTCCAGCACGCGCAGGGCGACTATGTGCTCGTCATTGACGCCGACGAATTTCTTCCCCAAGAGGATGGCAAGCGGCTGCGGCGCGCCATCGAAGCCGGCGAAGCGGACGCTTATACGGTCGATCTCGTCAATTATGTCGGTTCCGTCGCTCGCTTCGTGCGCGCTCCGGGCGTGCGAGTTGTGCGCGTGTTCCGGCGAGGCTTTACCTATCAGGGGACGATTCACGAACAGATATTGCCGCAAATTGCGGCGCGGGGCGGCCGCGTCCAGGTGCTCGATGTGGAGTTGCACCATCTCGGCTATCTCGCAGAATTTGTTGCCATGAAGGGAAAGCCGGATCGAAATCTTTCCATACTCAAGCAGGTGCTGGATCAGGATCCCGAAAACCTGTTTCATCTCACCAACCTCATGGCTGAATACGCCAGGATCAATCAGCCTGAGCGCGTCATCGAGGTGGGAGAACGGGCTTATGCCATCGCGGCGTCGCACGTCGTGACGGAACCGCACCTCGTCCTGCGGCTCTACCGCATGCTCGCTGCGGCCTACGGCGATATCGGCGATTCGAACCGCCTCGAGCGTCTCGCGTCGGAAGGCGAACAACTCTTTCCGTCCATCCCTGACCTGCCTTTTATCCATGGCGTGTATGAGATGAAGCAAGGCAGGTGGCACAAGGCCATCCGTTTATTTGAGCGATGCCTCGAGATTGGCCCCGTGCGGTCCGAGATTGTAGATACCATCGCAGGCGCGGGTTCGTTCGTCGCGGCCGCGAAGCTTGGGGAACTTTGGCTGCTCGAAGGCGATGTGGAACGCGCGCGCGACTACTTTGTGCAGAGCCTGCGCGCGAATCCCCGCCAGGAGGGTGTGTTCTTCTTTCTGGCATCGCTCTTGCCGCTCGGGGAGCCGCCCGTGTGGTCCCAACTCTGGCGCGCCGCCGAGCATGACCCGGTCTGCCTTGCGTACCTCGCCATCGCTGGCGCGATGTGGCGTCAGGACTGGGTCTGGTCCGCGCTGAACGAAATCGATCACACGCCCGTGACGTCTCCGATTCTCACCAAGCTCGGGGCATCTGGTGTGGCATTGGGGAAGTTGGAACCATCTTACTTCCCAGACGAGCCCGCTGCAAAGCTAGAGCAGCGCTGGTTTGAGGCCCTGTTGGCGATCAACCGGAGGGAAGGAGATCTGGCGCGGTCCCTTTTGCAAGATCAGCCTGAACGACTCGCACAACTTGAACCGTGGCTATCCGGCGGGACCCCATTGCACATCGGGCCGCTCCTTGATGAGCTTCTGCTTGTCCGCGCTCATCGGTTGCTTTTGCAGTCTCTCCCCCAGGCGGCGGATCGCGACGAGGTGCTATCGCGTGTGCTCGCCTCGCCGCTCCGCGACATGCTCCATCACGTCGCATGGAGAGGGGAGCGGGGCTGGGAGTGTGACTTTCTCGCCACAGCCGCATTTCACCGCCGCGACATCGCCACGAGCCTCGAATGGCTTGAGCGCGGCTTGGCGTACGAACCCACGGTTCGCCGCGCAGTGATGGAGATCGACCTTGCCCTCGCACATCGAAACGTTGATCACGCGAGCACGGTCGTTCGACAGGCCAGGGCCTGGTTTCCGTCATCAGACATTCTGCGGCACATCGAGGAGCGCCTGCATGTGACGGAGCGCCAAGCGCGTTCCTTGGATGAACTGCTCGAGGAGGGAACGACCATGCACCCACACCGGGCCTATCAAATGTCCGTGGCGACCATGCCGCTCAAAGTGAAGATTGTGAAACTGCACGAGCGCGCTGTCGAGTGCGTGGATCAGGTGATGGAGCTTGTGAAGCAGGGGGACATCATGGGAGCGCGCACGTACATCCAATATGTGCAGGACATCATCACGTTCCTGCGCAGCAATCTCGACGTGTCCACCGAGGCGGGGAAGGCTGCCAATGCATCTTACGGCTATTTCTATAAAATGCTCGTTGGCTGGTTTCTCCAGCCTGCGCGGGTGGCAGAGGAATACCAAGAGATGCGGCAGTTCTGGCAGTCCTGGGCCGACACGTGGGCCAAGGTGCAGGCCTGAACGCTGTTCAGGCCGGCTTCTTCGCGATCACGGCGATCTCCGCGTGCATAGAAAATTGTGGCTCTCCGGGTTCTTGCTCTAAGCGTCTCGCGAGCGCGTCATACGACGCTTGGCTGATGATGCCGGTCTCGATGAGCGCACCGCGGCGTTCCTGCAGTTGTTCGAGGAGCGTTAGACGAGCAAGGCGACTAGGTGTTTCTGCATAGTGCGCTTGAGGCACCACAAACGTCTGGACCACAGAGAAGCCAACGTCTGCGAGCAGACTGGCGAGTTTCCTCCCCATGTGTCTGTCGCCTCCGTTGGTTTGCTGTAGTCTGCTCAGGGCGTCCCTGACCTCGGCGGCAACGGGATCGACGGGATATTCGAGGCTCAGTGCGTCGTCGGCGTCTATCAGGCACGCGAAGCCACCCGGCTTTAAAACGCGGGCGATCTCCCGAACAGCTGAAGACGGATTCGTGAGGTGCTGGAATAAGAAGCGCGAAACGGCGACATCGGCATGGCTGTCCGGCAGCGGTAGCGCCTCTGCGTCGCCCGTTTGCCACTCGATGGTGCATCCCGAGATTATTGCGCCCGCGTTCTGGAGGTCTTGTTCCATGCGCTTTGCCACGGTGAGCGCCGCGGAAGAACGGTCGATGCCTACCAGTTGCACGTCATAAAGCGCCGCGATGTCGAAGGTGAGGGCACCGAATCCACATCCGATGTCAAGGACACGCATCCCCGCGCGGACGGGCAGCGCGCGGAGGACGGCTCGGCGTATGGCTGCCGTGGCGAGCGCTTGGTGAATAAGCCATCGGTTGGGGACATCTTCCCGCGAAACATACGTCTTCATGACGTCATCAATGACTTGGAAGGCTTGGTCCATCAACTTCGTTCAACGCTCCCCGTCAGCTGGAGTGAGATGGCCGTCCGACTTGTGCGCCGTTTTTTCGGCTGCACTTCGTCGAACTACTGGCCTTCATTGAGTGTAGCATGTGCATGGCGCGCGGGGGCGCCTGTGTGACGATTTGAGCGGAGGAATACGTATGCGATGGTTCTTTGTTTTAGAACACCTCGGGGGACAGGGCGGCGTGGAGTCCGTCCTCACCACGGTGAGCACGTACCTTCGCGACAAGGGCCACGAGGTCGTGCTGTTAATGCCCCATCCCAGTGACAATCCGGCCTGGGAGGTTCCACTTTGCACGGTGTACTACGCGATGTCCGCACCTCCGCCGAGGTCTGCGCTGGACCACGTCGCCACCCGTATCCTTGGCCTGTGCCACACGGCAAGCCTTCTGCCGCAGCCGGATGTGGTGGTCGCGACGCACGTGCCGCAAACCGCGCTCTACGCCAGGATGGCCTTTGGCCATTTGCGCGGCGTCCCCGTGGTGTCCTGGCTCCACGCTCCGCTACACCTCTTCGCCGAGCCCCATCTGGTCCAATACGCGGATCTTCACTGGTGTATTTCGTCGGGGATTGCGTCATCTATCGCGGAGCTCGTCGGTGGGGCGGCGCATGTTCACTGGATTGGAAATCCGGTGCGAATCGACGTGTCAAGGGTTCCCGCGCCCACGGGGAAGCCACGCTTTCTCTACATGGGACGACTCGAAAATGGTCAGAAGCGCTTGGATGTGCTGCTCCACGGCCTAAGCCAACTCGACGAGGACTGGCACCTCGACGTCTACGGGGACGGACCCGATCGTGGATTGGTCAAGGACTGGGCGGAAAGCCTCGGCATCGACGGACGGATCACATGGCATGGCTACGTGCCGTCTCCGTGGGAGAGAGTGAGCGAGGCATCCGCACTCCTGCTCACGTCGGATATCGAAGGTTTCGGCATGGTGCTCGCGGAGGCACTGGCTCGCGGTGTTCCCGTTGTTGCGGCGGATTGTCCCACCGGCCCGCGCGATCTCGTCGAGGACGGCGCAAACGGTTATTTGTTTCGAAGTGGCGACTCCCTCGACTTGTGCCGAAAGTTGTCGCTGTTACTCTCGCGGTCCGACGCCGAGCGTGAACGCATGGCCGAGATCGCCGTCCAGAGCGTACAGAAATTTTCCGTCGATCGCGTCGTGGGGCGGATGCTGGCTTCGCTTTCAGCGTGCCTAAAGGTCGGGAGGTGAGTGCGTTGGTCATCGATATTGTGCTCGGTCGCGCGCTCGGCCGCGGTGGTTTGGAGTCCGTGCTCACGACTGTCAGCCAGGCGCTGCAGCAGAGGGGCCATCGCGTCAGGATGTTTCAATTTGAACCTCCACAGCACCCGGAGTGGGTGTCCACCTTGCCCGAGATGCACTTTTACGATCCCATCGCAGCTGGTCAGGAACGAACTTTTCCAGGTGAGGTTCCCATCTTTCGCCAAGCACTGGGCTATCGCAGGAAGATACTCGAGCTCGGCCCGCCCGACGTCTTGCTCGCGACCCATACGCCTTATTTGTCGCTCCTTGCACACCTGGCCGTTGCCGTGTTTGGCGAGCGGAGACCGCCTATCATCTCGTGGCTTCATGGACCCGCGGAGGCATACGGCGGAGGAGAGCTCCTCGCGTATGCGGATGGGCACCTCGCGATCTCAAAGGGCGTCGAGGCGTCCCTTCGCCGGTACGTGTCCGACGGTGCACCTGTGTTTTCCATTGGGAATCCGGTGACTCGGGAAGGGGTACGACAGGTCGCGCGCCCGAAGGATCGGTGGGAGCTCTTGTTTATCGGCAGAATCGACAACCCCCACAAGCGGCTCGATGTGATGTTGGAAGCTCTCGCCCAAACGGAGATGAATTTTCGTTTAACGATTATCGGAGACGGACCGGACCGGCAGGCGATTGAAAGGCTGATTCACGAGCTTGGCCTGGTTAGCCGGTTGCAATGGCTGGGATGGATGGATGATCCGTGGTCGTGCGTCACCGAAGCTTCACTCCTGCTCTTAACTTCGGATGTCGAGGGTTTCGGCATGGTGCTCGTGGAGGCGCTGGCACGGGGTATCCCTGTCGTCGCGACGCGCTGTTCAGGTCCTGTGGAAATCGTCCAGGATGGATACAACGGTTGGCTGTTCGACCCCGGACGGTCAGATGAATTGGCGGCGCTTCTGGACCGGCTCGCGTGCGGTGATCTCCAGTTGCCAGCACAGGTGGTGTGCGTTCATTCTGTGGAGCGTTATCGGACGGACGCAGTGATCGACCGTCTTGAGCAAGCGCTCTACGCGGTGCGCGCTCTGTACCAACCCAAGGCGTTTCCGCCCTTCCTACGCTAGTCACGTCAGTAAGTCGAACGACGCGCAAGACAGGCGTTAGTGCCACCTGCTTCACAGGGACTACTTCGTTTATCGACAATCAATGGCTACAAAATTTCAACTTCTTCGTGGGGGCAATCGCGTTATAATGGATGCACCCACGAAGGAGGGGTTGTCGATGAAGGCACAGGTTCATGGCGACAACATCGCCGTCACAGCCGCACTGCAAGATTACGTAGACAAAAAGATCGCGCGCCTCACTCGTTACTTTGAACGAGACGCGGACAAGCAAATATACGTCACCATGGCTGTTGAGGGCTTGGATCACCGCGTGGAGATGACCGTGTTCGTCAACGGCGTGATTTTCCGAGCGGAAGAAAAATCGCCTGACATGTACGCTTCCATCGACTTGGCCACCGACAAACTGGAAGAACAAATCCATCGGTATAAAGAGAAATTGAATCGGCGGTTTCGAGCGCGCGGATCGCGGTCGCAACCGAAGCTGGAGGATCGCGCCGCGGTGACCGAAGCGGATGATGAAATTCGAGTCGTGCGCGTCAAGCGGTTTCCCATCAAACCAATGGACGTCGAGGAAGCCGTCCTGCAGATGGAATTGCTTGGGCACGACTTTTTTGTCTTCATGAACGCTGAGACGGAAGAGGTCAACGTCGTGTACCGACGTCGCAGCGGCGACTATGGGCTCATCGAACCCCAGATCTGAGCGTCCGGGGCGCGGCGTTCGCCGGCCCCTTTCCTCGTGACGCCTCTTTTGAAGTTCATTCCCAACTCGATATTGTCCCGGCCCCTTTCGTGCGGTACAATGAATTGTTAGAAGTTCACCGCATATGGGGGTGTAACCGTTCGGTGGGACTCCTCAAACAGGTCTTCAACGCGAACGAACGTGAAATCGCCCGATTGCGCCGCATGGTGGATCGGATCAATGCATTAGAGCCTGAATTCGAAAAGATGTCGGACGACGAGCTGCGCTCGATGACGGCGAAGTTCCGCGAGCGCCTGGCGAACGGCGAAAAGTTGGACAATCTGCTGTACGAGGCGTTTGCCGTCGTGCGCGAGGCGGCCAAGCGCGTGTTGGGCCAGCGCCACTTCGACGTGCAGCTCATGGGCGGCATTGTGTTGCACGAAGGCCGCGTCGCGGAGATGAAGACGGGCGAAGGCAAGACGCTCGTGGCCACGTTGCCGGCATATCTGAATGCGCTCACGGGCGAAGGCGTGCACGTCGTCACTGTGAACGACTATCTGGCGAAGCGCGACGCCGAATACACGGGCAAAGTGCATCGGTTCTTGGGCCTCACGGTCGGCTACAACGGTCCCGATATGACGCCCGCGCAAAAGCGCGAAGCGTACCGCGCCGATATCACGTACGGCACCAACAACGAGTTTGGCTTTGATTACCTGCGCGACAACATGGTGATGTCGCTCGAGGACATGGTGCAGCGCAAGCTCCACTACGCCATCGTGGACGAGGTGGACTCCATCCTCATCGACGAAGCGCGGACGCCACTCATCATCTCGGGACCGGCTGAAAAGTCGGCCGATTTGTATTTCCGCGCGGACATGTTCGTGCGCCGCCTGAAGCCCGGGGAAGATTACGAGATCGACGAAAAGATGCGCACCGCCAACCTGACCGAGTCCGGCGTGAAGAAGGCCGAGCAGTTCTTCCGCGTGGAGAATCTGTTCGATCCCGACAACGTCACGCTGATGCACCACATCACGCAGGCGCTGAAGGCGCACGGCCTCATGAAGCGCGACAAGGATTACGTCGTGATTGGCGACGAGGTGCACATCGTCGACGAATTCACCGGGCGCATCCTCCACGGCCGGCGCTACAGCGAGGGATTGCATCAGGCCATCGAGGCCAAGGAAGGGGTCAAGGTCCAGAACGAGTCGAAGACGCTCGCGACCATCACCCTCCAGAACTACTTCCGCATGTACGAGAAGCTGGCCGGCATGACGGGCACCGCCAAGACGGAGGAGAAGGAGTTCATCGAGATCTACGGCATGGACGTGGTGGTCATTCCGACCAACCGCCCGATGATCCGCGTCGATCTCGACGACGTCGTGTACAAGACGGAGCGGGCCAAGTTCCGCGCGGTGGTGGAAGAGGTGGCGCGGCGGCACGCCAAGGGGCAGCCGGTGCTTGTGGGCACCACGTCCATCGAAAAATCGGAGATCCTCTCGCGCATGCTGCACGAGCGCGGCATCCCGCACCAGGTGCTGAACGCCAAGCACCACGAGCGCGAGGCCGAGATCGTCGCGCTCGCCGGCCAGCGCGGCATGGTGACCATCGCCACCAACATGGCGGGCCGCGGCACGGACATCATCCTCGGCGAGGGCGTGGCGGAGCTCGGCGGACTGCACATCATCGGCACCGAGCGGCACGAGAGCCGGCGGATCGACAACCAGCTGCGCGGCCGCGCGGGGCGCCAGGGAGATCCGGGTTCGTCCCAGTTCTTCCTCTCGCTCGAGGACGACTTGCTGCGGCTCTTCGGATCGGACAACATCAAGCGTCTGATGGACCGCCTCGGCCTCGACGAGGATCAGCCCATCGAGCAGAAGATGCTGACCAACGCCATCGAGCGGGCGCAGAAGAAGGTCGAGGGCAACAACTATGACCTCCGCAAACACGTGCTCCGCTACGACGACGTGCTCAACAAGCAGCGCGAGGTCATCTATCGCCAGCGCCGGCAAATCCTCGAGCGCGAAGATCTGCAGAGTATCGTGGAGGGCATGCTCGAGGACCTCATCGATCACATGCTCGAGGTGTACTGCTCCGAAGAGCAGGTGCCGGAGGACTGGGATCTGCAGGCGCTCATTCAGTACGCGGAGCACCACTTCCTGCACCCGGGCCAGGTGACGGTCGAGGAGCTGCGCAAGCTGGACCGGGACGAGATCAAGGCGCGGTTGCTCGAGCTCGGGAAAGAGAATTACCACAAGCGGCGCGAGGAGCTCGGCGAGATCATGCATCAGCTCGAGCGGCTCGTGCTCTTGCGCGCGGTGGACTCGAAGTGGATGGACCACATCGACGCAATGGACCAGTTCCGCCAGAGCGTCCACCTGCGCTCGTACGGGCAGGCCGATCCGCTCGTCATCTACCAAAAGGAAGGCTTCGAGATGTTTGAGGCGATGATCCATTCCATCGAGGAAGAGGTCATCCTCTACGTGTTCAAAGCGAACGTGCAGGCGGTCCCGCAGCAGCCGGTGGGGCACGGCGCCGTGCCGGTGCAGGGAGGGTGACGGCGCGGCGCGGGTGCCGCATCCCGCCGCATGGGCTTTCGCTGCGCCGCAGGCCTTGGCCCGTTCACGGCGAAGCCGAGGCACGCTTGAGGCCGCAAGGGGCTGAGGTGGCGCCGTCCAGCCCGCGCACGCGGCGGCCCTCCGTTTGATACAATAGCCAGCGAAACATAGCAAGGAGTGATGCATCTCATGGCAGAGACGTACGGCGAGCTTCGCCAAGAGTTGAAGAGCATGGCCACCCGGTTGGCGGACTTCGGGAGGTCTCTTTGACGTCGCGGGCAAGGAGCACCGCATCGCCACGCTCGAGGCGCTGATGGCTGCGCCTGACTTCTGGGACGATCCCGACCGCGCCCAGAAGATCATCGCGGAGATGAACGGCATCAAGTCGGTCGTCGACACGATGAAGCGGCTCGAATCGCTTCACCAGGACGCCGAGGTGGCGCTCCAGCTTGCGCAGGAGGAGGACGATCCCGACCTGTTCGCCGAGGCCAACCGCCTCGCGGACCAGTTGAAGTCCGAGATGGACGAGTTCGAGCTGCAGCTGATGCTGTCCGGCGAGTACGACAAGAACAACGCCATCCTCGAGCTTCACCCCGGCGCGGGCGGCACGGAGTCGCAGGACTGGGCCTCCATGCTCCTGCGCATGTACACGCGCTGGGCCGAAGATCATGGGTACAAGGTCGAGGTGCTCGACTACCTGCCGGGCGAGGAGGCGGGGATCAAGAGCGTCACGCTGCTCGTCAAGGGCCACAACGCGTACGGGTACCTGAAGGCGGAGAAGGGCGTCCACCGCTTGGTCCGCATCTCCCCCTTCGACGCGTCGGGGCGGCGGCACACGTCGTTTGCGTCGGTGGACGTCATCCCTGAGATTGCGGAGGACGACGATTCCATCGAGATCCGGCCCGAGGAGCTGCGCATCGACACGTATCGCTCGACGGGCGCGGGCGGCCAGCACGTGAACACCACCGACTCGGCGGTTCGCATCACGCACATCCCGACCGGCATTGTGGTCACGTGCCAGAGCGAGCGGTCCCAGATCCAGAACCGCGCGCGCGCCATGGAGATCCTGAAATCGCGCCTGGCGGCGCGGCGCCGGGAGGAGCGGGAGCAGGAGCTCGCGCAGCTGCGCGGCGAGCAGAAGGAAATCGCCTGGGGCAGCCAGATCCGCTCGTATGTGTTTCACCCGTACTCGCTGGTGAAGGATCACCGGACGAACTACGAGACGTCCAACACGCAGGCGGTGATGGACGGCGAGATCGACCCGTTCATTCACGCGTACCTCCGGTGGGAACTCGCGCGCGAGCAGCAGCGTGCGAACGAGGCCGTGCGGGACGCGACATAACATCGGGCAAAAGATCGAAGACTAGGGCCGAGTGGGCATCCCGCTCGGCCTCTGTATGTCTGTGACGACTTTGTGTAGAATGGAACCGGACTGATATACAAAGAGGAGATGGAGTGCTATGGGAGTGGAGAGCCAGGTCAACACCCGCAGGCAGGTGCCGCCGCACGTCTTCGTGCTGTTTGGCGCAACGGGCGATCTCGCCCACCGCAAGCTGTTCCCGGCGCTGTATCAGTTGGAGAAAAAGGGGCTCTTGCCGGACGGGATGAGCATCGTCGGGACCGCGCGCCGCAGCTACACGGACGATTCGTTCCGCGACGAGGTGCGCAAGGCGCTCGATTCGTTCGTCAAGGAGGGCGTAGAGGACGAGGTTTGGTCGCGCCTCGCGCCGCGCATCCACTACATCTCGGGCAACGTGGACAACGAGGATGACTTCAGGAAGCTCGCCGAGTTCGTGGCCGAGATCGAGAACGAGAAGGATCACGGCGGGAACCGGCTGTTTTACCTTTCAATGGCGCCGCGCTTTTTCGGCGAGACGGCGCTCAACCTCAAGAAGGCGGGGCTTGCCGACACGAAGGGCTGGCGCCGGCTCATCATCGAGAAGCCGTTCGGACACGACTACCAGTCCGCGGCAGAACTCAACCAGGAGCTGTCGACCGCGTTTTCGGAGGACGAGATCTTCCGCATCGATCACTACCTCGGCAAGGAGATGGTGCAGAACATCGAGGTGATTCGGTTCGCCAACTCGATGTTCGGCCCCCTGTGGGACAACCGCTCCATCGCCTGCGTGCAGATCACGTCGAGCGAGACGGTCGGCGTCGAGGACCGCGCCTCGTACTACGAGTCGGCCGGAGCGCTGCGCGATATGGTGCAGAACCACATGCTGCAGATGGTCATGATGGTCGCCATGGAGCCGCCGAGCCGGCTGCACACGGAGGCCATCCGCGACGAGAAGGTGAAGGTGCTGAGGTCGCTTCGCGCCTTCCGCGAGGACGAGGTCGGGCAGTACGTCGTGCGCGGGCAGTACGCCGCGGGCGAGATCGACGGCAAGCCCGTGCCGGGCTATCGCGAGGAACCAGGGGTAGCGCCGGACTCGAAGACGGAGACCTTCGTCGCGGCCAAGCTCTTCATCGACAACTTCCGCTGGGCCGGCGTGCCGTTTTACATCCGCACCGGCAAGCGGATGCCGAAGAAGTCGACGGAGATTGTCATCCAGTTCCGCAACATGCCGGAGCACCTGTACTTCAACCAGGATGGCAAGCTCGGCCCGAATCTGCTCGTCATCCGCATCAACCCGGTCGAAGGCATGTACCTGCAGCTCAACGTGAAGCGGCCGGGCACGGAGAACGTCGTCGTGCCGGTTGCGCTCGAGTTCAGCCAACCGGCGGACAAGTCTCCCGAGGCGTACGAGCGCCTGCTGCACGACGCCATGCACGGCGATTCGACCTTCTTCACGCGCTGGGACGAGGTGGCGCTCGCGTGGAAGTTCGTCGATCCCATCGCTCATGCGTTCGCCGAGGACCGCGTGCCGCTCGATACGTACAAGGCCGGCACGTGGGGCCCGAAGGCTTCGGACGATCTCGTCCAGCCCAACCCGGGCCTGTGGTGGCCGCTCTACGGGAACGAGTCGCCGATGCAGGATCTGGAGCGGGCCGTCGGCCACCTCGTGGAGGTGAAGCGGTAAATGGCGAAGGTGTACGACGTGAGCATGCTGATCCACGAGGGCATGCAGGTGTACAAAAACAAAGACGACAAGCGGCCGAAATTCGAGACCACGTCCGACTTTCAAACCGGGTCTGCACACGAGACCCGGTTGCACCTGGACGCGCACACCGGCACGCACATCGACGCCGAGCTGCACATGGTGCCGGGCGGCAAGACCATTGAGGCCGTCGGCCTGGACAAGCTCATCGGCCCGTGCCGCGTGATCGATCTCACCGGCGTGCAGGACGGGATCACGCGCGCCGACCTCGAGCCGCACGCCCCCAAGGCGGGCGAGTTTCTCCTCTTCAAGACGCGGAACTCGTTCGAGGAGACGTTCAACTTCGAGTTCATCTATCTGAAGGAAGACGGCGCCAGGTACCTCGCCGAGATCGGCGTGCGCGGCGTGGGAACGGACGGCCTCGGCGTCGAGCGATCCCAGCCGGATCACGCGACGCACGTCACCCTGCTGTCCCAGGGCATCGTGGTGCTCGAGGGGTTGCGCCTGAAGGACGTGCCGGCCGGCGAGTATGTCATGGTGGCCCTGCCGCTCAAGCTGACGGGCATCGATGCGGCGCCGGCTCGCGTCGTGTTGTTTGATGGACTGGAGTTGGGGTCCCTCGCGTTTGCCTGATCTGTGTGGTGCGATCGCGACGCTTCCGCCTTTGCCCCGCGGTGCGCTTCTTCGCAGTGACAACATGGTCGCGATGTGATATACTGTGAACAGAAGTGCGAGGGCCCATAGCTCAGTCGGTCAGAGCGGCCGGCTCATAACCGGTTGGTCCCAGGTTCAAGTCCTGGTGGGCCCACCACGGGTGCAGAACGCCCCGAAACGCCCGACGACGGGACGTTTCGGGGCTGTGGCTTTTGGGCGGCAGGGGACGAGCGCAAGGCGCTCCGGGCAGGCGTTGGCCAGGGCGCATGGGCGAGGGGGTGAGGACGGGCCAGTTGGGGTTGGCTACCGGCCCACGGTGGGCATGGTGCTGCAGGATCCGAGCATTTGGATTTGCGTCGGCATCGCGATTTTGCTGATCGCGGTGGGGCTTCTCAGGCGCCGCGCGTTGGAAGCGCACGGAGCCAAAGGACTGTTGACCGCCTTTTGGACCCTATCCTGTCTACCGCTTCTCATGGCGCTCTACATCTTCGTCACAGGACTTCAGAGCGGGTGGCGGATCGTGGGCAGCGTGCTGCAGGTGCGCACGGACGCTGGTATGGCCGAGATCGATCTCGCCCGCGCCCACGCAGCCTGGGTGACGCAAAACGGGCTGTACGCGCTGGCGGATCGGGTGCTCGGGACGAGCGCAGGCGCGTACGCGAGCGGCCTGTTTCGTCTCAACAATGGGGAGTTTGCACACGTGTATGAACTCGCGGGTGTGCCTCGGCTCGCCGTATCGGACGGCCACACGCTCGTCGTGCTCGCGACACCCGGCCTCGGCGCGCTCGCGCGTCACGTCGCCATGGGTGCGATTCCCCCGGTGCCGCCAGTGAGTGTCTTCCCGGTCCATCCCCTTGCGGGCGTCGTCACTCTTGTCGTGTGTGCGGCCATGGTCGTCGTGCATGTGGCCATGTGGCGTCATTACCGCATGCGCGTGCCGGATCGCGTGACGTCGCACTGGGGCGTGACGGGGCGTCCCGACGGGTATATGCGGAGGGCCAGTTTCTACCGTTGGGGAATTGGCATGGCGATTGGCCTGGGCGTCTTGTTCACGTTCATCTCGTGCATGACGTGGGCAGGATGTCTCCTTGGGGCCATCGTGGAAGTGCTCGTCGCCGTGCTTTGGGGCGCCGTGTGGCGGGCGAACCTCGGCACGCCGCGCACCGCCTGAGGATGTGTCGACCGTTTCGCGCTGGCCGGGACAAAGACCGCGTCCTTTCGGCGGCCTGTTTCTCCGTAGCATGGTGGTGATCCTCGGGGAGGGAGCGGCCATCATGTACGGCGGATGCTTTGGCGCCTACACGCAGTGGGCCGTGGTGTTTCTGATCATCTTCGTGCTGTTCTTCCTGCTGGTTCCGGCGTACAACAACGGCGTCTGAGCTGGTGGCGTCGGAACGCCGTAATCAGTCATTTACCTCTCGCGGCATGGAATGCTCAGGCTTCGGGGATGGACTGGCGGGCTGCTCACTCGGGATGCGGCCTGCCTTTTTCACCTTGAACAAAAGGCTGCGCCCCTCGCTCCGGGACGCAGCCTTTGATAGCCGCTCCGGAGACGGCGGCCGAGCTTCACCGACCACCTTGGCGAAACACCATATCCAGAGAGGCCCGTACGCGAGGAGAATTATGTCACGCACAAACTGGGTTACCGCCCTGTTTTCAATCGCGCTGACGGCGAGTGAAGCCACCTTCTCCAACGCCGTCAGAGCGGCAGACGTGAGGACCAAGGGCCAAGGGCGGGATGGCAACCATTGCACAGCGGGAGCGAAACTGTGGCGACTATTCTTGCCAAGTCCGCTGGCCACACCAAGACCAGCGCAACGCCGGTGACTGTGAGGGCACCGAAATCCAACATGAAGGCGGCAATAAAAATCAAAATCTTCACACTTGAAAGCGCAGCTCGATGTTGGGAGGACAGGGGGGATAGGCGATCTCGGCGGCGCTCATCCACACGAACATGCCCCCAGCGACGATGGGCCCCAGTGAACGCCGCAGACTCGTATGCCAGCGTGGGGTGCCGCGAAACGGAAAACACGTCTTTGCGGCGAACCAGTTCGTGGTCGCCAGGGTGAAGAAGAGGACGACGAGCGCTGCGGCGGCGTCCGCAATGAGTGGTACAGCGTGTCTGGTTTCCAGGAGGTTGATCAGCCAATCGGCAGCCGAGGTAGCAGCGGACAAAGCAAGCGTGACGAGGAGCGACCGAGTTGAATCAGTCTCAAGGAGGAACATCGAACCTCGTTCAACGAAATAGCCACCGGCCAGATGAGGTCTGACACGGTGGCGATGAGGTGGAGCGGGTGAGGGGAGTCGAACCCCCGCCGCCAGCTTGGAAGGCTGGAGTTCTACCGTTGAACTACACCCGCATGCGACGGTGATTAGTATACCGAATGCGCCCCGGCTTTCGCAAGAGCATGTTCTTCTGCAGCCACGCGGCTGTGAAGCCTATGATCCCCTCCAAAAAGTCAACCGGCCCAGGCGGACCGGCCATGCGAAGGTAGGAAGGTAGGAAGGTAGCAAGAGGAGTGGCCGTGGCCCAATGAGCCATCAGGCGGGCTGTCGAGCTCATCGGCTCCCGCAGGGTGCCTGGCTGCGGCTGCACCTCGCTCGACCTCCATGTGAGAGATGGGGTTCGGCCGAGGTCGGGGGTGGGTTGAACAACCTCTGGGACCAACGTTCAACCTCGGCAAGATTAGATTAACAGTTAGATAGCCCTAACGTCAATAGTTAGTTTAATATAAGTGCATCTCCACATCCATTCGCGCCGGAGCCCCCTGCGGGTGCAAAATGCGATGCGAGCGGCAACTTGCTCTTGACACCTGATACCCGTATGGGTATATAGATGTTCAGAGACGTTTTTGGAGGAGGTCGTGTCGATGCTATCGGTTAAGCAGCGTGAGGCAGTGCGGGATCGGCTGCAAGCCTTAAATCGCCATGTGGTTCTGCACTTTTTCGAAGCTTCCCTGGGCTGTTTGTCTTGTCCGGAGGTTCGGAGTTTGCTGCGCGACGTGGCGGAACAGTCGGAACGACTGGAGGTGGTCGTGCACAACCTGTATATCGATGAGGACGAGGCCAAGCGGTACCAGGTGGATAGGGCTCCGGCGATTGTCGTCACGGACCAGGAGGGCACTGACTACGGCATACGTTTCTTTGGCGCTCCCTCGGGGTACGAATTTGCCACGTTTCTGGATGCGATTCTAATGGTCGGAACGGGCGATTCTGGACTTTCCGCGGGCACGAAGGCGCGCCTCGCGGAGCTGAAAGCGCCGGTGGACCTCAAGGTCTTCGTCACGCCGACGTGCCCGTACTGCCCGGCGGCAGTCAGACTCGCGCACAGGTTCGCGCTTGAGTCGCCGCTTGTGACAGCCAGCATGATTGAAGCGACCGAATTTCCCGATTGGGCTACGCGGTTCAACGTCTACGGCGTGCCCAAGACGGTCATCAACGACTCGGAGGCGTACGCCTTGGAAGGCGCCGTGCCGGAGGACGTCCTCTTGGAGCAGGTCCTCGCTACACAGGCTTGACGCCACACGAGTCCACCATCGCAGGCCAACCGACACAGGTGCGAAGCGGCCATTCCATTCAAAGGGCGCAGGGATTCCCCTGCGCCCTTGTCGTTATCGGTCCAACGGCCAATCGATGACCTTTTCTCGCTGCCAGTGTTCAATTTCGTCGACCGGCACGCCGGCGATCTCGGCGAGTTCCGCGTCGGACACGGGCGCGGGTGGCCTGCGCCTGCGTAGGCGGCCGAATCGCAGCCGGTTGTACGATGCCCAGCCTACGAACAAGGCGGTCGCCATGGCGGTCATCATCGCCCCAAGGCGGACGACTTCAAGCGGCGTGGCGCTGGGCAGCAGGTTCAGCACGTACACGTGAAACTTGTGCCAGCCGAGCACCCACAGGATGGTGGACAGGAGGAGCTGCAACGCCACCGCGCTCACCCAAAGCCACCCCGTCAGCGTCACGGCGGCTTCGAACCACCGCTTGGGCCGCGCTGATCGCGACCCGCGCCGGACGATGAGTTCCTCCCAATCGAGAGGGGACTTCTCGCGGTTCATGCCGACACCCCCCGATCCGGGCTCTGCCACGTGGCATACCGCCCGCGGCGTGCCGCCCACATGGCCCAGCACGCCTTCGGCACGGCCCAGACCACGACGAACGCGCCAACCATCCAATACGCGGCCGGATACCAGATGGCGTAGAAATAGTAGCGCCAGAGCGGGTCGCGCTCGTATCGCTGCTCAATCCAGAGGGCGACCGAGGTCTGCACGAGCGACGTCAGGCCGAGCCAGGTTCCCGCCTCCGCCACGACGGTCCAGGGAACGCCATGCACCACGCCAAGCAAGACGATCCACACCAGGTTCAGAACCCACAGGTACGACCAGATGACGCTCAGAACCTCTTCGATGTAGAGGGGAATCATACGCCGATTCTTCCACGTCCACAGGACCGAGGCATTGCGGATGAGGACCTCCACGCCGCCCTGCGCCCAGCGAACGCGCTGCCGGATCAGGCTCGCCAGGCGCTCCGGCGCCCACATGAAGCAGAGCGCCCGCGGCTCATACCGGATGTCCCAAGCCCGCCGCTCAAGCTTCCACGACACCGCAATGTCATCCGTCACCAAATCTTCGTCCCACATGCCACAGTCCACCAGGGCGCGCTTGCGAAAGGCGGCAATGACGCCGGAGACCGTCATCAACTTGCCGAGCACGCGCTGTGCGCGCTTGATGAGGCCGATGATGCTCGCGTACTCGAGCACCTGAATTTTGCCAAGCAGCGTGCCGCGGTTTCGAATGCGCGGGTTTCCGGTCACGGCGCCAACGCGCTCGCTGCCGGGCGAGACGAAGTGCCACACGAGGTAGCGCAGCGCGTCCTTCGCCAACACGGCGTCCGCGTCCACGGTCACGAGGATCTCGCCGCGCGACACGACGAGCCCGGCGTTCAAGGCGTGCGCCTTTCCGCGCTGAACCGGGAGGTTGACCACGCGCACCCGCGCGTCCTGCTCCGCCATGCGCTCGAGCACGGCGCGCGTGTTGTCCGTGCTGCCGTCGTTCAGCGCGACAATTTCATACGCAGGGTAATCCAAATGAAGCATCCGCCCGATGGTGTCCTCGAGTACATCCCCTTCGTTGTGGCAGGGGACGAGGATGGAGACCAGCGGCGTCTCGGGAAGGTCCGGGGGTTCGTGGCACGCATGGCGTTCGCGCCGCCAGGCGTACACACAGCCGCCGACCATCCAGACAACGCTCATGACGAACGGATACAGGAACAAAAAACTATGCAGCATGCGACGTTTGCTCCTCACTGGACTCGGGCTTTTCCCCACGGCTGCTCGGCCGAGTCCCTGTTCCGAGTGCCGCGAGCTCGCTTGTCGCACCGCGAGCCTCGTGTACGAACATGTTGGCTGCCATGGACATCCGACGGCGTGTGCCCAGGCGCCAGCCTGGGTTTGTGCAATTGAGACGACGGCATGCAGCGTGCTTCCACCCTTGCGAACCCTGTTTGCCCTTAGAATATCATCTCCTTTTACCCACACCAACAGGAAGTGGCTCGCAGTTTGGCGCAACCTTCCGATTGTTTTTGGTCATTTCGTTGTCGTAGAATACATATAAGAATTCAGAACAGTATTCCGCATCGCAGAACGGGCTTTGCTCTGCCTGCGACACACGGAGGCGATTGCATTGCCGCTCCAATCCAAGCCGTCGCCGGCCGAGACGGCGGATGCGCTTCATCAGGCGACGGGGCTTCCCGCTCGCGCCGTGCCCATGTGCACCGTCCATCCGGTCGAGTCATCGAAGGACACCTGCACCGTGCAGGCCGAGCGCGAGGCCGACGTCGTGGCCGTGCTCGCGTACGCCCGGGAGCGCGGCCTGACCGTGTTGCCCTACGGCTCCGGGCGCCTCCTCGCCTACGGCCCGCCCGCAGAGGTGCCGGACATCGCCCTCTCGCTTCGGCCCATGCGCCGCGTCACCAGCTTCTCGCCGGGCGATCTCGTCGCGTCCGCAGAGCCCGGCATCACCCTCGGCGAGCTCGCCAGCGTTCTCGCCGAACACGGGCTCATGCTGCCGTACGATCCGCCCGCGCCCGCCGACGCCACTCTGGGCGGCCTGCTCTCGGCAGGTTTCAGCGGCCCGCGCCGCGCCCTGTACGGCAGCTTGCGCGATCTCGCCATTGCCCTTCGCGTCGCCCTCGCGGACGGGCGCGTCATTCGCACCGGCGCGAAGGTCGTGAAGAATGTCGCCGGCTACGACATGACCAAGCTCTTCATCGGCGCCTGCGGCACGCTCGGCGTGATCACGGAGATTACCTTGAAACTCCGCCCCTTGCCCATGCACCGCGAGACCGTCCTCGTGCGGGGCCCCGCCGCGTCGCTCATCCAACTGCGCTCGCGGATCGCGCAGTCCACGCTCGTGCCGAGCCGCCTCGAGATGGTGTGGGGCGCCGACTCGGACACCAACTTCGCCCTCGCCGTCGACTGCGACGAGCCGAAGCCGTCCGCCAAAGCGCAGACGGGCGCCGTTCGGTCGATGGCGCGCGATCTCGGCCTGGCCCTGGACGTGATCGAGGGTGAGCGCGCGGACGCGTGGTGGGCGGCGCTCGCGGATAGGCTTGCGCGCGGTCGGGTTTGTATCCGCTTACAGGGTCCGCCCACGTCCCTGCTCGCCGCCATGCCGCGCGCGGTCGAAGCGGCGGTCTCGCTCGCCGAGCGCGCGGAGGGCGTCGTCGCGACCGCCGGAGGTCTCACCGGCGTCGCGCGCATCGCGTTCGATCCCGCCCGCGTCGCTCCAGACGACCCCGCGCCACTTCGCGCGCTCGCCGACGTGGCGCAAGGCGCTGGCCTCGACATGGTGGTGGAGCGCGCGCCCGCCGAGATCCGCGCGAGGCACCAGCCGAGGTTCGCGCCCGCATCGCTCGCACTGATGCAGCGGCTCAAACACACGTTCGATCCGGCCAACCTCTTGTCACCAGGCCGCTTTGTGGGAGGGATTTGAGATGGCCAACGAGCAGACGGCCGTTGCGCCCGCGTCGTCCGACTTTCGCTTTCCGGACGCGCCCGAAGAGGAGAAGTACTCGGTCTGCGTGCACTGCGGGTTCTGTTTGGAGGTCTGCCCGACGTACCAGGCATGGGGAGACGAGAATCACTCACCCCGCGGGCGCGTGTATCTGATCAAGGCGTGCGCCGAAGGCGAGCTGCCGCTTGACGAGAGCGTGATCGATCCCGTCTTCACCTGCCTCGACTGTCGGGCCTGCGAGACCGTGTGCCCGTCCGGCGTGCAGGTGGGCGCGCTCGTCGAAGAGGCCCGCGGTCAGGTGTTTTACGCGCGCGATGCACAGGGGAAGCGCGATCCCGTCATGCGCTTCTTCCTCCGCGGCGTCTTTCCGCGCCCTGCGCGCCTCCGCGCCATCCGCCGCCTCATGCGTTTCTATCAGCGCTCTGGCCTCCGTCGCGTGGCGCACGCCACAGGTCTCTTGAACGTGCTGCCAAAGCAGATGCGCGAGATGGAGGACGTCATTCCGAACATCGGGCGGGGGCCTGCCATCGACGTGCTGCCAGAGACCCTCGCCCCGCGCGGAGCGCGCAAGGCGTCCGCGGCACTTTTCACCGGCTGCGTGATGGACGTCTTCTTCTCCGACGTCAACGAGGCCACGGCGCGCGTCCTCGTGCGAAACGGCATCGAGGTGCGGGTGCCGAAGGATCAGGTCTGCTGCGGCGCGCTCCAGGTTCACGCGGGCGATCGCGACATGGCCCGCGAGATGGCGAAGCGAAATATCGAGGTGTTCGAGCGGTCGGGCGCGGACTACATCGCCATCAATGCGGCCGGGTGCGGCGCCGCGCTGAAGGAATACCCCGAGCTGTTTCGGGACGATCCGGCCTGGCGGGACCGCGCCGTGCAGTTTTCGTCCCGCGTGCGGGACATCTCGCAGCTCCTCGTCGAGGTGGGCTTCGATCCGCCCAAAGCCGAGCTGCCGATGGCCGTGACCTACCACGACGCGTGCCATTTGTGCCACGCCCAGAAGATCCGGCACGAGCCGAGAACGCTCCTCAAGGCGGTGCCGGGCTTGACGCTTCGCGAGATGCCGGATTCCGACCGGTGTTGCGGAAGCGCCGGCATCTACAACCTGACGCATCCGGCCATGGCGAATGAGCTTCTCGAGCGGAAGATGGACGATGTGCCGGAGGGCGTGGAGGCCATCGTCATGGGCAATCCCGGCTGCATGATGCAAATCCGGCTCGGCGTCAAGCGCAGGAACCGGCCCTTGCGCGTCATGCACACGGTCGAGGTGCTCGATCTCGCCTACCAGAGGGAGGGAGCGCGATGAGAGACGTCCACATCGATCGGCTGGTCGAGATCGTCGGCGAGCGGCGCTGCCTCTGGCACCCGCACCAGGTGAAGGCGTACGCCTGCGACGGCTACACGGCGGAGGAGGGATTGCCGCGCGCGGTGGTCTTTCCCGAGTCGACGGAGGAGGTCTCGCGGATCTGCCGGTATCTCTACGAGAACGACATTCCGTACCTGCCGCGCGGCGCCGGCACAGGCCTGTCGGGCGGCGCGACACCATCGGGCGGGGAGGTGGTCATCAGCCTCGCCCGCATGAACAAGTTGCTCGCCGTCGACTTCGACAACCTGCGGGCCGTGGTGCAGCCGGGGCTCGTGAACCTCTCGCTCACGCGCCGCGTGTCGCACGCCGACTGCTATTACGCGCCGGATCCCTCGAGCCAGTCGGTCTGCACCATCGGCGGCAACTTCGCGGAAAACGCGGGCGGCAGCCACTGCCTCAAGTACGGCGTGACCACGAACCACGTGGTCGCGGCGAAGGTGGTGTTGCCGGAGGGGGACGTGATCGACGTCGGAGCGCCGTTTGGCGACGCGCCGGGGTACGATTTGCTCGGGCTTTTGGTGGGCTCCGAAGGGACGCTCGGCATCGCGACGGAGATCACGGTTCGCATTCTCAAGAAGCCCGAGGCACTGCGCACCGCGCTCGCCTACTTCGATCGCGTCGCCGACGCGTCGGACACGGTCACGGACATCATCGGGGCGGGCATCATTCCGGCGGCCATCGAGATGATGGATCAGCTCGCGATGCAGGCGGTCGACAAGAGCAACTACCACGTCGGCTATCCGACGGACATCGAAGCGGTGTTGCTCATCGAGGTGGACGGTCTGGCCGCAGGCGTGGACGAGGTCATGGCCCGCGTCGTGGACATCTGCCGCAGCCACCGCGTGCGCGAGGTGCGCGTGGCGCAGTCGGACGCCGAGCGCGCGCTGTGGTGGTCGAGCCGGAAGATGGCCTTTGGCGCCATGGGACGCATTTCGCCCGACTACATCGTGCAGGACGGCGTCATTCCGCGCACGAGGCTCACGGAGGTGCTGCAGAAGATCGACGACGTGAGCCGCCGGTATGGACTCAAGATTGCGAACGTGTTTCACGCAGGCGACGGCAACCTGCATCCGCTCATCCTGTACGACAGCCGCGTACCTGGGGAGGCCGAGCGCGCGGTCCGGGCCGGATCGGAGGTGCTGCGCGCGTGCGTCGACGCAGGCGGAAGCATCACGGGGGAGCACGGCGTGGGCATTGAGAAGATTGGCGAGATGGCCTATATGTTTTCCAAGGACGAGTTGGACGCGCAGCGAGCCGTGAAGGCCTGCTTCGATCCGAAGGGCATCGTGAACGCCGGCAAGCTCATTCCGCTGCCCGGCCGATGCGTCGAGGTGAAGCGAGCGCGCGAGATCATCGAAGAGAATTGGGAGATCCTGAATTCGTTCCCGGATCAGGCGGCCGTCAAGGCGCGGGGCGCCTTGGCCCCCGAAGCTGCGCACGAGGCCTCGACGAGCGCGCAAGGATGAGGTGAACCGCTTGGAGGACTACACGGTCAAGTCGGTCGACAAGGCGCTTTTGTTGCTCGAGGTGGTCAGCGAACACCCGGACGGCATTGCCATCACGGAGCTGGCCCAATCGGTCGGCATGTACAAGAGCACGGTCCACCGCCTGCTCGGCACCATGATGAGGCGAGGCTACATCGAGCAAGACCCCGTGAGCGGGCGGTACAAGCTCGGCTACACGGTGCTCGATCTCGGCATGAAGCTCCTCTCCTCCATCGATCTGCGCCGCGAGGCGATGCCCGCGCTGCAGGAGCTCGCGCTCGCCTCTGGGGAAGTGGTGCACCTCGCCCTTTTGGACAGGGGATCCGTGGTCTACATCGAGAAGGTGGAAAGCCCCAACACCATCCGCATGCACTCCCGCGTCGGGACGCGCGTGCCGGTGCATGCCACAGGGCTTGGCAAGGCCATCCTCGCGTTTCTGCCAAAGCGCGAGGTGCAGGACATCGTGAGGCGCTACGGCCTGCCGCGCCTCACGCCGCACACCATCACGGACGCGGACGCGTTTTGGGCGTCGCTCGAGGAGACGAGATCGACCGGCTTCGCGTTTGACATCGAGGAGCACCAGGAAGGCGTGTGCTGCGTCGCGGCGCCCATCTTTGCGCACGACGGGTGCGTGATGGCTGCGGTGAGCGTGTCCGGGCCCGCGCTGCGCATGACGCGCGAGCGGATGGTGGAACTCGTGCCGCTCGTGAAGCGGGCGGGGGAGCGCATCTCAGAGCGCCTCGGCTATCGGCGGGAGCGCGTCGCGCCCTGAGCCGCGTTCCTCCTCCGGCGCCAAAAAGAACCCCGCCAGTTTGGCGGGGTTTTCATGTGGGGATGGTCCCGGCGCCCTGCGCCGGAAGGCGAGATGGGCTTCACGCCAGGTGCTCGTACCCCGGCAGCGTCAGGAAGTCGACGAAGTCGTCCCTCGTGGAGATGTCGTCGAGGAGTTGCGCTGCGAGCGCGAACTTGCTCTGTGCGTACGCCTCCTCGCCGATCTCCTCCTTCAACTTGCGCAGCTCTTCGTCCAGGATCTGTCGGAACAGTTCCACCGTCACCTTGCGTCCGTCGTCGAGGACGCCCTTCGGGTGGTGGATCCACTGCCAGATCTGCGCGCGGGAGATCTCCGCCGTCGCCGCGTCTTCCATCAGGTTGAAGATGGGCACCGCGCCAGAGCCGCGCAGCCACGCCTCGATATAGCGGAGCGCCACGGCCACGTTGGTGCGCAGGCCACCTTCCGTGATGGTGCCCTCGGGGACCGCGACGAGATCGGCCGCGGTGACCTGGACGTCCTCGCGCAGGCGATGCAGCTGGTTGGGCGTGGGCATGAGGCGGTTGAACACCTCCATCGCCACGGGGACGAGGCCGGGGTGCGCCACCCACGTGCCGTCGTGGCCGTCCTGCGCCTCGCGCTCCTTGTCCGCGCGCACCTTGGCGAGCGCCTCCTCGTTCGCCTTCGGGTCGTTCTTGATGGGGATCTGCGCGGCCATGCCGCCCATCGCAAACGCCTTGCGCCGGTGGCAGGTGCGGATGGTGAGCAGGGTGTAGGCGCGCATGAACGGCACCGTCATTGTCACCTGCGCGCGATCCGGCAGGATGACCTCAGGGTGATTGCGGAACTTCTTGATGTAGCTGAAGATGTAGTCCCAGCGGCCGCAGTTGAGCCCGGCGGCGTGATCGCGCAGTTCGTAGAGGATCTCGTCCATCTCGAACGTGGCGAGGATGGTCTCGATGAGCACCGTGGCCTTGATGGTGCCGCGGGGGATGCCGAGCGCGTCCTGCGCGTAGTTGAACACGTCATTCCAAAGGCGCGCCTCGAGGTGGCTCTCTATCTTCGGCAAGTAGAAGTAGGGCCCGGTCCCGCGCGCCAAGAGCTCCTTGGCGTTGTGATAGAAGTAAAGCCCAAAGTCGACCAGCGCGCCCGTGGCCATGCGCCCGTCCACGCGGATGTGTTTCTCGGGCAGGTGCCAGCCGCGCGGGCGAACGATGAGCACGGCGATCTCGTCGTTCAGCTTGTAGTGCTTGCCTTCGGGGCTCGTGTACTCGATGGTGCGGCGAACCGCATCGCGCATGTTGATCTGGCCCTGCACGACGTTCTCCCACGACGGCGCGCACGCGTCCTCGAAGTCCGCCATGAAACACTTGGCCCCGGAGTTCAAGGCGTTGATGACCATCTTCCGGTCCGAGCTCGGCCCGGTAATCTCGACGCGCCGGTCCTGCAGGTCCGCGGGGATGGGGGCGACCGTCCAGTCGCTCTCGCGGATCTCCTTCGTCTCGGGCAAGAAGTCGGGCCATTCGCCCGCGAGCAGCCGCTCGTCCCGCTCCTTTCGTAGGCGAAGCAGCTCGTCTCGCCGCGGCGCGAAGCGCCGCTCGAGCTCCGCGATGAATTGCAGTGCGTCCGTCGTGAGAATTTCTGCGAATTCGGGCCGGTACTCGCCCGTGATCTCCACGCCCTGTGGGCAAGCGTACGATGCCGCCATCCGAATCTCTCCTCCCTCGCAACTTCGCATCCCTGGGTACGCTTTCATGATAACATGTCGTTGTGCAAGAAGAAACACTGTTCTGAATTACGGAACAGGATGCGCTCCGCGGATGGGCGTGTTCATGCGAAGGACCTCGGAGCGTGGCCCGCCTTCATCCAGCTGTTGGTGGATGAATTCCGGGATGCAGAATCTTTTGAAACGGCGCGCATCCCCTGTTCTCAGGCGCGCAAGACCCGAACTACAATGACCTCAAAAGCGGGGGCTTTGGCCCCTGGAACAAGGGAGGGACGGCAGCGCGAAATAGCCAGCCGGACGAACGGACTCAAGCGAAGCCCATCTTGAAGGCGTTGGATGGAGGGAAGCGCGTGTTTCATCAACTGTTGACGCCCATCGGGAATTCGACGGGCCTCTCGTTTTTGGTCGGTATCATTCCCATTTTCATCGTGCTTGTGCTGCTCGGCGTCGTACGGGCCCCGGCTTGGATTGCGGCGCTGTCGGGCCTCGTCGCGGGCTTGATAGAAGCCGTGGCGGGCTGGCGCATGCCCGCTCATCTGGCGTTTGACTCGGTCGCCATGGGCATGGTGTTCGCCCTGTGGCCCATCATGTGGATTGTGTGGAACGCCATGTGGCTGTACAACCTGAGTCAGCGGACGGGCGCCTTCGCGCAGTTCCGCGACTGGATGTACCGGTATGCGACGGAGGACCGCCGCATCCAGATGCTGATCATCGCGTTCAGCTTCGGCGCCCTGATGGAGGGGATCTCCGGGTTTGGCACGCCGGTGGCCATTGCCTCCGCGCTGCTCGTCGGGCTCGGCTTCCCTGTGCTCGACGCGGTCACGTATGCGCTCATCTTCGACACGGCGCCGGTCGCGTTCGGCGCGCTGGGGGTTCCCATCGTGACGCTCGGGTCCGTCACGAACCTCAATGTAAGCGCTTTATCTTCGATGGTTGGGCGCCAGCTGCCCATCTTCGCGTTCATCCTGCCATTCTACGTGATCGCCGTGATGGGCGGGTGGAAGGCGCTCCGCGGTGCCTGGCCGGTGGCGCTTGTGGGCGGACTGTCGTACGCCCTGACGCAATTCGCCGTGGCGAACTTCATCGGCCCGGCGCTGCCGGACGTCTTGGCCGCGCTCGTCTCGCTCGTCTGCATCGTGCTCTTCACCAGGGTGTGGCGCCCCAAGGACACGGATCAATTCCGCTCGTACGTGCACACGGGAGTGTATCGCGAGATGGCGGCGGCGTCCGAAGCGCCGGCCGGAGGACTATGGCGGGGCTGGGTGCCGTGGCTGACGGTGACAGGCGTCGTGATTGTCTGGACCTTCCTGAAAATCGCCGACATCGGCGCGAAGAAGGTGCACTGGCCGGGGCTCGACAAGCAGGTGTTCCTCACGCTCTACAACAAGCCGTACGAGGCGGTATGGACGTTCCAGCCGCTCGCCACGGGCACGGCCATCCTGGTGGCCGTCATTCTCACGGCCTTCTTCCTGCGCGCGGGCTGGAAGACGTTTTGGCTCGCCGCGGCCGACACGTGGAAGCAGCTGACGTTCCCCATCCTCACAGTCATGTTCATCCTCGGGCTCGCCTATCTGTACAACTACTCGGGCATGGCGTACACGCTCGGCGTGGCCGTGGCGGCCCTCGGAAGCTGGTTTCCGTTCTTCTCCGGGTTCCTCGGGTGGATTGCGTGCTTCTTGTCGGGATCGGACACCTCGTCCAACGCGCTCTTTGGCAACTTGCAGGTGGTGGCGGCGAACCGCCTGCACCTGAATCCCATCCTGATGGCGGCGACGAACTCCTCGGGCGCGGTGATGAGCAAGATGATCTCGCCGCAAAACGTGACGACGGGCGTATCCACGGGCGAACTTCGCGGCAAGGAGGGACTCGTCATCCGCCGCACGTTCTGGCACAGCATCGTGCTGACGGTGATCCTCGGCGTGCTCGTGGTGCTGCAGGCCCATGCATGGAGCGGCATGGTGCCGAACCCGTGACGCCCTGCGCAAGGACGCGGCGTCAGCTTCTGGCTGGCGCCGCCGCCGTGTGGAAGGGGTGGCAGGAGATGCGATTTCAGCGTCGAAACCAGACGGCGACGAAGGGGTGAAAGGCATGGCGGAGACATGGACGCTCGATGCGCCGGACGGGGTAAGGATCCACGGGCGCACCTGGGCGCCCGTGCTACGTGGGGAGCCGCGCGCGTGCGTGCAAATCGCCCACGGCATGGCCGAGCACATCGAGCGATATAGCGACTTCGCGCAGTTTCTCGCCTCGCGCGGGTGCGCCGTGTACGGGCACGATCACCGCGGCCACGGGCGGACGGGCGAAGACATGGGGCTGCTCGGCCACTTTGGCGATCACGACGGGTTTCAGCGCGTGATTGACGACATGGCGCGGGTCACGTCGCGCATCGAGGCTGAACACCCGGGCGTGCCCATCGTCCTGCTGGGCCACAGCATGGGATCCTGGCTGTCGCTCGCCTACATGGAGCAGCACGGCGCGAGGCTCCGGGGCGCCGTGCTGTCGGGCGGGGGCTTTGTCAGCCGCCTGGAGCTGGCGGCGGGGCTGTATCTGGCGCGACGCGAAGCGGCGCGGCTTGGGGCGCGATCGCCAAGCGAACAGCTGTACAGGATGACGTTTGGCAACTTCAACAAGCCGTTTCAGCCCAATCGCACGCCGCTCGATTGGCTGTCGCGGGATGAGGCGGTGGTGGACGCGTACATCGCGGACCCGCGCTGCGGGCAGATGCACACCTGCGGCTTTTTCATCGATTATTTCAGCGGCGTGCGGTCGTTGCAGCGCGCCGAGAACCTCCGCCGCATTCCGAGCGAGCTGCCGGTGCTCATCATCGCGGGATCGCGCGATCCGGTGGGAAAGATGGGCAAGGGCGTCGAGCGGCTTGCGAAGGCGCTTACGGCCGCGGGGGTGCGCGACGTGACGGTCAAGCTGTATCCAGGCGCGCGGCACGAAGTGCTCAATGAGACGAACCGCGCCGAGGTGTACCAGGACGTCTGGCACTTCGTGGAGCAGGTGATTCGGCGAAAGCGTGGGTGAGGGGGGCCGCGACGTGCGGCCCTCCTTTTACTCCAGCGCCTCTCCCTTCGACTCTCTCCACAACAGCGCCACCACAATGGTCAAAATGGACGCGGCGGCCACCGAGTACGTCATCGAGTGCGCCAGACCGCCGACGGACGGCGCGATGGACGACACGATGAGCGGCACCACCGCGCCGCCGAGCGCGGCCCCGATGTGATACGTCGTCCCCTGTCCCGTGGACCGAACGGCGGTCGGGAAGTGCTCGGCCAGATACGTCGGGATGACCGACCAGACGCCGCCTATCGAGAATAAGCCGATGAGAAACGTGAAGATGTTGCGGTACCCTGCGCTTTGAATATGCAAGAAGACGACGGAGGTGAGCGCCGTTCCGATCGCAGAAAGGATGAGGGTCCACTTGCGGCCTATCCAATCCGAAACGAACCCGCCCACCACATTGCCGACGATCCCGGCGACGTTCAGGATGATGATGGTATTCGCCACCGTCGCCGGTGAAAAATGCCCCGTCTGTTTGAGCAGCGTGGCGTAGAACGTGTTGATGGGATACGTCACGCTGAACGCGACGATGGCCACAATGGCGGCGTGCACCGTGCTCCACACGCGGCCCCGTTTGAACAGCTCGCCGACCGGAAGCGTCCTCGATTCCTCGCTGCGGACCTCCTTCCACCGGTCCGACTCCGGGAGCGCAAAGGCAATGAAGACGCCGACGATCACGGCCGGAATGCAGGCGATGAAAAAGATCGCGTGCCAGCCGAGGTGGCTATACCCCAGGCGATAGATGATGGCTGCGAAAATGTAGCCAAACGAAAAACCGGACTGCAAGAGGCCCGAAGCGAAGCCGCGCCAGCGGGAGGGGATCATCTCCATCAGCATGGGGGTTCCGCTCGCGTACATGGAGCCCATGCCTAAGCCGTACAGGATTCGCACGACCATCAGAAGCGTGAAGCCGAGCGAGAAGCCGGTCAGGCACTCGAACACGCTGAACCAGAAGATGGAGAAGACCAGGCTGAACTTGCGCCCTTTCGCATCGCTCAAGAGGCCGCCGAGAAACCCGCCGCCGAGCCGCGCGAAGGTGGTGGCCGACGAGACGGAGGCCGCGAGCGTGAGCGCCACGTGATAGTCCTTCATGATGTCCAGGATGACAAACGTGAGGAGCGAAAAGTCCATGGCGTCGAAGGCCCAGGCGAGCGCGATGGAGATGAGTGCGCGCAGGGGAGCCTTCTGCCTCGCCGCATTGGGCACGGGCACGTACGCAGTCGACATCCGAGTCACCTCGCTTTAGAATCAGAACAGGCCGACATGTATCCCTTTTCATCCTATACGACTTTTGCGCGCCGCGTAAGCCCCTGGGACAGGCTGCGCGCACATCGGTTCAACCGGAATGGGGGCACGAGATGATGACCATCCCTTGGGAGACGCTGAAAGACGCGCTTGGCGACAAGCTGAGCTTCGGCGAGAGCGTGCGCCGGTCTCACGCGAAGGACGAATCGTATCATCCGGAACACCTGCCGGATGCCGTCGCGTATCCGGAGACGACGGACGATGTCGTGGCACTTGCTCGATTCTCGCACGCGCACGGCGTGCCGCTTGTGGCGTACGGGGCGGGATCGGGCCTCGAGGGCCAAGCCATCCCCGTGCGCGGCGGCATCTCCGTGGATTTCTCGCGCATGAACCGCATTCTCGAGGTTCGGCCCGACGACTTCCTCGTGTGCGTGGAGCCCGGCGTCACCCGGCAGCAGTTGAACGACGCGCTGCGCCCGTACGGCCTCATGTTCCCGGTCGATCCCGGCGCCAATGCGTCGCTCGGCGGCATGGCGGCGACCAACGCGAGCGGCACCACGGCGGTCCGATACGGCCCCATGAAGGCGAACGTGCGCAAGCTCGAGGTGGTGCTCGCGGACGGGCGGGTCATCCAGGTGGGCACACTCGCCGCCAAATCCAGTTCGGGCTACAACCTCGTCGAGCTCTTTGTCGGATCGGAAGGAACGCTAGGCTTGTTCACGAAGCTCTGGCTTCGCGTCTACGGCGTGCCCGAGGCGACGCTCGCCGCTTCCGCCGAGTTCGCGACCGTGCGCGAGGCGGTGGACGCCGTGTGCATGCTCATCGGCAGCGGACTCCAGCTCACGCGCTGCGAGCTCGTGACGAAGCCGTACATCGAGATCATCAACCGCCAGTTTGACACCGCGTACACGCCCGCGCCGACCTTGTTCCTCGAGCTGTCGGGATCGCAGGCCGCGGTTAAGGCCGACATGACGACCGTCGATGAGATCCTGCGCGACGCCGGCGCGGCTCGCGTCTCTGTTGTCATGGACGAGCGGGATCGCCAGAAGCTCTGGCACGCGCGCCACAACGCCGCGTACGCCCTGATGCGCACGTATCCCGGGCTGTCCCATCTCTCGACCGACGTCTGCGTGCCCATGTCGAAGCTGCCGGAGGCGGTCGACGTGGCGGAGACGTGGATTGAGCGCCTCGGCATCCGCGGCGGCATTGTCGGACACGTCGGCGACGGCAACTTCCACGTGAGCCTCATGGTCAACCCGAATGACGCGGACGATCTCGGCCGCGCCTACGAGCTCTCTCACCACCTGGTGGAGTACGCGCTGTCCGTCGGCGGCACCTGCACGGGCGAGCACGGCGTGGGGCTCGGCAAGATGAAATACCAGAAGCAGGAGCACGGGGAGGCGCTCGCGCTGATGCAGGCCGTGAAACGCCTGCTCGATCCGGCCAATCTGCTCAATCCCGGGAAGCTGGTCGACGGGATCGCGTGACGTCGTCGAGGCCATATTGCCGAAGCTTGTAGTACAGCGCCGCCCGGGAGATGCCAAGAAGCTGGGCGGCGCGAGACTTGTTCCCCTCGCACTCCTCGAGCGCCTCCAGAATGCGGGCGCGCTCCAGCTCCCTCGATTGGTGCGCGAGCGGCACGCGCCGCCGCGCCGGCCTCAGGCGCAGGGCCTGAACGGCCTCGGGCAGGTGCTCGGGCTGCACGTCGTGCTCCGCGAGCGCCGCCGCGCGCCGCGCGGCCTGCACAATCTCCGCGACGTTGCCGGGCCATGGGTAGGTCTGGATGAGCCCGGACGCTTCTTCCGACACGCGCGGCAGAATGATGCCGCGCTCCTTCGAAAAGCGCGCCAGCCAGAAGTGAAAGAGAGGCAGGCTCTCGTCGCGCCGCTCCGCCATCGTTGGGATTTCGACCACCGGCAGGGCTCGGGCGAGCGCCGGGTCGACGGCGTCCACCTCCGGTGCCGTCGCAATCACGCGGCAGCGCAGCGGCAGGTCGCGCTGTCCGCCGAGCGGCCGAAACCGTTGTTCCTCGATGGCCCGGGCGAGTTTTGCCTGCACCGCGCTCGGCATAAGGTGTGCGTCCTGAAGCAGCAGCGTGCCGGAGGCGGCGCGTTCGAGCCAACCCGCTCGCCAAGCGTCCGGCGATAGGAGGAGCGATCCGTCCGCGCCAAACAGGGCGGCGTCCATGAGCGCTGCGGCGCCAGGCTCGGCGCGCACGGCGAGAAACGGCCCGTCAAGCCCAAGCAGGCGGTGGGAGGCTTCCGCGATGGTGCGCTTGCCCGTGCCGCGTGCGCCAACCACGAGCGCGTGCCTCGACCCGGTTGGCGCGCTCAGGGCCTGGAGGGCGCGATCGACCGTCTGCGTCCGCAGCACGTCTCCTTGCGCCTTGGCGAGATAGCGCGCGTTCTCCTCGCCCATGCGCACGAGGACCGTCATGTCTCGCTCCACGGCGATGGCGCCAACCACCGCGCCGCGCTCATCCCGCACGGGTGCCGCGGAGATGAGGACATGCACGTCCGGGCGCGGGCGGTGGTACGCGTGATCGATATGCGCCTCGGTCGAGAGGACGCTGTGCACGGCAAGGGACTCCAGCGCGAAGAAGTGGGTGATGGGGCGCCCGACGATGTCCTCCGCAGGGATGCCGTACAGCGCTGCGGCCGCCCGGTTCCACGCGACGACCGTCCCAGCCGCGTCCACCACCGTCACGGCGTCGTCGAGGACGTCGAGCAGCGCACGGAGGACAACGTCGGTTGGCAGCCCGGATATCTGCGCGATCTCGCCCGCCATTCGCACCCCTCCAGCGGCGACAATTGGAACATATTGCGCTTTCATAGTTCATGTGTCTACAATGGAGACACATCACGAACTCATTGTCAAATTTTTAGACACTTTGTGCATGTGCCCAGACAGCGAGGGTTCGCAACATGGAGGAGGGGGATGCGCATGGAGCAAGTGATGCGCAATACACTGCTCTGGCTCTCGCGCAACCGCCGCGCGGAGCGGTGGGCGCGACGCTTTGGCTTCCGGCTCGGCGCCGGGCGATTCGTCCCAGGCGAGTCGCTGGAGGACGCGGTGCGCGCCGTGGAACAGCTGCACCGGCGGGGGCTCGCCGCGACGTTGGATCACCTCGGCGAATTCGTCGATCGCGCCGACGAGGCTCGCCAAGCGGCCGATTTCTGCGTGCGCACACTCGAGCGGTTCGCCGACCTGCCGTACGACGTGTATCTTTCGGTGAAGCTGACGCAACTCGGGCTCGACATCGACGAGGATCTCTGCATGGAGAACATGCGCAAGATTGTGGCCCGGGCGCGCGACACGGGGCGCTTTGTCCGCATTGACATGGAAGACTACGCGCACAACGAGGTGACGCTCGCCATCTATCGAAAGTTGCACGCGGAATTTGGGACGGAGCACATCGGGACGGTCATCCAGGCGTATTTGTACAAGAGTGCCGACGACATTCGCGCGCTCGCGCCGCTCAAGCCGAATCTGCGCCTGGTCAAGGGGGCGTACAAGGAGCCACCATCCGTCGCATACCCTGAGAAACGCGACGTGGACGAGAACTACAAGCGCATCATCGATTTGCAGCTGCAGTCTGGCGGTAAAACGGCGATTGCGACGCACGACGAAGCCATCATCCGATGGGCGAAAGAGCGCGTGCGCGAACTCCACGTGCCTGACGAGCGCTGGGAGTTTCAGATGCTGTACGGGATTCGACCGCAGCTGCAGGAGGCGCTCGCCCGCGAGGGGTACAAGGTCCGCATCTATGTGCCCTTCGGCGAAGATTGGTACGGCTACTTCATGCGCCGTCTCGCGGAGCGCCCGGCGAACGTCGGCTTTGTCCTGAAATCGCTCGTCAAGGCGTGAGGGGGAGCGGGAGATGGGTACACAGGCGAATATCAAGGCGGGGCGTGAACGCGCCTCGCTTCGCCAGGCGCTTCGCATGCGCCATATGACGATGATTTCGCTCGGCGGCGTGATTGGCGCGGGGCTCTTTGTCGGGAGCGGTGCGGTGATTCAGACCACCGGGCCGGCGGCGGTGGTGTCGTACGCGCTGGCCGGATTTCTCGTCATCCTCATCATGCGGATGCTTGGCGAGATGGCGACGGCGCGGCCAGCCGTCGGTTCGTTCGCGGAGTACGGGCGCATGGCCCTCGGCGAATGGGCTGGCTTCCTGATGGGCTGGCTGTACTGGTACTTCTGGGTCATTGTCGTCGCGGTGGAGGCCACGGCGGGCGCGCTGACGCTTCACAACTGGCTGTTCCCAGGCGTGCCGCTGTGGGTCTTGTCGCTGATTCTACTTTTGCTTCTCACACTGTCTAATCTCTTGTCTGTGCGGTCCTACGGCGAATTTGAGTATTGGTTTGCCTTGATCAAGGTGGCCGCCATCGTGGTTTTCATCGTCCTGGGCGGGTTGTTTGTGCTCGGGTTGTGGCCGGGATCGCACCTCAATTTCTCGAATCTCGTCGCGCACGGCGGGTTTGCGCCGAAGGGCGTGGGAGCGCTGTTCGCGGACGTCACGACGCTGATTTTCTCCTTCTTTGGCTCGGAGATTGTGACCATTGCGGCGGCTGAGTCAAAGGAGCCCGCCAAGGCGGTGGCGCGTGCGACCAACTCTGTCATTTGGCGCGTGCTGGTGTTTTACGTGTTGTCGATTTTCCTCATCGTCACCATGATCCCGTGGAACGACAGCAAGGCGCTCGCGAGCCCGTACGTCAGCGCGCTCAGTATGCTTCACATTCCGGGCGTGGCGGCTGCGATGAACGTGGTGGTGATTACGGCCGTTCTATCTTGCTTGAACTCCGGGCTCTACACGGCTTCGCGCATGCTGTTTGCGCTGGCGTACCAGGGAAACGCCCCCAAGGCGCTGCTCCGCACCAACCGGCGCGGCGTGCCGGCGCGGGCTATCCTGTTCTGCACCATCGTGGGGTACCTGTCCATCATCATGGATTACGTGTCGCCTCAGCACGTCTTCCTGTTCCTGCTCAACTCCTCCGGCGCGGTGGGGCTCTTCATTTATCTCCTCATCGCCTGCTCGGAGCTCGTCATGCGCCGCCGGATGGAGCGGGAGGGCGAGGATCTGAAGGTGCGCATGTGGCTGTTCCCGTTCCTGACGTACCTCTGCATCGCGGCCATGACCGCCGTGATTGTGGCCATGGCGTTCCAACCGGGCGATCTGTCGCAACTGGTGCTGAGCCTGGTGAGCGTGGCGGTGCTTCTCGTGCTGTACGGCGTGAAGCGGTGGTATGTGGGGCGTGCTGGGAACGCGGGCCGTGCCGTCGAGCGGTGAGCTCGGTCTCCAAAGCGGGCGGTGGCGGACGTCGCCGCCCGCTGAAACTCGTGCAAAGGGCCGCCCGTGCGTCTGGAACGGGCGCAAGCGACCAGAGGCGACACTTGCAAGCGTCCAGGCAAATATGTCAGATTATCATGTAGATTTTTGAGATTCAAATCGGCG
>NZ_BCRQ01000019.1 GCF_001552675.1 Alicyclobacillus sendaiensis NBRC 100866
CAAGGGTCGCTCGGCAATTGACAGCGCGGGCCGAGCGTACTACAATGACGAGCAAGTCATCCAATTCGCGTGACAATTCGAGTGCTTCAGGCACTTGAGTTGGCGGTCTTGTTTTGACGGAATATTTCGTCAATCGATCTTTGCCAACCGACGAAGACACGCGAGAGAGAAACTCGCCGACTGGGCGAGAGAGGGGCGTTGGACGTGGCATTACAGGTTTTTCTCGACGGCGAATTTGTCTCCAGCGACGCAGCCAGCGTGTCAGTGTTCGATCACGGCCTCCTTTATGGCGATGGCGTTTTCGAAGGCATCCGCGCATACGACGGAAACGTATTCCGCCTCGGGCCGCACATCGATCGGCTCTTTCGGTCGGCCAAATCCATTCTCCTTGAGATTCCATATACGCCAGAAGAGTTGACAGAACTCGTGTGCGAGACCGTTCGGCGCAATCACCTGTCTTCTGCGTATATCCGCCTCGTGGTCACGCGCGGCAGCGGAGACCTGGGGCTGAATCCATACAATTGCCCCAAGGCCCGCGTCTTCATCATCGCGGAGCAGCTCTCGATGTTTCCCAAGGCGCTCTACGAGCAGGGCATTCGCGCCATCACGGCCGCGACGAGGCGCCCGCGAGGCGACGTGCTCAATCCGAAAATCAAGTCGCTGAACTACCTCAACAACATCCTGATCAAAATGGAAGCGATGCACGCGGGTGCCAACGAAGCGATTGTCCTGAACCATGAGGGCTACGTGGTGGAGGGGTCAGGCGAGAACATCTTTCTCGTGCGAGATGGCGTCCTCTTCACGCCGCCGGCGTATCTCGGAGCGCTCGAAGGCATCACGCGTCAGGCGGTCATCGATTTGGCTCCTGCACTCGGCCTCGAGGTTCGGCAGGAGCCGTTCACCCAGCACGACGTGTACGTCGCCGATGAGGTGTTTCTCACGGGCACAGCGGCCGAAATTGTCCCGGTCGTCGAAGTGGACCGGCGCGTCATCGGTCAGGGCGTACCGGGGCCGGTGACGAAGCGGGTGCACGCCGCCTTCCAAGACATCGTGCGCGCGGACGGCGTGCGAATCGAGGGCGCCCGGGTCTGAAATCGGCGGTGTTGCCCAGCGCGCGCTGCGCTCGGACGAGGGCGGCGCGTGAACTCGCCGGACGAAAATCGTCCGGCGAGACGGTCACGTCAACACGAAAGACGCGGAGAAGACAGAGATAGACAAGGTTTTGCGAGGAGTGGCAAATCCAATGAGAAGCGACATGATCAAAAAGGGCGTGGACCGGGCGCCCCACAGGGCCCTGCTTTATGCCACGGGTGTGAAACCCAGGGATCTGTCCAAACCGTTCATCGGCGTGTGTAACTCGTACGTCGACATCGTTCCGGGTCACGTTCATCTCCGCGAATTTGCAGAAGTCGTGAAAGATGCCATTCGCCAGGCAGGCGGTGTCCCGTTCGAATTCAACACCATCGGCGTGGACGACGGGATCGCCATGGGGCACATCGGCATGCGGTATTCGCTCGCGAGCCGCGAGCTCATCGCCGACTCGGCCGAGACGATGATCAACGCCCACTGGTTTGACGGCGTCTTTTTCATTCCCAACTGTGACAAGATCACGCCTGGCATGCTCATGGCGGCGGTGCGCTGCAACGTGCCTGCGGTCTTTGTCTCCGGCGGTCCGATGGAAGCCGGCAGGTCGCGCACCGGTCGGCCGCTTTCCTTGAGCTCGGTCTTCGAGGGCGTGGGCCAGTACATGAGCGGGCAGATTTCGGAGGATGACCTGCTGGATCTGGAGCGGAACGCGTGCCCCACGTGCGGCTCGTGTTCGGGCATGTTCACCGCCAACTCCATGAACTGCATCATGGAGATGTTGGGAATTGCGCTCCCCGGCAATGGCACGCTGGTCGCCACGTCCAAGGAGCGCCACGAGCTCATCTATGAGGCCGCGAAGCACCTCATCCGCATGGTGGAGCAGGACATTCGGCCGCGCGACATTATCACCCGCGAAGCCATCGATGACGCGTTCGCGCTGGACATGGCCATGGGCGGATCGACCAACACCGTCCTGCACCTGATGGCCATCGCGCACGAGGCGGGCATCGACTATTCCCTGAACGACATCAACGAAATTGCCAAAAGAGTGCCGTATCTCGCAAAGATAAGCCCTGCGTCCGAATACAGCATCCAGGACGTGCACCGCGCGGGTGGCGTCTCGGCGATCATTCGAGAGCTGTGCGAGCACACCGACGCGGTTCACCCGGATCGCATCACGGTGACGGGCAAGACGCTGTACGAACAGGTCAAGGACGCGAAGATCCTCGACGAACGCGTTATTCGCCCGGCCTCCAACCCCTACAGCCGCGAAGGCGGCCTGTCCATCCTGTTTGGCAACCTCGCGCCGGACGGCGCGGTGCTGAAGGTGGGCGCGGTCGATCCCGACATCCAGCGGTTCGTCGGGCGCGCCATCTGCTTCAATTCGCAGGACGAGGCCATGGAAGGGATCAACAGCGGGAAGGTGCAACCGGGCCACGTCGTGGTCATTCGCTACGAGGGGCCGAAGGGCGGGCCAGGGATGCCCGAGATGCTGGCGCCGACGTCGTCCATCGTGGGCCGGGGCCTCGGCCGCGAGGTCGCGCTCATCACCGATGGCCGCTTTTCGGGGGCCACGCGAGGGATCTGCGTCGGCCATATCTCGCCCGAGGCCGGCGTGGGCGGGCCGATTGCGCTCGTCGAGGATGGGGACGAGATTGAGATTGATATCCCGAATCGCACCATCACGCTGAAGGTGTCGGACGAGGAACTGGCGGCGCGTAGGGCGCGGTATCAACCGCCTGCGAAGGAAAAGCTGACGGGCTACCTCGCTCGGTATCAGAAGCTGGTCACGTCGGCGAACACCGGTGCCGTTCTGACGGTGGACGCATGAGAACCCTTGTGGAGAGGAGGAAACGCGATGCCTGGAATGTCGAAACCGGCAGATGACGAGACGCTGACGCGCTCGGGAGAAGGCGGAGCCATGTGGATGAAAGGTGCCGACATGGTCGTAGAAGCGCTGCGCCGCGAGCAGGTCGAGGTCATCTTCGGCTACCCGGGTGGGGCCGTGCTGCCGCTGTACGACGCGCTCTACCAATGTGGCATTCGACACGTGTTGACACGCCATGAGCAAGGTGCCATTCACGCTGCGGAGGGCTACGCTCGCGTAACGGGCAAGCCGGGCGTCGTGATCGCCACAAGCGGGCCTGGCGCCACCAACCTGGTCACCGGCTTGGCCGACGCGATGATGGACAGCATTCCGCTCGTGGCCATCACCGGACAGGTGGCGAAGACCGTGATTGGCACCGACGCTTTTCAGGAGACGTCCATCATCGGCATCTCGACGCCCATCACCAAGCACAACTACCAGATTCGGCACGCGTCGGAAATTCCGAAAGTCTTCAAAGAGGCGTTCCACATCGCCAACTCGGGCCGCAAAGGGCCTGTGCTGATCGATATTCCCAAGGACGTGTCGGGGGAAGAGGCCTGGTTTGCCTATGACGATCCGCCGCAGTTGCCTGGGTATCAGCCGACCGTGGTGCCTCACCACATGCAGATTCGCAAGCTGATGCACGGCCTGCAACACGCCAAGCGGCCGGTGGTGCTGGCGGGCGCGGGCGTGCTCCACGCGCGGGCGACGGAAAAGCTGCTCGCGTTCGTGGAAAAGTACCAGCTTCCGGTGGTCCAGACGCTGCTCGGTCTCGGCAGCTTCCCGGCGTCTCATCCCCTCTGCTTGGGGATGGGCGGGATGCACGGCAGCGCGGCGGCCAACAAGGCGCTGTACGAGACGGATTTTCTGATCAACCTCGGCGCCCGCTTCGATGACCGGCTGACCGGCAAGTTGGAGCACTTCGCGCCGCAGGCGGTGGTGGCGCACATCGACATCGATCCGGCCGAGATCGGCAAAAACGTGCCGACGGACATCCCCGTGGTGGGCGACGTCGGCGAGGCGCTCTCCATGATGTTGAGCATCGACGTTCCGCCGCCGGACGCGGAGGCGTGGCGCGAGGAATTGCTGCAGGTCAAAAGGGAGCTTCCGTTCTGGTGGGTTCAGGATGGACCGCACATTAAGCCGCAGCGGCTCATCGCGGAAATCGCGCGGATCACCAAGGGTGACGTCGTCGTGACGACGGACGTCGGCCAGCACCAGATGTGGGCTGCGCAGTTCTTCCCGCTCAATCAGCCGGATCGGTGGGTGACATCCGGCGGACTTGGCACCATGGGGTTCGGCTTACCGGCTGCCATCGGCGCGCACTTCGGCCAGCCGGATAAGCTCGTGGTGGCCATCCTTGGCGACGCGGGGTTCCAGATGACGCTGCAGGAGCTCGCCGTGATTGGTGAGCATCAGTTGCCCATCAAGGTCGTGATCGTCAACAACAGCGCGCTCGGCATGGTGAGGCAGTGGCAGGAGTTGTTCCACGGCGAGCGGTACTCAGAATCCCTGCTTCCGTGGCAGCCGGATTTCGTCAAGCTGGGCGAGGCGTACCGCATCCCGTCGGCGCGCGTGGAGCGGGACGAGGAGTTGAGCGCGAAGCTCGAGGCGTTTCTGCGGGAGCCCGGTCCGGGTCTCTTGGAGTGCGTCGTGGACCCGAACGAGAACGTGTACCCGATGGTCGCGCCGGGTGCAGGTATCCACCAGATGGTGGGGGTGAAGCCATGACGCCCGTCTTGTCGGTGCTGGTGCACAACAAACCTGGCGTGCTCAACCGCATCACGGCGCTTTTCATGCGCAAGGGGTTCAACATCCAGAGTCTGACCGTCTGCATCACGGAAAACCCCGAGATTTCGCGCATGACCATCGTCATGAGCGACATGGACGAGGCTGCGCTGGAGCAGGTCATCAAGCAGCTTCACAAGCAGATCGACGTGCTGAAAGTGACGGATCTCACGGATCAGGCGAGGGTCGCGCGCGAGCTGGCACTCATCCGCGTGTCGAGCCCCATCGCGGAGCGGGCGGTCATCCATTCGCTCATCGAGCCTTTTCGGGCCAACATCGTCGACGTCGGGCGCGAGACGGTGACGGTGCAGGTGACTGGCGATGCGGAGAAGATCGACGCGCTCATCGCACTGCTCCGGCCGTACGGCATTCGCGAATTGGCGCGCACGGGGTTGACCGCGCTGCCGCGCGAAGCGGCATCCTCGGCGGATGCGAAGCGGTCCGGAGAGGCGCAGGTCCTTCACATTTAACGGTTCTGTCGCGGCGGGGCGCGAAGCCCCGCTGAGCACGCAGTAACTAACGACCTTCCACCTTGCGTGGCAACCTCTACATAAGCGAGGAGTGAATGAAATGGAGAAGATCTACTACGACGCCGACATCTCGATTCAGCCGCTTGCGGACAAGCGGATCGCGGTCATCGGCTATGGGTCGCAGGGCCATGCGCACGCGCAAAACCTCCGGGACAGCGGGTTTGACGTCGTGATTGGGCTTCGGCCGGGTTCGTCCTGGGCCAAGGCGGAGGCGGATGGGTTTCGCGTCATGGCGGTGGGCGAGGCCGTCGAAGAGTCGGACGTGATCATGATCTTGTTGCCGGACGAGCGGCAGCCGGCCGTGTACGAGCAGGAGATCCGCCCGTATCTCACATCGGGTAAGGCGCTGGCGTTTGCCCACGGGTTTAACATTCACTTCTCGCAGATCCAGCCGCCAAAGGGCGTCGACGTGTTCATGGTGGCGCCGAAGGGCCCGGGTCACCTCGTGCGCCGCGTGTACGAGGCGGGGGGCGGCGTGCCGGCGCTCATCGCCGTGCACCAGGATGCGAGCGGGCAGGCGAAGGACCTCGCGCTCGCGTACGCGCGCGGCATCGGCGCGGGCCGAGCGGGCATCCTCACCACCACCTTCCGCGAGGAGACCGAGACCGACTTGTTCGGCGAGCAGGCCGTTCTCTGCGGAGGTCTGTCGGCGCTCATCAAGGCGGGATTCGAGGTCCTGGTGGAGGCGGGTTACCAGCCGGAGATCGCTTACTTCGAGTGCCTGCACGAGATGAAGCTCATCGTCGACCTCATTTACGAGGGCGGTCTGGAATACATGCGGTACTCCATTTCAGACACGGCGCAATGGGGCGACTTCACGTCGGGTCCGCGCGTCATCAACGAGGAGACGAAGCAGGAGATGCGCCGCATCCTCGCCGACATCCAGAGCGGAGCCTTCGCCAAGAGCTGGATCCTCGAAAATCAGGCCAATCGGCCGATGTTCAACGCCATCAACCGGCGCGAACTCGAGCATCCCATCGAGGTGGTGGGGCGCAAGTTGCGCAGCATGATGCCGTTCATCAAGGCGAAACGGCCGGGGGACGATCGCGTCCCGGCGACCGCGGACCGGGCTTGATCGCGTCCATGCGCACAAAGGCGGGCGCCTGCGCTCGCCTTTCGCTTCTGTAACATCCGAGTGGAAAGGGACGGATGGCATGACAAAGAACATTGCAATCCTGCCGGGAGACGGCATCGGCCGCGAAGTCACCGCGGAGGCGGTCAAGCTGATCCAGGTGGTTGCCGCGAGCCGGGGTGAGACGTGGAATCTCGAGGAAGGCCTCATTGGCGGCAGCGCGCTGGACGCGACAGGATCGCCCTTGCCGGAAGAGACGGTGCGGCTCTGCCGCGCGGCGGACGCCGTCTTGCTCGGCGCGGTCGGCGGGCCGAAGTGGGATCATCTCCCTGGCGACAAGCGCCCCGAGGCAGGGCTGCTCGGCATCCGCAAGGCGCTCGAGGTCTATGCGAACCTGCGGCCCATCCGCACCTGGCCTGGGCTGTTGCTCGCTTCCCCGCTCAAACCGGAGCTCGTGGAAGGTGTGGACTTCATCATTGTGCGCGAGCTGACGGGCGGTCTGTACTTCGGCGAGCCGAAGGCGCGCCTCGATGGCGGCGAGGCGGTGGTGGACACGCTTCATTACACGCGCGCCGAGATCCGCCGCGTCGTGAAGATGGCGTTCGAACTCGCGAAGGGTCGCCGGGGGCGGTTGACCTCGGTTGACAAGGCGAATGTGCTCGAGTCGAGCCGCGTGTGGCGCGAGGTGGTGGAGGAGGTCGCTCCCGACTACCCCGGCGTATCGGTCGAGCACTTGCTGGTGGACAACGCCGCCATGCAGATCATCACGCGGCCGAAGACGTTCGACGTGATCGTCACTGAGAACATGTTCGGCGATATCTTGTCCGACGAGGCGGCTGTCATCACGGGTTCCATCGGGATGCTGCCCTCCGCGAGCCTCGGCGAGGCCGGACCGGGCCTGTACGAGCCCGTGCACGGATCCGCGCCGGACATCGCGGGCCAAGGCCTCGCCAATCCGTTGGCGACGTTTTTGTCCGTGGCGCTCATGATGCGGCATTCGCTGCACCTTCCCGAGGCTGCGGACGCCATCGAACAGGCGGTGCACGGCGTGATTGAGCGGGGTATCCGCACGCGCGATCTCGCCAGACATGGCGAGGCGTTTGTCAAAACGGCGGAAGTCAGTGCCATGGTTTGCGAGGACGTGAAAAGGAGGCTCGGTTAATGGGGAGGACCTTGTTTGAAAAAGTCTGGGATGCGCACGTGGTCAAGGAATTGCCGGACGGACAGACGCTTCTTTACATTGATTTGCACCTCGTCCACGAGGTGACGTCGCCCCAGGCGTTCGCCGGGCTCCGTTTCGCGGGGCGCAAGGTTCGCCGCCCCGAGTTGACGTTTGCCACCATGGATCACAACGTGCCGACGGTGAATCCCAAGGACGTCCGGGATGCCATTGCCCGCAAGCAGATTGAGACGCTCGAGCAGAACTGCCGCGAGTTTGGCGTCCAACTGGCTGGACTCGACAGCCCGTTCCAGGGGATTGTGCACGTCATCGGGCCGGAGCTTGGCCTGACCATGCCGGGGAAGACCATCGTCTGCGGGGACAGCCACACGTCGACGCACGGCGCCTTTGGCGCGCTCGCCTTTGGCATCGGCACGAGCGAAGTGGAGCACGTCCTCGCCACGCAATGCCTCTGGCAGAGCCGGCCGAAGACGATGCGCATTCAGCTGAACGGCGCGCTTCAACCCGGCGTCACCGCCAAGGACGTGATCTTGGGCCTCATTGCGAAGTACGGCGTGAATTTTGGCACGGGCCACGTGGTGGAGTACGCGGGAAGCCTGATTCCGCAGCTCAGCATGGAGCAGCGGATGACCATCTGCAACATGTCGATTGAGTTCGGCGCGCGGGCGGGCATGATGGCGCCGGACGAGACCACCATCGCGTACGTCCAGGGCCGGCGCTATGCGCCGAAAGGCGAGGACTGGGAGGCGTGCGTCGCCGAGTGGCGCGAACTGAAGTCCGATCTCGACGCCGTCTTCGACGTCGACGTGGTGTTCGACGTCCACGACCTCGAGCCGCAGGTCACTTGGGGAACCAATCCGGGTCAGGGGACCGGCATCAGCGGGGTCGTGCCGGATCCAAAGGATGCGAAGTCCGAGGAGGAGGCGCTGGCCATCCGCCAGGCGCTCGAGTACATGGACCTGAAACCGGGAACCAAGATTTCGGAGATCCCCATTCAACACGTCTTCATCGGCTCCTGCACCAATGCGCGCATCGAGGACCTGCGCCTGGCTGCGAGCATCGTCAAGGGCCGGCGCGTCGCGGACGGCGTGCGAGCGGTGGTGGTGCCGGGATCGAAACAGGTGAAGCAGCAGGCGGAGGCCGAAGGGCTCCACGAGATCTTTCTCGAAGCGGGCTTCGAGTGGCGCGAGCCCGGGTGCAGCGCGTGTCTCGGCATGAATCCCGACATCATTCCGGCCGGGGAGCGGTGCGCGTCGACGTCCAACCGGAACTTCGAAGGCCGCCAGGGGAAAGGTGCACGCACGCACCTCGTCAGCCCGGCCATGGCGGCGGCCGCGGCCATCGCGGGGCACTTCGTCGATGTCCGGGAATTGACCTCGGAAGGAGTGACGGCGTGATGGAGCCTATCGTCAGGCACGAGGGCCTCGTGGTCTGTATGAACCGCGTGAACGTGGATACGGATCAAATCATTCCGAAGCAGTTCCTCAAGCGGATCGAGCGCGACGGATTCGGCGAGTTCCTGTTCTTCGACTGGCGGTACCTGCCGGACGGATCGCCCAATCCCGACTTCGAGCTCAATCGGCCGGAGGCAAAAGGCGCCACCATCCTCTTGGTCGACGACAACTTCGGCTGCGGCTCCTCCCGCGAACACGCGGTGTGGGCGCTTCGCGACTATGGGTTTCGGGTCATCCTGGCCCCGTCGTTTGCCGATATCTTCTATAACAACTGCTTCAAAAACGGCCTCCTTCCCATTCGCATCCCGCGCGAGCTCTACAAGCAGCTCTCCGAGTCGCACGCGCGGGGCGAATGGCGCCGCATGACTGTGGATCTCGAGCAACAGACCGCCGCGACGGATCACGGCGTGACCTTCTCCTTCGAGATTGATCCGCACAAGCGGCACATGTTGCTCCACGGGCTTGACGACATCGGCATCACGCTTCAGTACGAGGACGAGATCGCCCGTTACGAAGCGTCGCGACGCCCGTATCAGTTCGTCTACGCATAACCAAAACGCCCGCTCGGCCGCTGGGGATGGCCCTCCAGCGGCCGTCTGTTTGCGCGCGCCTCGCCCTGTGATACACTACCCGCGGAGAGCGAGGGACATTCGTTCATGACGTCAATTGCGGAACAAGTCACCGAGACGATTCGCTGGATCTTCTCGTCCTACAGCCAAGTGCCGCGGGAGAAACGGCAGGGGTTCGATCGCGACGTGCGACACCCTGAGTGGACGAGGCGCCTGCTCGACGCGATGGGTAGGCCGGACGAGCGCGTGTACAACGTCGCTGTGACCGGGAGCAAGGGCAAGGGATCGCACGCCATCCTCACCGCCGCCATCCTCCAGCAGATGGGCGTGCGCGTCGGGCTGTTCACGAGCCCTCATTTGATCGACTTTCTCGAGCGGATCCGGCTGCAGGGCATGCCGATTCCGGAGGCGGACTTTGTGCGCGTCGGCGCCGCCGTCCGTGAGGCCGCGTCAGGACTCGCCGTGCCGCCCGATCAATATCTCGGTCCCGTCGGCCTCGTCGCCGCCATGGCGGCCGTGTGGTATGCGGAACAGGGCGTCGAGGCCGCTGTGTACGAACTTGGCCGCGGCGCGCGTCACGACGACGTGAACCAGGTGGTGCACCGCGGGGCCATCGTCGCGCCCATCTTCGGTGAGCACCTGGACAGGCTGGGGCCGACTTGGGAAGATGTCGTGATCGCCAAAATGGGCATCTTGACGGACCACGCGGCGTGGGCGGCGCTGAGTGCGCAACCGCCGCTCTCGCGCAAGGTGATGGCGCCGTTCTTGACGGCGTTTCGCGCCAGGGGCGGCGAGGTGATGGAGGTGGGGAGCGACGTCGAGTGGTCGCTGGATGGCGCGAGTGCCGAAGGGCGTGTGAAGGTCCGCGGGCTCGGGTTTACCGCGGACATCCGCGTGGACGAGCGCTTGGTTCCCTACGCGGACAACCTCGCAGCCTCCGCCGCGGCTGCGCACCGCGTGTTGTGCGATCTCGGCCGGCCATCGCGCGAGTTGGCCGTCGACCTGCGAGGGCTCACGCTGATTGGGCGGCTTCAGCGAGTGCGGCGCGAGCCGGACGTGGTGATTGATGGCGCGATTCACGGACTGAGCGCGGCGTACGTGCGGCGCTTCGCCGAGGCATGGCGCCTTGGGCGGGAGGGGCGCGGCCGCATTCACCTCGTGCTGTCTCTGCCGGACGACAAGGACGCCGAAGGCGTTCTGCGAGAGCTTGGGCCCATGGCGCATCGCATCTTATTCACCGAAACCACCAACCCAGCGCTTCATTTCACGCGCGATTTGGTGTCGCTCGCGGCGGCGATGGGCTACGCCGCGTCCCGCGAGTCGAGCCCCCACGAAGCCATCGGCCAGGCGCTCGAAGCGGCGTCCCGGGACGATCTCGTCCTGCTCGTGGGCACGCAGTCGTTTGTCGGCGACGCGCTGCGCCACTTCGGCGTGCCGACGGGGCCCATTTGGATGCACACTGGAGAGGATGAAGCGACGTGCTGACGCAGCTGCTTCTCATCGCCCTCGGGATTGGACTTGACAACGGAGTGGCCGCCGTTGGCCTCGGCACTTCCGGGCTCAGCCGCCGCGAGCAGTGGCGCGTCGCGCTCATCTTCGCGGTCTTTGAGGCGTGGATGCCTGTCCTCGGCATCTTGGTGGGCCGCGAGGTCTCCAGCGTGCTGGGGCGAAGCGCGCACGTGGTCGGCGTGGGCATCTTGGCGCTTCTCGGCCTCTACAGTTTGTTGAAGCGGGGCGAGGTGGACGACGACATGGAGGCTGTCGAGCGCGCCAAGAGCCTCCAGATCATCCTGCTTGCCATCGCGCTTTCCATCGACAATCTGACCGTCGGATTCAGCCTCGGCGTGATGCGCGCCCCGCTCGCGTTCGCCGGTGTCGTGTTTGGCACCGTCAGTTTTCTTCTCACGGTGGCCGGGCTCGAGGCTGGTCGTTTCCTCGCCTCGCGCTTGGCGCAATGGCCTGCGGAGCTGCCTGCGGAGCGGCTGACGGGCCTCGTGCTCCTCGCGGTCGCCGGCTGGATGGCCGCCATGGCATGACATCCCGCGTATCCTTGTCCTGCCGAAACTTGACGGTTTTTGAGCGCACCGACGGATGTAGTATAATGACCGAGTACAAAATACGGCATTGGGCGATCTCGCTTTGACCCAGGGGATGCGGGCGAGATCGCGAGGGATGAGGAGGTTCTGCTGATGGCAGCGGAAACGACATTCAAAGCCGGACTGGAAGACGTGGTCTCCAACACGTCCGAAATCTGCTTCTTGGATGGGAAACAGGGGCGCCTTCTGTACTACGGGTATGACATCCACGATCTTGTCGACGGCGGCGCGTCGTTTGAGGAGGTCGTGTACCTTCTGTGGCACGGCGATCTGCCAAATCAGTCACAGCTGAAAGCGTTCACCGAGGAGTTGGCGCGCGAGCGCGCCCTGGCTGAACCTGTGCTCGACCTGTTGAAACGGCTTCCGAAAGATGCAAACGCCATGGCCGTCCTGCGCACGGCAGTCTCGTTCCTCGGTTTGTACGATCCGGACGACGGCGACGAGAGCCTGGAAGCGAACTACCGCAAAGCCGCTCGTCTCGTCGCGAAGATCCCGACCATCGTCACCTCGTTTGAGCGCATCCGCCAAGGACTGGACCCCGTGCAACCGGATCCTTCGCTGAGCGCCGCTGCGAACTTCTTCTATCTCCTCCGCGGCACGAAACCATCGGAATTCGAGGAGAAAGCCTTTAACACCGCACTCATTCTGCACGCAGACCACGAATTGAACGCTTCGACGTTCTCGGCGCGCGTCACGGCAGGCACCCTTTCGGATATGTATTCTGCCATCACTTCGGCCATCGGGACGCTCAAAGGTCCTTTGCACGGCGGCGCCAACGAGCAAGTGATGCGCATGCTGCTCGAAATTGGCGAACCGAGCAAGGCCATTGCATGGATCGACGAGGCGCTCGCGCAGAAGAAGAAGATCATGGGCTTTGGTCACCGCGTGTACCGGACTGAAGACCCGCGCGCGACGCACCTTCGCGAACTCAGCAAAAAGGCGGGCGAGCTGAAGGGCGAAACCAAGTGGTTCGAGATGTCCCAGGCGATTGAAAAGCACATGCTCGAGGTCAAGGGGTTGCACGCAAACGTGGACTTCTACTCGGCGTCGCTCTACTATTCGCTCGGCATCCCGACGCACCTGTATACGCCCATCTTCGCGTGCAGCCGCATCTCCGGTTGGACGGCCCACGTGCTCGAGCAGTACAAGAACAATCGCCTCATCCGCCCGCGGGCCGAGTACGTCGGACCGACGGACCGGAAGTTCGTCCCACTCAGCGAGCGCTGAGCGCTGTCTTCCAAGATGTTTTGATGAACGGCGTGCCGATATATGGCGCGCCGTTCACGCTTACAGGGCGGGCTTTGAGCGCGCTCTTGAGCGCTCGCCGACAGCGTACCAGGGCTTTCGCCCGCTGGCGCGAATTCGCAGCGCGCCGTCTCCTCTCCCGGGGCATGCTAAGGGCCAGGGAGGGATGGATCATGGCAAGGAATCAGCGACTGCTGCTCGATGAAGCGTCGCGAGCACTGCAGGACATGAAGTACGAGATAGCGGGAGAACTCGGCATCACGCCCCCCGCGGACGGCTATTGGGGATTCGTCTCGTCATACGAGAACGGTTCCATCGGTGGCAGTATCACCAAACGACTCGTCCGTTATGCGCAGGAGCGGCTGGCGCAAGGCAACGTGGGATCGCCGTGACATTCGAACGCGAGATAGGCTGGGGCGCGGACCCCAGCCTTTTCCGTGTCGACACGCCGACACCCCGCGGGTGCGGGGTGTCGGCGAACCGATGAAGTTCAGTGGACGATGTTGTTCTGGGCTTCCGTGGGCGCGGAGATCTTGCTGAGCGCCGCGCCGGCTTCGTTCACGTGGATGTCGACGGTGGCGAGATCGCCAATCGACAAGATGCCGCACAGGTCGCCGCGCTCGTCCACGATGGGCAGACGCCGAATTTGATGCTGCGCCATGAGATCGGCAGCTTCGTGCGCGTCCATGTCAGGCCGGCCGGTGACGACCGCCTTGGTCATGCAGTCTTCGACTCGAGCGTCGCATTTGCCCTGCGCCACGGCCTTCAGCACGATGTCGCGATCGGTGACAATGCCCACGACGCGGCGATTCTCGCATACCGGGATAGACCCGCAGTTCTCGCGTTTCATCGCCTGAGCGGCTTTCTGGATGGAGTCGGTCGCCGAGCAGCACGCGACGTCCGTGGTCATGATCTGCTGAACTTTCATGTGACGTCCCTCCTCGCTGTCATCGGTTCACACGCCGTAGTATGTCCCGCGAGCACCGTCGGCGAAGGGTCAGGCGGTGGTGGATCGATGGGATTGGCGCCAGTCGAGCACCGCTTTGACAGCCGTGCCGATACCCCAGATGGCCACCAGTTGTCGGATCAGGAGGTCCAGGGGCTGCTGCGGGCCGATGGCGCGGACGACGAGAGCAGGGAGGCCCATCCAGGGTGACAGCGCCCATGCGAACGAGATGAGCCCGACGCACGCGAGCGCCAGAACGCTGGTCCGCGTGCGGCGGCGCGCAGCCCAGACGGCCCACACGCCGAGGCCGAGGTACAGATAAGCTTCCACAGGTGTGAATCGAAAATAGGCGCCGATGTCCCGGCTCAAGGTACCAGCTGCACCCAGGGCAGCGTATATCCACCCAATGATTCGACAAACCCATCTCGGTTTCAAGAAGGGCACCTCGCTTCATCCGTTTATTTCGATGTGTATGCGGACCGGGACGAGGCCATGAGCTTCGATGTCCGTTCGAGCGCCCGTGTGGTATGTTAACTACGTGACTTGATCGGGAGGGGTGTCCTTGGCCATCTCGTCAGAACAGCGGAGAAGCCGGCGGATCGCCGCTGCCGTAGGGCTTGCGGTCGTCCTCGTGGCGCTCCTCGCGACTGGACTCGCCTTATGGCGATCTCGGCACGCCTTGCCTGTCGTGCAGACCGCGACTGTTTCGCTCCAGCGCATCAAGCGCGTGACGCTCGCGTCAGGCACCGTAAGACCGGTGGCCCGTCAGATCGTGAATTTGGACAACCTGCCGGCGCCCGTCGAGCGCGTGCTGGTGCACGTGGGGCAGCGGGTGCAGGCAGGGCAACCGCTGATTCAGTTGAACACGGCTTCTGCAAACGCCAGCGTGGAGGCGGCGAAATCGGCGCTCGCCGACGCGGAGTCGGCGTATCAGCGCGTGCTGGCGCAGTACAATCAGGCCCCGACGGCGCTTAAGGCGCTCTTTCTGCCGCAATTGAACGCGGCTTTGGCTTCGGTGGCGTCGGCGAGAAGCCAACTTGCCCAGGCGGAGGCGCAAGAGGCCCAGTTGACCATCACCGCGACCCTTTCCGGCGTGGTGCTCATCGCAAATCCGAATGGCGTCGACGCTGACGGCAACCCGACGCCGGTCGTCGAGGTGGTGAGCCCCGCCAAGGACGTCGTCATGGACTTGTCGGAGGTCGACGCCGCGCAGATCAAAGTGGGCATGACGGCGTCGATGCAGACGGACGCGTATCCCAATCAGACGTTTGCCGGGGTGGTGACGGCCATCGCGCCCTATGCAGAACTTTCCTCCAGTGGCGCTCCGGTCGTGAAAGTGACGGTCAAGCCGCGTGGCTCATTCCCGGTTCCCTACGGGTATCAGCTCACTTGTCGCATCCAAAGCCAATCCCCAGCGCCCGTGCCTGCCGTGCCCTACAGCGCCATTGTGCAGAACGGAACGGGCTATGCGGTCTACGAGCTCAGAAACGGCCGAGTGTATCTGGTGCCGGTCAAGCTCGGCATGACGAGCGACACCGCGGTCCAGGTGCTTTCCGGGGTGTCGCCGGGCGATCGCGTCGTGGTGAATCCGCCGGACAATCTTGCGAGCGGAGAGGCCGTGCGCACGTCATGATTCGCCTCGTGGGTGTGACGAAGTCGTATACTGTGGGGGATCAGCTCGTCCCGGTGCTGAAGGGCATTCATCTCGAGGTCCACCCGGGGGAGTTCGTCGCGGTCATGGGGCCGTCGGGCAGTGGGAAGTCCACGCTCATGCACATCCTCGGGCTCCTGGACCGGCCGACGTCGGGTGACTATGAGCTGAACGGCGCGTCCGTGCTCCATCTGCCTTCGAACGAACTCGCTCGCCTCCGCAATCAGCACATCGGGTTCGTCTTTCAGAATTTTCACCTCATCCCGCGCATGTCCGCCGTGCGAAACGTGGAGCTTCCCATGGTGTACGCGGGCGTGCCTCGCAGCAAGCGGCGTGCGAGAGCCATGGAACTGCTCGAGATGGTCGGCATGGCGAACCGCGCGCACCACCTGCCGAATGAACTGTCGGGAGGTCAGCGGCAGCGCGTCGCCATCGCGCGCGCGCTGGCCAATGACCCTGCGGTGCTGCTCGCCGATGAACCCACGGGCGCGCTCGATCAGCAGACGGGTGGGGAGATCCTCCGCATTCTGCAGGACCTCCACGCGGACGGCCGAACCGTCATGGTCATCACGCACGACCCGCGTGTCGCGCGAGCCGGTCAGCGCATCCTGCACATGGTGGACGGCGAGATCGTCCGAGAGGAGGTGCCGGATGAACCTCGATGAGATGCTCCGCATGGCCTTGGCCTCGCTCGCGGCCAACAAGACACGGGCATTCCTCACGATGCTCGGCATCTGGATTGGGGTGGCCTCCATTCTCGCCATTGTCGCCATCGGCAACGGCGGCAAAGCGCTCGTCATTGGGGAAATTTCAGGCGGAAACCAGTCCAACGTGATTCAAATTGTGCCGCGAGAGCTCGTCGCGCCTGGTTTGCCACAGCCCGGGCAGGTGCTTTCCATCGACGATTCCGATCTCGCCATCACCGCATCGTTCTCTGGCGTGGAGAGCGTCAACGAGACCTTCTACGGCACGGCCGTGGTGCAGAGCGGAGACAAGTCGGACAATGTGACGCTCTTCGCCGGTCCGGCGGATTTGGACCGCCTCGCCCGCTTTGTCGTCGTCCGCGGCCATATGTTCACCGCGGAGGACGTCTTGTCTCACGGCAACGTCGCGGTCATCAGCCAGTCGCTCGCGAATAAGCTGTTTGGGAGCGGAAATCCACTCGGCGCGATCATCACCTTGTCCGGCGTGCCGCTCGAAGTCATCGGCGTTGCGCAGCCGGAGCAGGCGAGCCTGTACTCGCTGGTGATGGGGAGTGACAATCTGTACATACCCGACACCACGTGCGAAGATATTTTCCCGAATTGGACAGCGTCTGAGATGGATGTCGTCGTGCAGCCGGGCGTCGACGTCCAGAGCCTCGCGAACCGCATCGTGTTGGCGCTCAACATCCATGCGGGCGATCCCACGGCCTTCATCGACTCGTCAGGTCTCGCCGCGAGTGTTGCGGCCTTGGTTGGAAAGGTGACCACCATCTTGACCGCCGTGATTGGCGCGGTGGCGGGAATCGCGCTGCTCGTGGGTGGCGTTGGCGTGATGAACATCATGCTGGTGTCGGTCACCGAGCGGACGCAGGAGATTGGAATTCGCGTGTCGCTCGGTGCCAGGAAACGTGACATCGTGCTCCAATTTCTTGTGGAGTCGATGGTCATCACGTCGATGGGAGGCGTCGCCGGGATTGCGACGGGGGTTGTGGTGAGCGCTGCCCTGCGGGCGCTGACCGGCATTCCGGCCTTCGTGCCGTGGACGGTCGGCGCGCTGGCGTTCGTCTTCTCAGCGGCCATCGGCGTGGTGTGCGGGCTGTATCCGGCGGCGAAGGCGGCGAATCTCCATCCGGTTGACGCCCTGCGGTACGAATAATACGAATAAGTTGCGCGCTGTTTGTACCTATTTGGGCTGTCCAGTATACTGAGGGCAGAGAGTGTGAAGATAGGCGACATCGAGGTTGTGCTTGATAAGGATGGTTGCGGATGCGCTTGGGGTTGAACATCGAGTACGACGGAAAAAATTATGATGTGCTTGAACTGCCGAATGAGGCTTTTGTGTGCCTTTTGCCATGCATGACGCCTGAGCAGTACAATCGGATCAATCGGCGCTTTGAAGACGTTTGGCCGGACGTGACGGTTCGGAGGAACCATATCCTCGCGTTCACGGCGGAGCGAGTTCATACGCCCGTCGATTACGTGTTTCTGTACCGAGGGCCGTTCTGGTTTGATGAAGAGGACTTGGATCGGTACATTCAGGCGCACACCATGCAGGGTTACCGCCCCTGTTGAGAGAGTTGGAGGAAATCGGTTGGCTTCGGAGCGCACCGTGATCGTATTTTTTGCCGGGAACGAAGTGGGCGGCGCTGCGACGCACCTCGTGACGTGGGCGAAGGCGCTGAAGGGCGGACAGGTCGACTACCACTATCGTTTTGTCAGCTTGGGGGATGGGCCGCTCGCGGGCGAGCTGCGGCAAATGGGCATGTTGCACGGCGCGGTCGCCGGGACGGTCGGCGCCATTCGCGATTTGGCTCGCGTGCTCCGACGCGAGCGCGCGTGGATTCTCCATTCCCACGGGCCCCGCATGAACCTGATCGCATCGTTTGCCGCATCCAGCGCGGGGGTCATCTGGACCGCAACGATTCACAGCCATCCTCGATATGACTTCGAGGGGCACCCCTTGAAAGCTGCCCTCTTTCCGAGCCTTCATCTGTGGCGCCTATCCCGAGCGCGCGGCCTGTTTGTGGTCCAACCCGCGCTGGGAGACGCCCTTCCCTGTCGGACCATCCTGGAGGTTCCCAACGCCTTCTATCCGATTCCGCCGCGGACTTCGCGTGACGTATGCGCGGCGGAATGGCGGCATCGGTTAGGTTTGAACCCAGAAACGAAACTCATCGGTATTGCGGCTCGGCTCGATCCCGTCAAGCAAATTGACGTCGCCATCGCTGCTCTGGCACGTCTCTCAGACCTGGACGTCCACCTGCTTGTGGCAGGCGACGGGCGAGATCGCGCGAGATTAGAGGCGGCGGCGGAGGCCAGTGGCGTGCGATCACGGGTTCATTTCCTTGGACATCTGCAGGATGTGCGGGACTTGTATTGCGCCATCGATGTTCACGTTCTGCCGTCGAAGAGCGAAGGAGCGCCCACCTCGATGTTGGAGGCCGGCTATTACGGTGCCGCGAACATCGGGTCGGATGTGCCGGGCATTCGGCGTATGCTGCTCGACGGCGAGGCGGGGGTCCTCGTGCCGCCCGGCGATGCCGAGGCCCTCGCGCGTGCCCTGCGCCAAATGCTCACGGACGCCGCTCTGCGGGCGTCGTATGTCGAACGGTTTGAGCGGCTTGTGTTGCCACGCTACACCCCGGAGCGCATGGTCGTGGCGTACGAGCGCGGCTACACGGTGCTCGAAGAAGATGCGGTGAGAAGCGGCTGGCGGCTCCCGGCGAATCCTGAACAGACGAGGTGAATCCATCATGTGGCGACGGCGGCGCGTATGGCGCGTTCGCTTCTTACCTCCGACACCTTACGGCGATCCCGCCCCTGCTGGGTGGACCTTTCTGACCGTCACGGTGTTGTGGTACCTCATCGTCGAGACCATCACGGGCCGGTCGACGTTCGGCCTGCTGCGCGCAGGCGCGCTGTATCCGCCGCTCGTGGGGCACGGACAGTGGTTTCGCGTCCTCAGTACCATGTTCGTCCACGTGAGCCTCTGGCACATCCTCGTGAATATGGTCTCGCTGTGGACGTTGTTTGTAGTGGAACAGGCGCTGTCGACGCCGGTGTTCATCGCGCTGTACGTCATCTCGGGCGCCGTCGGCAGCTTGCTGACGCTCCCTATTTCGCCGGACCAAGTCTCGGCCGGCGCGTCCGGGGCCATCTTCGGCCTCTTCGGCGCGATGCTTGCGCTCGCCTTGATGGGGATGTTTCCGCCATATGTCCGCAACCAGTTGCTGATGGTCCTTGCGATCAACGTCGTGATCGACATCATGAATCTGGGAACCATCGGCTGGATGGCGCACTTGGGCGGGCTCGCCACCGGGATGGCCTTGACCTACGCATTTGCCAGATGGCTTCGGAACCCACGGTTTTGGACGGTCCTGGCCTGGATCTGCAGCTTGGCCTGTGGATTCAGCCTGGTGTGGGATCTGGCGACGCCGTTGCCACTGTCCTGGTGAGGCATTCAATTCCTGATTGCAAATTGTCTAGGGAGGCCGTATACTACTCATCGTAGTGTTGACCTGTCGGACGGCGCATGATGTCCACGTGCGCCATGGCGAGTGCAGTCAACTGCAAATGGAAGAGGACTTACACTTAAAGGGTTAGGACCTCTGAGGACTAACTTTCCCCCGTGGTGTAAGTGCGATTCCACATGCCTTTTTCTTCAGAACGGCATGGCCGATTTGTTTGCAAAGGGGGACTTTTTTCATGGACACGATGGGGCGTCACGTCATTGCAGAGCTTTGGGAGTGTGATCCGGAGCGTCTGAACGACGTTCACGGGATCGAGCGCGCCATGGTGACCGCGGCCTTAGAGGCGGGCGCGGAGGTTCGCGAGGTTGCGTTCCACAAGTTCGCGCCGCAGGGCGTCAGCGGCGTCGTCATCATTTCGGAGTCACATCTCACGATTCACAGCTTTCCCGAGCATGGCTACGCGAGCATCGATGTGTACACCTGCGGGGATCGCATCGATCCGAATGTGGCGTGCGACTACATCACGAAGTACCTGGGCGCGAAGCGCCTTGAAGCAATAGAGCTTCCTCGCGGCGTAGGCCAGATACAGGTGCACGATGTGAAGGTGCGCGCGCTCTAACGGAGGAGAGTGCCGCTCGGCAATCGGGGCGCCGATCCATCGGCGCCCCCGCGCGTGTCTGGGGCGCGAAGTGGGCGCCCTTTTATTCGTTCCGGCTCGGAACCGGTGCGCCTGCGAAAACGCGCTCGTGGTGTGTCGGAATGCGTCGATCCAGTAGGATATTGCCGTTGCCCGCGTCCACGATGACGAGATATTTGTCCTCGTCGTCGCGCGCAATAGCCATGTATACCAAGTTTGTGCGGATGTTGCGGAGCTGGATGTCCTCGATTTTGCAGCCCGGATGTTCCGCCATGACCGATTTGCGTGCCTGCGCCTCGGTGCATTTTGCATACTTTTGCAGTTTCTTGGTGTACGCGTCGTGGCTCGCCTGATAGGCCTCGCGAAGCGTCTCGCGCGAGACCTGCACACTGGAATGGATCTCGAACTGGTGAGAAGGCCCGTTGACGGGGGCGTTCGGTTCCGCCGATTCGACGGCTGGAGCAGCAAGAATGCGTGCGGGCGCTTGCCACCACCCGGTCGATAGAAGGCAGGCTGCCGCGGCTGCGGTGAGGAACCATCGTTTCATGGGGCTCACTCCTTTGCGTGACTTGAGCTGTCGAAATTAGCATGTCCAATGCCAACGTGAACATGCATATTATGGAATTTTTGCTGCGCGCCGCATGACGGATCCGACCACGAGTTAAAAAACGCAAATACATACTTGCGCGATGGCCGAACACAATGTATAATCTATCTCGTGCGTTGCGGGGCCGTAGCTCAAGGGGAGAGCACTACGCTGGCAGCGTAGGGGTTGTGGGTTCGAGTCCCATCGGCTCCACCATATGGTACACGGCGGCTCGGTAGCTCAGTCGGTAGAGCAGAGGACTGAAAATCCTCGTGTCGGCGGTTCGATTCCGTCCCGAGCCACCACCCATGCGGAAGTAGCTCAGGGGTAGAGCATCGCCTTGCCAAGGCGAGGGCCGCGGGTTCGAATCCCGTCTTCCGCTCCAGGGCATTCGCTGCAGGACCCGGGCGGGGCGAGTCTCCGTCCGGGTTGCGCAGCCTCAAGGCGCCGTAGCCAAGTGGTAAGGCAGAGGTCTGCAAAACCTTCACCGCCGGTTCGAATCCGGCCGGCGCCTCCAGTTGAAAAAGCTTGTTGTGACGCGGCTCGCGAGATCTTCGCGGCCGCGTTTTTCGTTCCCGGCATGTTCACACCTCCAGCCCCACGACGCAACGCGATTTGGCGTCGCCCGCGTGATCGTTGTGCTATAATCTTTTCTGTGATTTTTGAATCCTTGTGCTGACGTGGTTGTAGGAGGGGTATCGTTGCGGCGACACCTGTGGACCGTTCTCTCCGAGCGAGTCGCGTATCAAAATCCATGGATCCGGGTGATGGAGTACGACGTCCTTCGCCCAGACGGGCAGCCCGGCCTCTACGGTGTCGTCGACGCGGGGCATAACGCGGGCGTCGTGGCGGTGGATGACCAACAACGCGTGGCGCTGCTCCGCGAGTTCGTGTTTCCGGTCGACAGGTTCCTGTGGCAGATTCCGAGCGGCCAGTTTCGCGAGGAAGGGCCAGAGATGGCCGCTGCGCGGGAACTTCGGGAGGAGACCGGCATTGCCGCGCGTTCGTGGACGCCGCTCGGAATGGCGCACCTGAGCGCGGGCATCTCGACGCAGGAGACGCATTTGTTTCTCGCGCAAGATTTGTCCTTCGGGAAAGCGGAGCGTGAGCCTACCGAGACGATGACTATGGCATGGGTTCCTTTGGAAGACGCGGTTGAGATGTGCCTGCGAGGCGAAATCACGGATGCCGTGAGTGTGGTTGGGCTATTGAAGGCGTTCCTGTGGATGGAGCAACACGGTCTGAAACGAGGGTGAGAGGATGAAATTGTCGGAGGACGAGATCGAGCGGAGGCTCGCGGAATTGCCTGGATGGCAGCGCGAGGAGCAATTCATCCGCAAGCGGTTCGGGTTTGCATCGTTCCCAGAAGCCGTGGCGTTCGTGAATCGCGTGGCGGAAATCGCGGAACGCCGAAACCATCACCCGTTCATTTCCATCGACTACAAGTACGTGACCCTGCGCTTCACGACTTGGCACGCCGGTGGTTTGACATCTGAGGATTTTGACGAGGCCAAGGAGATCGAAGGACTCTACACCTCGAGAGAGGCGACGTGAGAGCGCAGAGCGCCGTCACGTCATTTTAGCCGCAAAATCTTGGCGCCTGGGTTTTGCGGAGCCGGGGGCTTGGGACCCAGTGCCGCGGCCATGTCATCGGTGACCTCCTTCAGCGCTTCATAGCAGTGCTCCATCGGCACGGAGGAATCCCACATGACGTCGCAATGGCCGTCCTCATATACAATCACGCTGATCACGTATTGAATGTCGCTCATCGCAAATCTCCTTTCGTCCGCCGGGCGTGATGGTTTAAATTCATTGTACCCTGCGGAGGACCAAAGTGAAACTGGCGCACGCCGAGGGAACGTGCGCGGCTAGCAAGCGCTTACGAGGGGGGAGTGGCGTGCTGTTAGGGTGCTATGTGGGGCCTCGAGAGTTGCGCTTTGTCCGCGACGCCGGGTTTGACTACGCGGAACTGAACGCGAAGGTAACAAACCCAAGCAAGTCGGACGCGGAATGGCAGACGATTCGCGACGAGTTGTTGCGGAATCAGGTTCCGCTGCTCGCGTTCAATCGCCTGTTTCCGCCGGACATGCCCATCGTCGGTCCGGCGGTGGATATGGACGAGATCGCGCGCTATCTGGATGTTGCGTTCGCCCGAATGGCCGATCTCGGCGGCCAACATGTGGGCTTCGGGGCGGGGAAAAACAGGCGCGTGCCTGACGGGTTTCCGCAGGAAGAGGCGCGCGCGCAACTGGCCCGGGTGGTGCGGATGGCGGGCGATCTCGCCGCTCGGTACGGGATGTGGGTTCACTTCGAGTTTTTCAACCGCGCGGAGACGAATCTCATCAACACGGTGGAAGAAGCGGTGTCCTTTGTGCAAGAGCTTGGTCACCCTCGCGTTGATTTGCTCGTCGATTTTTATCACCTCGTGCAAAATGGCGAGCCCGTCCGTGAACTCCATCGAGCGCGTGGGCGCATCGGTTACGTGCACGTTGCGGACGAAGAGCGCAAGTGGCCGGGCAGCGGATCGCTTCCCGTCCGGGAATGGTTTGCGGCGCTTCGGGAGATCGGCTACCAAGGCCCCATCTCCATCGAGTGCAACTTTGAAGACCCGGTCCCCGAACTGAGGCAGGCTGGGGAAGCCATTCGCAGGCTCAGTTATTTGGGCGGCGGAGGGCGATAACGCGGCAACGGCGGTGTCCTCGCCGAGGCCCGCCGCGGCCTATGAACTCGAGCACGCATGGCGAGACCTTGTTCAGAGGAGGACGTTAAGGATGCGAACGATGAAACTCGGTTGCACGCACCTAGAGGTGCCCGTCGTCGGCATTGGCTGTATGCGCATTGATCGCCTCAGTCAGTCGGAAGCCGAGCGATACATCCAGACGGCGCTTGAACTTGGCGCGAATTTTTTCGATCACGCGGACATCTACGGTGGCGGGGAGTGCGAGGCGAAGTTCGCCGAGGCCATTCACATGAACGACGACGTGCGCGAGCGGATCATCCTGCAGTCGAAGTGTGGCATTCGCAAAGGGATGTACGACTTTTCAAAAGAACACATTTTAGAGGCCGTCGACGGGAGCCTGCGCCGCCTTCGCACCGATTACCTCGACGTGCTCCTCTTGCACCGACCGGATGCGCTTGTTGAACCCGAAGAAGTGGCCGAGGCGTTTGAAATTCTGCAGACGACCGGCAAGGTTCGATATTTCGGCGTGTCTAATCATAAACCGATGCAAATTGAGCTGCTGAGAAAGTATGTCCACCAGCCGATTGTGGCCAATCAATTGCAACTGAGCATCACGAATGCGACGATGATCGCGCAGGGCATGAACCTGAACATGGGGAACGAATGGGCGGTCGATCGCGACGAGAGTGTTCTCGACTATTGCCGGATCCATGACATCACGATTCAGCCGTGGTCCCCGTTCCTGTACGGTTTCTTCGAAGGGGTGTTCTTGGACAATCCGAAGTTTCCCGAGTTGAATCAGAAGCTGGATGAGATCGCGTCGCGGTACGGCGTGTCGAACGTCACCATCGCCATCGCTTGGCTGCTGCGCCATCCGGCAAAGATGCAGCCCATCATTGGGACCATGAACGTGGACCGCCTGCGCGCGTCTTGTCAAGCGGCGGACATTCAGCTGACGAGGCAGGAGTGGTACGAGATCTACCTCGCGGCGGGTTATCAGCTGCCCTGATGGAGGGCGGGCGAGGACGAGGATCGGCGCGCAGGCCGGTCCTCTTTTTATTTGAGCTATCAACCATCTTGATTTGGGCGATCCGTTCAAAAAGGGGATCCGCCTTGCGTTCACGCCTTTTCAAACGTGCTCAACTCGCGATCTTCGCTTGTCTTTCTTTGTCCAAATTGCTATATTCGGAGGCGGTCACGCGATAGCGGCAGCGCTGTACACGTCTTCACGCAGGTGGCGATGCAGGCCCAGCACATGAGCCGCTACCTCCGGGCGCATACTGACCGTGTGCGCGTCCTCCGGCGGGATGTGGTCACGAGTGCATGTAAGCGACTTGAAATCGCTATCGGTCCAAACCCTGATTTGTAGGAGGTGCATCGGGTGCACGCGCTATTTCACGCGAACGCCGTGGACTACATCATCATCCTGGTCTACTTCGCCTTCGTCCTCGGTGTCGGATTCGTCCTTCGCAACCGCGTTCGCACTGGTGAGGATTTCTTTTTGTCCGGCCGATCCATTCCGGCCTGGATCACGGGCCTGGCCTTTCTGTCCGCCAACCTTGGCGCGCTCGAAATTCTGGGCATGACCGCGAGCGGCGCCGAATACGGCATGCTCACGACTCACTTTTACTGGATCGGCGCGATCCCGGCTATGCTGTTTCTCGGCCTGTACATGATGCCGTTTTACTACGTGTCGAAGGTGCGCTCGGTGCCGGAGTTCTTGAAACTGCGGTACAATGAAGCGACCCGCGCGCTCAATGCCATCGCGTTTGCCGTGATGACCGTCTTGACGTCGGGCATCAGCCTGTACTCCATGGCTCTGATCTTCCAGATCCTGATTGGTTGGTCGTTTGATACCAGCATTCTCGTGTCTGCACTCGTGGTGTTGATCTACGTGGCGCTCGGCGGTCTGACCTCCTCCATTTTCAACGAGGTCGTCCAGTTTTTCTTGATTTGGGCTGGCTTGCTTCCCATTCCGCTCATCGGCTTGCACAGTCTGGGCGGCTGGCAAGGCATGATGTCTCGGTTGCCCGCGGGCTTCGGACATCTCTGGGCGAACCTCGGCTCGCCGTCGCACAACCCGATGGGGATTGGCTGGCTTGGCGTGGTGCTCGGGCTGGGATTTGTGCTCTCTTTCGGATACTGGACGACGGACTTTCTCGTCGTGCAGCGCACGTTGGCAGCTAAGGACTTGCGCGCCGCCCAATTGACGCCGATCTACGCGGCGTTCTTCAAAATGATTGTGCCGATCCTGGTCATCATCCCGGGGCTCATCGCGCTCGCCATCTTTCCGAAGATCGGCCATTCGCCGAACATGAGCTACAATCTGGCGCTTCCGTTGCTCATTGCGAAGTATTATCCGCCTGGCATGCTCGGGCTTGGACTCACGGCCATGCTCGCAAGCTTCATGAGCGGTATGGCGGGCAATGTCACGGCGTTCACGACCGTTTGGACGTATGACATCTACCAGGCGTACATCAAGAAGGATGCCTCGGACAAGCACTACGTGAATATGGGACGCTGGGCGGTCGTGGTAGGCGTCATCATCAGCATCGGTACGGCCTACTTCGCGGCCGGTTTCCCGAGCGTGATGGACTACATGCAGACGTTGTTCTCGTTCTTCAATGCGCCGCTGTTCGCCACGTTCTTGTTGGGGATGTTCTGGAAGAAAACGACGCCGTGGGGCGGATTCTGGGGCCTGCTCGCCGGTATCGTCGGTGCCTTCGCCCTGTACTTCTTCCTGCCCGCGCATATGTTCTCGAGCCCGGATGCGGGGAACTTCTGGCGCGCCTGGTGGGCGTGGGTCATCACGGTCGTCGTCACGGTTCTGGTCAGCCTCGTGACGAAGGGCAAGCGTCCCGAAGAGCTGGAGGGCCTTGTGTACGGCCTCAGCAAACGGCCTGACTACAGCGGCTATCCCTGGTACAAACGCCCGGGTTATTTGGCAGCCCTTGTGTTCGTGATCCTGGTGGGCCTGAATATCGCGTTCTGGTGATCCATCCCGGGGAGATGATGAGAAAATGAATCGCTTTTTGGACCTTCGGTTCATGATCAGTGTGCTGTTTATCGTGTACGGCGTCGTGCTCGGCTTGTACGGCGCCGTGGCGGATCCGCATACGCCGAGTCTCCATCTCAACATCGACTTATGGTGGGGCGTCGTCTGCCTCGTGTTTGGGATTGTATTTCTCATCGCATCGCTGGCCAAGCCCAGCGAGTGACGCCGCGGACCCCACAGAACGACCCATGGGCAGCCGGCCTCATCCGGCTGCCCTTCGCATGTTCAGGCCTCATTGCGTGGCTTCTGGGACTTCGTGTCTTGGTCACGAGACGGGGTTTGGGTATCATGGGTAGGGTATCGTTCAAGGGAGGGCTTTCGTTGAACACCATCCGAGTGACTGTCTGGAACGAGTTCCGCCACGAACAACGCGATGAAGTCGTCCGCGACGTGTATCCAAACGGTATTCACGCGGCGATTGCGAAACCGCTGTCCGACGCGGGCATGCAGGTGCGCATCGCCACACTGGACGAACCGGAGCATGGGCTGACCGAGGCCGTGCTGAACCAAACCGACGTGCTGGTGTGGTGGGGGCATGTCGCGCATCACGAGGTGCAGGACGACATTGTGGACCGCGTCGTGAACCGCGTTCACGCGGGCATGGGGCTCGTGGTGCTCCATTCCGGGCACTTCTCGAAGGTATTTCGGCGCCTCATGGGCACATCGTGCGACCTGCGCTGGCGGGAAGAAGACGAGAAGGAACGGCTATTTGTGATTGATCCGACGCACCCCATTGCGGAGGGACTGCCGCCCTACTTCGAGCTCCCCAAAGAGGAGACCTACGGAGAACATTTCGACATCCCGGTTCCGGACGAGATCGTGTTCTTATCGTGGTTTTCAGGGGGTGACGTCTTCCGCTCCGGCGTCACATTTCGGAGAGGGTTAGGTAAAATTTTCTACTTCAGACCTGGACATGAGACATATCCCACGTATCACGATTCGAACATCCAGCGGGTGATTGTGAACGCTTGTCGGTGGGCGGCGCCGAGCCGAGGTCCCGTCCCCGCGTACGGCCATGCGCCAAGCCCCGAGGGTGCTCAATGAGGAGATGAAGGATAGACGTGGCTCTCATCGCGCTGGCCATTTTTCTCGCCACGTTGGTGCTTGTGGTGTGGCGCCCTTGGGGGGTGCCGGTGGGCTGGAGCGCGCTTTTCGGCGCGCTCTTGGCTCTCGCGGCCGGAGTGGTGCGGATCCAGGACGTGTGGACCGTCTGGAACATCGTCTGGGACGCGACCCTCACGTTTGTGGGAATTCTCATCGTGTCGAGCGTCCTCGACGCGTCGGGGTTCTTTGAGTGGGCAGCGTTGACCATCGCTCACCGAGCCAGAGGGCGTGGTCGGCTTGCGTTCGTCTTGATCTTGGCCCTCGGTTTCATGGTTTCCGCGTTTTTTTCGAACGACGGAGCTGCCCTCATTCTCACGCCCATCGTGCTCGAGAAAATGAAAAAGTTGCAGTTCTCGGCGCGGGAGATGGTCCCGTTTCTGCTCGCCGGCGGATTCATCGCAGATTCCACGTCCATTCCGCTCATCATCAGCAATCTGGTCAACATCATTTCCGCGGACTACTACCACCTGGGCTTTCTGCGGTACGCGCTGCGCATGCTCGTGCCGGATCTCGTCTCCTTTGGGGCGAGTCTTTGCGTCACCTATCTCTATTTTCGCCGCGACATTCCGTCGTCCTACGACGTTGCGGCGTTGCCGGATCCGGCGAGTGCCATCCGCGATCGGACCATGTTCAAATTTTCATGGTGGATGCTCGGCGTCATGGCGTTAGGCTACGTCACGAGCGAGATCGCGCACGTTCCGGTGTCTGCCGTGGAGGGCGTGATCGCCATCGCGTTCCTTCTGGCCGGCTGGCGCACCCGAACGGCCGACCCACGGCGCGTCCTTCGCGAAGCGCCGTGGTCGATTGTCGTATTCTCCGTCGGCATGTATCTCGTGGTGTACGGGCTGGAGCGCGCGCATCTGACGGACTGGTTCACCCGCCTGGTGCAAACGACATCGCACGCGGGCCTGTTTTGGGCCGTGATGGTCATGGGCGTCGTCTCCGCGTGTCTGTCGTGCGTGACGAACAACCTTCCCAGCGTGATGCTCGGGCTCCTGGCGATTCAGCACACGGGATTGCCCGTCTCCGACCAGGTGGCTCTCGCGCTGGCCAACGTGGTCGGGTGCGATCTCGGCCCCAAAATGACGCCCATCGGTTCGCTCGCCACCTTGTTATGGTTGCACGTGTTGGAGTCGCGCGGCGTGCGCATCACGGTCTCCTCTTTTATGCGCGCTGGACTTGTCTTCACGTGGCCCACGCTGTTGAGCGTCCTGGCGAGCATGTACGGTTGGCTGTGGGTGGTCCGCCACCTATTTGGATGACGAGGACGGCCCGTCAATTTGCGCCAGAACGCTGCGGCTCACCTCATCCAGTTCGCGGAGCTCATCCTCGTCCAAGCGGAGGTCCACCGCGCGTACGTTATCTTCCAGGTGCGCGATGTTTTGGGTTCCAACAATGGCGCTTGTGATCCCTGGTTGGTGGAGAATCCACGCGATGGCCACCTCTGCGCTCGTCACACCGTACCGATCGGCAATGGTTTTCACGTGCTGCACGAGCGGTGCCTCGGCTTCCAGATGTTCAGGCTTGAACAGGCGCCGGCCCTGGCGAAAGTCGTTGGGAGACAGCTTCAAACCGCCAAGGTGATAAGCTCCTGTCAGGATTCCCTTTGCCACGGACGAGTACGTGAGCACGCCGATCCCGTGTTCTCGGCAGTAGGGAAGCACATCGGTTTCGATACGCCGTTCCAAGAGACTGTACTCGGGTTGGATACAGTCGACGCGCGTGTAGTTCATGGCCTCCTCAAGGAGCTCCCGGGAGAAATTCGAGACGGCGACGCTGCGAATGACCCCTTGATCTCGCAAGTCAGCAAAGGTGGTCATCGTCTCCGAAAGGGGGATATCGCGATTCGGCCAATGGACGTAATAGATGTCGATATAGTCCGTTCTCAGGCGCTTCAGGCTCTGTTCCACAGAGCGAAGGATATCATCTCGCCGCAGATGGCCGGGTGAAACCTTCGTGGCGATCACGCAATCTTTTCGAACACCTTCGAGCGCTACGCCCACGATTTCTTCGGAATGGCCTTGTCCGTAACCCTCGGCCGTGTCAAACGACTGAATCCCGAGTTCATAAGCGCGCTGCAGCGCCCGAATGTTGACCTCGTCGTCTTTCTTTTCCCATTGTCCTCCGCCGAGTTCCCAGCATCCAAACGTGATCTCGGAGACGAGAATGCCATTGGACAACTGACGATACTTCATGGGGCTTCCTCCTCTGGCGTGGTATCATCAAACGTTTTCAACAAAAACAATTGGAATCCTTCTTCCACATATTCCAACGTTCAATTCCGGCGCGTAAGTGCACAGGTCTCGGGGTTCGGGCTCGCAGTTCTAGCAATTTTCAAGGGATATGGCTTAGACTGAAGTTGCGAAGGACCGAAACGTAGGAGAAACGTCGTGCGAAGGGGATGTGAAAGACCATGGGGGCAACGAAGCGCGCTTTTCGGCGGCCGCGCCGCGGGCGCTGGATGGCGGCCCTCGTGCTGATGGGGGGCGTCGGCGCGGCTTGGACGTATGTTCATGCGGTCGGCGGCGCATCTGAAAAGGCGAGCGGCGTGTATTTGACCAGCGAAGCGAGCCTGCCGTCGGGAACACAGACCTCCGAGAACTGGGGCGGATACATCGATACGCCGGCCGGATCGCAAGGCTACACCAGTATCACGGGCGCGTGGACGGTGCCGAGCATCACCGGCCGCGAGGGCGCGATGGCGGCACAGTGGATAGGGCTGGGCGGCGTGCAAACCCAGGATCTGCTGCAGATTGGGACGCTCGAACAGGTGGAAAACGGACAGACGCAGGTCCAGGTCTTCTGGGAAAAGCTTCCCAACGCCGCGAACACCGTGATGACCATCCCTGTGGGCTCGAAGGTCTGGGCGGCAATTCAGCAGCAGAGCGCATCCACGTGGGAGCTGACGCTGCGAGCCGTTACGCCGTCGGGCCAAACCTTATCCAAGACCATCACGGTGACGCTCTCGAATGGATATGCGGAGAACATCGGCACCTCTGCGGAGTGGATCAGCGAGGATCCCTCGACGATGCGGGGCGGATTGTATCCTCTTGCCAATGCCGGCGCGGTTCAGTTCACGGACGCAACGGTGAACGGAGAGCCCTTGGCTGCGTCCTCGAATCAAGTGCAGCCTGTGGCCATGGTGGACCGTTTTGGGAATGTGGTCATTGCGCCGTCTTCGATTGGAACGGATGGGGAATCGTTCACGACAACCACGTATTTGGACGGCACAACGACGTCGTGGCCGGGATCGAGCGGATGGAGGAATGCAAGCGGTCCATCGAGCGTGTGGCCCGGGACGTCGCATTTCCCCTTCCCGAGGGGACAGGGCGGGGGCGTGGGCACCGGAAACGGGTGGCCAAGCCAGACCACATGGTCGATTTCGATTCCAGGAGATGGCGCGGGGTGGACGCAGTGGATCTGGCCCACGGGTCATCACCACTGGTCCATCGACATCCCGATGGGCAATGGAACGAGCATCGCGGTTCAGCTCTCTTGGGGCTGGTGACAAACATAAAGGGCGGCTCGAGGAGCCGCCCTTCTTCTAACCTCGGTTTGTCTTCTCACGACGGTTGCTCGCGCATGTCGAAAAACAGCGCGATGGTCGCCGCGATGAAAAACACGATGCCCGGCGGGAGATAGGACCATTTGGCGAAGATAAACCCGAGAACGCCGCACGCGTACAGCAGGATGCCCGCAGTTTTGGGGTGGCGGCGAGCAAACAGGGAAACCGCGATGCCCAACGCAGAGACGGCGATGGCGCCGTACGCATGCCAGTCCGCGTTTGGCGTATAACCTTGTTGGGAAACCACGTCGAGCAGCGTCTCCAACACGCCGATCATGCCGGCCACAATGCCTAGCAACATCGTGATCATCGGCTCATTCTCCTCACTTCTCGCCTCTCGGGACGAGCCAGCTGGGCGATGCCTTCATGATGACATAAAAAAAGCCCATGTCGCAACATGGGCTTTTGAGCGACCGATTAATATTTCACGACATTCGCTGCCTGCGGACCCTTCGGCCCCTCAACGATGTCGAACGTCACGCGTTGTCCTTCGTCCAGCGTCTTGAAGCCGTGGCCCTGGATGGCACTGTAGTGCACGAACACGTCGTCCCCGTTCTCCACCTGAATGAAACCGTAGCCCTTCTCCGAGTTGAACCACTTGACCGTACCTTCGTACATCCGAAATTCCTCCATGGTGCTTACCAGAAGCACTTGCTTTAGATTCCGAACTCCTGTGCGCTGACGCTGAACGAAAAAGCCAGCCACCCGACCCGTTGAGGCCGAACGACCGGCTTCAAAGATCCAGACTTCCATCGTATGGAGTTCGGTGTTGAGGCTATTATACACCCTGCGTTCGGGATGTCAAGCGTCTTGGGCAAAAAGCTTGAGCAGAGGGACGCGCACCGGTATCCCAGGTGGATCGGTTGTCAATCACTGCGCGGATGACAGCTGGCGCATGATCGGCAGACTAAGCGTGAAACTCGATTGGAGGAGGGACCGCATATGAAGGTCGACGTGAAGTGTACCGTCGCGAATTGTCTCTTTTGGCATGAAGGTAATGAGTGCGCGGCTCCATCCATCGTGGTGTCCGTGGGTGGGCACGGGACATCCTTCCGGGAAGAGTTTGGCCGCGAGTTCGCGGTGTCTGCGCCGGAGACTCAGGCGCGATCGTCCGCGGAAACGTGTTGCGAGACGTTCAGGCCGAGGTCTCGTTCGAATCCCTGACAGGCGACACGCGGACACGCGCTCGAGTATAATGGGATGCGGAGACTGGGTGGACCTCCCTCGCAGATGCGGGGGAGGCTGGAGGATGACCGGGTGACGCGCCTATACGAGTTGTGCGAACGCTTGGTGGCAGAGATGCGCGTGTGGCAAGTGGCGTATGCCACCTTCTTTGCGGCGTTCGCGACATTCGCCAATCTGTTTGATGGCGGTCAGGTGTTGTGGATTGCAGAGGTGTATCTCGGGCTCAGCGTCCTGAGCTTGGTGATTGTACTTCCCTCCCTTCGGCGCGCGCTGTTCTGCACGTGGGATCCGTTGCGATCTCGCCTCTTGCTTCGCCGTCCCCTTGCGCGCGCGGCGACGCGATGCTATCTGTACGTCTTGACCCCCTTTGCATTCTTGGGTTGCTTGGAATTGACTGCCGATGCCGCGAGCAGCGTGTTGCGGTTCAACCTAAGCAACGTCGCGTCCCATGTGACGTGGGTAGACTACGCAGTAAGCCTGGTGGCCGGCCTCGAAGAGATCTGGCGCTGGAGTTGCGTAATTGCCGTGATCGCCCTGATCCGCCTTCTGTTCCGCCGGGTGTGGGACGCCCCGGGGGCGCGTATCTCCGGACTGGCCATCGCGATGTTGCTCAGCGCCCTGGCCTTCGGGAGTGGACACATCCTCGAGTTTACGCATGAACGCCTGCAAGCGTGGTACATGTTCAGTTGTTTGGGTTTGATCTTGGCCATCATGGCCATCATCACGGGGCGTATTGTGCTTGTCATGTGCGTGCACAGCTTGTACGACGCGTGGGTGACGTGGCTTTCCACGCAGAACGGGCTTGTCACCCAGGCGTTCGCCCTCGCTTCGATCATCGCGTTTTTGGTCTGGCTCGGCGTTGTGCTCCTGCGCCGTCAATTCGGCTTTCGCCCGCCCGACGCTGTTCGCGTCCCCGTATCTCTCATTGAGGTTAGCACCAGGCACTTGTTGGCGTTCCAACGGGAGCGGGAACAGATTTCGCGCGTGTTTCATCGGCGCGTCTACTGTTCGATCCGGCACATTGGGACGACCACCATCGAGGGCGCGATCGCAAACGACGCCATCGACGTGTTGGTCCTCTTGCGTCGGCCCGTTTTGCACAAGGAAGAGTGGCGCGCGCTCGAGCAATGTGGCTACCGATTTTGCGGGAATGCCGGCGTAAAGGGACGCTTGTTTTGGGTGCGCGAAGGGGATGACTCGTGGCCTGCTGTCCATTTGCAGATCGCGAAATCGGGCAACCGATATACACGAGCTTCCATCGCCTGGACGAGGTGGCTTCAGACGCACCAGGATGCTTTGCACCGCTGGGAATCTCACAAGGAGCGATGGGTCCATCGGTTTCATCGCGGGAACTTGGATGAATACATGGAGGGGAAACGGACGGTTTATGCAGAGTGGCGTCGCAAACAGCTTTCGCGATGGAGGTGAGTCGCATGGCGAAGCGGTATTACTACGTGTACACGGATCGCGATGATGACGACAATGCCAACCTGGAAGGGTTTGATATTCCCATTAACGAGGGCGACGCCAAGCGGATTGCTCGGCTGGTCAACCTGTATGAAGAGAATATCCTGTCCATGTTGGACGAGGAGTATCAGCGCAAGACAAAATGGTCAGACAAGCTTGCGGATCGCATAGCTTCTTTTGGGGGAAGTTGGACGTTCATCATCATCTTTGCGTCCCTGCTGGTAGCGTGGATGGTGTGGAATGCGGCGCCGGGTACGCAGAAATTTCACTTCGATCCGCCTCCGTTCATTCTCTTGAATCTGTGTCTATCGTTCTTGGCCGCCTTCCAGGCTCCCATCATCATGATGAGCCAGAATCGGCAGGCTGCTCGGGACAAACATGAGGCCATCATCGACTTCGCAATTAACTACAAGGCCGAACAGGAAATCGATGATATGCAGAGTCACTTGCACCGAATCGAAGGGAAATTGCTGCAACTGGAGCGCCTGTTGAAGCGCTTGGACGCCGCTGTGTTGCAGCAGCAGAACATGAGTTTGAATGCGCCGCATCGGGCGGCCGGTGGTGACCCGAAGACCGAAGAAGGAACTGAAAACAAGATGAAGAATTCAGAACAAGAACACACTTGAGTCCAAAGGGCGGGATGGGCATGGACCCTTCCACCACGGGGCGGCCATTCGACGAAGCGGTCTGGGACCTGGTGATGGCTTTGGAACCTTTGCTTGAGCGCCGCCGTTCGACGGAAGCGGCTGTGCAGGATTTATGGGGCGTGTGGGAACGTCTCTCTCCGCTTTCCGCTTCCGTTCGTGAAAGCAGTCAGGGTGCTCCACTGCGCAGACCCAAGGGTTCGAGCCCCATCGCTAAGCGACAGAGGCGCAAACGGTCGCATTTTATTGAACCGCTTGGAATATTTGATCTTCATTGGCAATGCGCTCGCCGGTTCCAAACCGGGCTTGCGGATTTTCTCGGAGCGTTGGATAATGGAGGTATGTTGCGCATACGTCGGGATGGCGGAACAGGCAGACGCAGCAGACTTAAAATCTGCTGGGGGTATCCCCGTGCGGGTTCGAGTCCCGCTCCCGGCACCACAGTGGTGACGAGGGTTCCTGGGTTTTCTGGGAGCCCGTTTTGTTTCTTGCAAGCGCCGACTTCTTTCAACCTTCTTTCGTTTGTTTATCAAAATTTCCTGCCGTCACCGGCGGAGCCGTCGGAACCCTGGATCTTCATGTCTCGGCGGCGCGCCAGACGTTCGCGGACCATTTGCATGGCGATCGCGTCATCCAAATATCCTGTGGGAAACAGATAATCCGGGATGGCGTCCGTAGCGAGCAGGAAGTACAGGATGCCGCTGGCCAAGATCCACCGCTCATCCTCAGGCGTGTCGGGGCGTGTGAATTGATCGTAGATCTCGTCGAGATCGTGCAGGAAATCTCCGACGCCTTGAATTTGTCCTCGCTTGATGGGGTACTTTTCCGCGATGAGTTGCTGGCCCTCGTCCGTTTGCGCGTATGCCTCATATTTTTCGAGTTCTCGCTCGATCTCGCCCCTCAGCGCAGACCAGTTCTCGATGCCGAGGTACTCGAGCAGTGCATTCATTGACGAATGATCGTCGCGCTCGCTGAATCCGGTGGATGCGTTGTTGAGCGTAAGTCCTGCAGCTTCTGCCAGCGCGATGGCAGGCACGCCGAGTACGTCCGCAATGCGCCGAAGGTAGTCCAAGTTGACTCTCTGTTTCCCGGCGATCATTTTTGAAATGGTGCTGACGCTGATGCCCGTGGCGGTGGCCAGCTGGCGCATGGACATGGAACGGCGTCTCAGCAAAGATTTCACCGTTTCTTCTAACTGCCCCATCCTGCTTCACCCTCATCCATTCCATGAAGGAAAGATGTGTTGTCGGCGTTTCGCGAGTTTCGAATTTCGCAACGGACGGCATCACCCGATGTTTCCCCTGTGCATAGGATACGTCGGCAGATACCTCAATGGACCACTCCATCAAATCGGATGGGGAGTGAGCAGGGGGGTTGGCGGGTATGGAGATGAGTTCTGCAACATCGCAAGCTCAGGCGAGATCGGATGCGCCGTCGAAACTTCAGGAGATCTCCGCAGCGAGTGCCAACAAGGGATTGAAAAGGTTCTTGTGGTCTTTCTGGGTGCTCTTGGGCCCTGGCTTTCTTGCTGCCCTCGCGGACAATGACGCGGGCGGCGTCATCTCGTACACGGCCACGGGCGTCCAATTTGGGATTGGGCTGTTCGTCCCCTTGGTGCTGTGCCTGTCGGTCCTCACGTTCACCGTCCAGGAGATGAGCATGCGACTCAGCGCCGTGACGCAGGAAGGATTTTCGCGACTCGCGTGGCGGAGATACGGCAGATTTTGGGGATTGTATCACGTGACGACGCTCGCCTTCGAGAATCTGTTGACGCTCATGACGGAGTTCATCGGCATGTCGGCTGGGCTTGCGATGCTCGGAATCCCCATGTGGGTAGCCGATCTCCTCTGCTTGATCTTCGTGATCTCGTTCGTCGTATTCACGGGCTACTACACAAAAGAACGCATCGCCCTCGTCATCGGCGGGTTGAACATCGTCTTTCTCGTCGTGGCCGCCATGACGCATCCGAGCCTCGCGGCCCTGGGGAAGGCGTTCGCGACGTGGAACGTTCCCGCCTCGCTCCGGGACGGCGTGATCTGGTTTGTCATCGCCACGGTGGGCAACGCGATCGCGCCTTGGATGATCTTCTTCCAGGGCAGCGGCGCCATTGACAAAGGGGTCAGCGCTCGCGATATTCGATTGGGCAGAATCGACACGGCTTTCGGCTGCCTGATGCAGGCCGTGATCGCTGCGGCCATCATCGTCTGTGGAGCGTCGCTATATGGTCATCTCCACAACGTGGCGAGTCTGAGTCCGGCGGATATCATCGGGGGACTCCGGCAAACCGTGGGGCGATTGGGTGCGACGCTCTTTGGCATCGGCCTGTTTGACGCAGGTTTCTTGGCTGCCATCACGGTGTCACTCTCGTCTTCCTGGAGCATTGCGGAACTGTTCGGCTGGTCCAACAGCCTCAATGACAAAGTACGGCAAGCGCCCAAATTCTATGCCATCTACGCGGGCAGTTTGGTGATAGCGGCGGCTGCCATCTTGATTCCGCACATGCCGCTCAACCTGATTTCCATCGTGACGCAGGTCATCGGGGGCGTGTTGATGACGCCGCTCCTCATTTTTCTGGTTGTGATGACGAGTGACAAGGAGCTGATGGGGCCGTATCGCACGAAACGGTGGGGGCGCATATGGGGCTGGGCGATGGTTGCCCTGCTCATCGCGTTGACGTTCGCCACGCTGCTTCAGACCGTTCTCCAGGCGTGATTGGACCTCCGCCATGAAGATGGCAGCCGTAGCCTCCGGAAACGTGCGCAACAAAAAAGGTTTCAGGGAGAACGCGTTCTTGACCCTCAGAACCCTTGACAGATGGGACGGTCAATGATACAAAGACAGAGGTATTGCGTTGGCCGGTGACGGGCATCCGCCCAGGCACCGCGCTGCGCGTGAAACATACCATAACTAGCGAAGATGCGTTCCTCGTTAGGCGAGGCTACTATACGAACACATGCCACTGCCCGGAAACGTGGAGACACGCCAATGGGTAGAACAGGTATGGCCGGCTTAAGGCTTTACCTAACGTGGCTGGGTTTGCCCTACGTCGTATAGTGCCAAAGCTCAACCAGGGGGGATGTGCATAGGGTTGCGCCCGTGCCCCCTGGTCCGCCAGGGGGCTTTTCATTGGGCCATGATGGAGACCGTGGAGGAGGTGATGGGTATGGACAGTCCGTCGAGTAGTCGCTCCGTATGTGCGATGCATCGGCAGAGAGCTCGAATTGGAGTGGATTTCAAGGTATTGCATCATATTGGGGCGTGGGGACTTCCTGCCCATCGCCCGCCCAGGGGTGATTGTCATGGCTCGCAACACCAATGTGTACGCAACGAAGGATTTGCATGAGCTGGAGCGTGAACTTCGCGCCAAAGATATGGCTCGGGTGGCCCGCCTCTACAACAAGCGCGGCTTTTGGGCGCGCCTGCGGCTCCTTTTGGTGCTGATCGGCCCTGGCGTGCTGACGATGATCGCCGACAACGACGCTGGCGGCGTCATCACGTATGCGCAGACGGGGGCCACGTACGGGATTGGCTTCTTCATTCCTTCGCTCATCATCGCGGGGTTCATCGCGTATGTCGTGCAGGAGATGACCGTCCGGTTGGGCGCCGTCACGCGCCGGGGCCATGCCGAGATGATCTGGGGCCGATATGGCGCGTTCTGGGGCTGGTTTTCGCTGATCGATCTCGTCGTGGCCAACGTGCTCACGCTCGTGACGGAGTTCATCGGGATCAAGATTGGCATGGGCGTCTTTGGGGTCCCGGGGTGGATTAGCGAAACCCTTGCGCTCGCCATCGACGTATTTGCACTGCTCGTCTTGCGGTACTACACGTGGGAGCGCATCGCACTTTGGATTGCCGCGGGAAACCTCATCTTCATCCCGCTCATGTTTATGGCGAAGCCGCACTGGTCGGCTGTGGCGGATGCGTTTGTGCGTTGGAACGTTCCCGGCGGGTTCACCGCTTCGTTCTTGTTCATCGTGTTGGCCAACTTCGGCACCACCATTGCGCCGTGGATGCTGTTCTTCCAGCAGTCGTCCGTGGTGGACAAAGGGCTCACGGAGCGAGACATCCGGCACGGTCAGCTGGATACGGCGCTCGGCACATTGGCGATGATTGTGGTGGCCTGCGCCATCATCGTGCTCACGGGCACGGTCATGCACGGCTCGCACGGCGTGAACCTGGACATCAGCGGCATTCTGAATCTGCTTGGCGCCAAGATTGGCCCGGTGGGTGAACGGTTGTTTGCGCTCGGGCTGGTGGAAGCCGGGCTCATCGCCGCTATCGCGTTGACGGCGAGCACGTCGTGGGCCATGGGCGAGGCCTTCCACTGGCCGAAGAGCATCAACATGCCGGCGCGCCTGGCGTGGAAGTTTTATGTGCCCGGCATCGCGAGCGCCGTGATTGCGGCCGGGATCGTGCTCATTCCGCACGCGCCGCTGGGCTTCTTGAACATGATTGTACAGGTCATTGCGTCCATCTTTATGCCGGCCGCGCTCATGTTCCTGATGCTTCTGCTGAATGACCGTGAGGTGATGGGCGATCACGTCAATCGCCCGTGGCAGAACATCTCCGGTTTCGCCATCATCGGGCTTTTGGTCGTGCTGAATGGCCTGTACGGGCTGACGGTGATCTTCCCGAACTTGTTCTGAGGAGGTGTGAGCGATGAAGCGGAAGAACCACGCGATTGTCGACTGTGCGCCGAGAGCGCCCATCTCTCCCACGGAACCGCTGCCGCGCGCCGAGGTGAAGGGTTGGGTCAAGGCGGTGTTCTGGGGACTCCGGGTCTACATCGCCATCATGTTAGTGCTTGTCGTCATCGGCCTGGCGAAAGGGAGCTTCTGAGGCACCCCGAGACGCTTGTGTGAAGGAGAGGAGTCGCGAATGCGGCCACACAGTCTATAGGCCTGCTTCCCGAGAGCGAGGCAAGGGAAGCAGGCCTTTTCACACGCGCTACAGTCCTTTGTGGCGGATTCGTTCGCGACGTTCACCGGCGCGGGCCCTTGACCCTGCGCCGTACAGGACGGCGGAGCGGGCTGCGAGTACGGCACCGACGGCGGCTGCGCCTAAGATCCACTTCATCGCTTGGACCTCCTCGCTACGTGCCCATGATGTCCACAAGTTTCCCCAGGGACACATCGTTTCCCCGAGGCAAACTTTTGTTGTAGGCTATGCGTTCAAAGCGCGGGCTGTGCTGGCTGTGGGCTATGTGCCGTCGCCGCAACTTGTGAAACGCACTGGATTTCGAGCGTTCTTCAAGCTGGGCGTGGTATTGTGAAACTGCGGAACCCCCCTGAAACCCCCTAAACATCCTGGGCCACCGCACACGCGGTGGCCCCTTTTTTCGCTTTCTCACGTTCGCCGATGCATTTCTTTGTCCTGCTCTGTCGCGCGACGTCACAAAAATTCAATGGACTTTCAAGCGAAAATGCGTATGCTACATATTGAACCCTTCCATTCCCCCTGGGTTTCATTGCGGCCGCCGTGGCAATACGGCGGTTCTTTCTTTTCTCACGATGCTGTGCGATCGGGCAGCAGCCAGTAGATCATGAGGCCGGCGACCGTCGCGATGGCGATCCCGTTTTGAGGCGCGCCAATCCCGATGATGAAAATGACCGCGACCACAATGAGGTTCTTCGTCTTCGTCAGGTCCACCTTGGCCTCGATCATGTGCCGGATGCCCATCGCCGCGATCATCCCGTACAGCAGGATGCCAACACCCCCCACCACGGCGGGCGGGATGGACTGAATCACCGCGCTCACCTTTCCCACAAGTCCCAGAAGAATGGCGATCACGGCCGCCCCTTGAATGATGCGGCTGGAGTAGTTGCGCGTCATCGCGAGCACGCCTAGGTTCTCCGCGTAGGTCGTCTCCGCGGGTCCGCCGAGCAGCGCCGAAATCAGCGTCGCGAGGCCGTTGCCAAACAGGATGGTGCTAAACCCCGGGTCGCGCGTGACGTCGCGATCGATGATCTCATTCAGGACGAACATGTGACCGAGATCCTCCACCATCGTGACGAGCGCGATGGGCGCCATGCTCGCCACGGCGGCCAGGCTCCACGCCGGGGCATGGAAGGTGGGGAACTCGATCCACTTCGCCTGTGCGGCGGCTTGTCCGACATGCACCAGGCCACGGGCCAAGGCGTACACGTATCCGACGACGATGCCCGCAAGGATGGGAATGATTCGCAAGGCCCGGGGGCCTGCGATGGCACACGCGACGGCGGCGGCCAGCGTCACGATGGCCACGTCCCAGTGGGTTGACGCGTCGACCGTGACGGCTGTCGTGGCCAGCGACAGTCCGATAATCGAAACGACAGGGCCCACCACGACGGAGGGAATGGCGCGGCGGACGCGATCGAATCCTACGGCGCGGACGATGAGGGCAAAGACGAAGTACACGATGGACACGCTCACGAGCCCTGTGACCGCTTGCTGGGGCGCGTGATGGCGCGTGACGTAGAGCGTGAGCGGTGCAATGAAGGCGAAGGAAGAGCCCAGGTACGCGGGAACCTTGCCGCGTGTCACGGCATGGAACATGAGCGTCCCAAGGCCGCTCGCCACGAGTGTCGCGCCAGGGCTCAAGCCAGTCAAAATCGGCACCAGCACTGTCGCACCGAACATCGCAAACACGTGCTGGACAGATAGCGGAAGCTTTCGCAGGACAGCGCTCAATGGAATGACCTCCTGTGACATGGATGCGTGGCCTCTGCATGTGCGGAGCGATTCGTGGCAAGTATAACCACGATCTCGCCAAAACTCAAAGGAGTGTGATCGCGTGCGCTTGGCAGTCGTGGGGCTATCCCTGTTGGTGGCGGTCGCCGTCGCAGGATGCGACACCGTCAGTGAGCGCGGCGGCAACTTCATTGGGGAGAGCGCGAATCAGTCCGTGAACGGTTCATCGATTGCCTCCGGGACGAATCGGACCGATCTCGGCAATCGAGCGTTGGGAAATCACAGTGCAGAGACCGGCAATGTGGTCGGGGGAAGTCAGCACCAACCTACGAGCGACGGCAGTTCGCCGCACGGTTAGGCGACGAACCCGGGCAGGCCCCGCCCAGACCTGACGGTGGGCGGGGAATGGCTTTACTGCGGGTTGGTCATGATGAGCGTCGCGGATTTCAGCAGCACGCGATTCGGCAGGCGGAGCGCATCGACCACGAGCTCGGCCACGTCTTCGGGCTGCATCTGATGATCTTCGTCTCCCAGCTTGAGTCCCACGCTGCGCGCCAGATCCGTGTTCACGGTGCTCGGCAAGAGCGCGATGACGCGAATGTTGTGCTTTCGCACCTCGTACATCAGCGATTCCGTGAAGCCGAGCAGGCCAAACTTGGATGCCGAATAGGCCGACGTCGTGGCGGATCCCTTCTCGCCCGCCGTCGAGCTGATGTTGATGATGTGACCGCGGTTGCGTTCGATCATGTGAGGCAACAGGGCACGCGTCGCGTAGTACGTCCCGAGCAAGTTCACCCGGATGATCTGCTCCCATTGCTCCACGGGCATGTCGACCACGGTGCCAAAGCTTGCCGTGCCGGCGTTGTTGACCAAGACATCGACGGAGCCCAATTGCTCCTTCAGGTGGTGGATGGCCGCCTCAATGGACGCGCGGTCGGCGACGTCGGCGGGGTGCGTGTAGACGGAAACGCCGTACGCACTTCGAATGGCATCGGCTGCCATACGCAGATCGCTCTCCGTGCGGGCGATGAGCCCTAGGTTCACACCTTCTTTTGCGAGATGCTCGGCGATGGCCTTGCCGATGCCCTTTCCAGCGCCCGTGACGATGGCGTTCCACCCTTTGAGAGACTGTGCCATGTCCGATTCCCTCCTCTACATATGTACCTCTGTACCTCGGCGCGACCTCATTATAGAAGATCCGTTAGCTGCTTTCAAAAAGGCAGTCTCAGATGTGCCTTCTCCTCGTGTCAACGCTTGCACCCTCGAAGCGCATGTGACATACACGAGAACATGCAAAGGGGGTGAAGCGCAATGAAGGTCTGGAATGCGTTGATCCAACTGGTTCAGACCAAGCGGCTAAGTACACTCATCATCGGCTTGTTGGCGTCAGCCAAGCTCATCACGGATGCACTCGGCCTTCCTTTCATCACGGATCCTGAAATCAACGCCATCGCCAACGCGGTGGCGTCCGTCGTCACCGTGATCGCCATCTTCATGACGCACAGCAAAGCGGCGTCTGGGGCGTCGGGTTCGGCATCAAGCGGCGGAGGAGCGGGCGGCGGATCGAGCGGTTCGGCGGCGGATTCCGCGGCGAGCACCGCCACCGAGGCCGCTCGTCCTACTCAGTCGCCCCAACAGGCGTCCGATGGATTCGCGCGTCCCCCGGGAGCGTGACGTGCACTGCGCGGCGCGCGTCTGGTAGAATCGAAGGGCATCGCTAGGCCTGGAGGAATGCGAAATGCCAGAGCGCGTCGTCACCACGCTTGAAGTCCGTTGGGGTGAGTGCGATCCGGCCGGAATCGTGTATCACCCGTCGTACATCGACTGGTTTTCGATTGCCCGGATGCACTTTCTGAAAGAAAACGGCATCCGTTACATGAACGATTTTCACGATCGCGGCGTCACGGTTGTCGTGACGGACGTCGGTTGCCACTACCGAAAGGCACTGCGCGCTGAGGACGTGGTGCGCGTGACGGCGGGCCTCGTCGAGATGACTCGAGCGCGGCTTGCGTTCCGCTATGAGGTCACCGATGCGCAGGGCGAGTTGTGCGCATGGGGCGAGACTCGCCACGCGTTTGTCGATCGCGACACGTTGCGCCCGGTGAATCTCGCGAAGTTTGCGCCAGAGCTCTGGAGGCGCTTGGCGGCGCTGCCTGTGATGCCGACGGATTCGCTGGCGTGACCGCAAGACAAGGGGTGCGGGATCCCCATCCGGATTTCCGCACCCCTGCTTCGTGTCACGTGTTTTGTCCCCGCTCACAGGGACATCATTTCATCGTGTAACTCTTCATACATCCTCGCCTCCGAGAGCGCGATGTATCGCCCTGTCTCGTACATGTCGGCGAGATCGCGCGGAGACGTGAAGGTCTCGAGGATTTGTTTGCAGAGCTGATAATGGCGCGGCTCGTGCTCGTCGGCGTGAACCTCCCAGAAAAGCGTGTTTACAGCTCCGCGCCGTTGGTAATGGGGATGGCGAAACCCTTCGCCAATGCGAGCCATCACTTGACCGGCGAATAGTTCGGATCCGAGTCCGACCGCGGCCATGGCCTTGAGCGGCGTGGCCTGTCGAAAGAATTGAATGAACGTCTCGATGGCCGTCTCCACGGCCTTCGACATCGGCACGTGCGGGATGCCGTGTTCGTCCAACTTCGCGTCGGGTGCGACGGTGCGCAGAAAGGTGAGGTAAAGCTTTTCGTGTGCCCGGCCCGGTTCGCCTCGGCCAGCCTCGTCCCAGAGGTTGTCTGCGATAGGCACCCACCAAGCGTCGATAGGTGGCATGGCGGCAATGGCAGCGCCGAGCACGCGCGGGAAATGACGGCTGTAGTAGCCATATTGGAGGGCGAAGTGCCGAAGCTGATCTTCCCGATATCCGCCGCTGCAAAGGGTCTTGAGAAACCGCCCTTCGAAGAAATGATGTTGGACGAGTTCAAGCATCGCCTTCTCCACGTCCGCGTAACAAGAAAATTCGAGTTGTGTCGTCACCAGGGTCCTCCTTCTCGCGGTTGCCATCCGGTGCGGCGCCGCCATGGCGGCGCGTGCGACGCGTCGATAGCATACGAGAATCGCCGCGGCGCGATCAACTCCTGCGATGGA
>NZ_BCRQ01000020.1 GCF_001552675.1 Alicyclobacillus sendaiensis NBRC 100866
CAACGTCTTTCCACAGCATCCACGGATCCACATGCAGAGCCATCCACAGACTGTGGACGTGTGGATGGGTTGTGGATGAGCGGGGGAAAACCATGAGGGAAGACATGTGTCGGCGAGATTTGTCCACATGTGGACAGCGGAGAATCGAACATTGACACGGTCAGGATCTTTCTGTATCGTAGCTACGTGTGTCCGCACGGGGGAGGTGTCTCGATGAAACCGACCTATCAACCGAACGTTCGCAAGCGGAAGAAGAACCACGGTTTCCGGAAGCGCATGGCGACAAAGGGCGGTCGTCGCGTGCTGGCGCGCCGTCGCGCGAAGGGCCGTAAGGTGCTGTCCGCGTGAAAAGGGCCACGGAAGTGGCCTTTTTTTGTGAAGGGGTGGGTGGATACCGGGGCATCGAGGAACTGGAGGGCGGACATTGCAGAGTCAGCATCGGCTTCGAGATAGCCGGGATTTCCGGCGCGTGTTTCGCAAGGGCAAGTCGTTTGCGAGCGGCAAGCTCGTGTTGTATTATTGCGACAATCGGGTAGCTCGGGTTCGTGTTGGGTTTTCCATAAGCAGGAAAGTTGGAAAAGCGGTCGTGCGCAACCGCCTGAAGCGGTTGCTACGGGCGATTTTTCAGCGCAGACTGGACGAGCTGTGCGACAGGCCCGTAGATATCGTGGTGGTTTGTCGGGCGAATGCGGCAGACGCGGATTTTCACGATCTCGAGCGAGAAGTCGAGCGACTTTTGATCAAGGCGAAACTGTTGCCGCAACAAGCGGGAGATGAGCGTCCGTGAAGCGGCTTGTGATTGGTTTGATTCGATTTTACCAGCTCTACATTTCGCCAGCCAAGCTGCCCACGTGCCGGTTCACGCCGACGTGTTCCGAGTACGCCGTCCAGGCCATCTCGCGGTTTGGCGTGATCTATGGCGGCTGGCTCGCGGTCCGGCGATTGTTGAAGTGTGGACCGTGGCATCCGGGCGGCGTGGATGAGGTGCCGGAGGTCAGGTAGGGGGATGCGCGCTTGAACGGAAATCGGAAAGCCAGCAAGAGATGGACCATCGCCCTGAGTCTCGCGGCCGTGGTGGCGCTGACAGGGTGCGGGCTGTATCCCACAAAGCCAGGCGAATGGCCGAAGAACGCGTGGGGCTCAATCCTCCACGGCATCTCCGATTTGATGGACTACTTCGCCCATCTGTTTGGCAACGACTACGGGATCTCCATTCTGTTCATGGCGATTCTGGTCCGCCTGGTCGTGTTGCCGCTTTTTCTTCGCCAAATCCGCTTTCAGCGCGCCATGGTGAAGCTGCAGCCGGAGATCCAGAAGATCCGGACGAAGTACAAGTTCGACAACCAGAAGATGCAGGAAGAGCTCATGAAGCTGTATCAGGAGGCGGGGATGAATCCGCTCGCCGGCTGCTTTCCCATGCTGATTCAGCTTCCCTTCCTGTGGGCGTTTTATGGCGCCATCATCGGAAACGTCGGCATGCGCCAGAGCACGTTCCTCGGCATCTTTCCGCTTGGGCATTGGGACACGCATTACATCCTGCCCGTGCTTGCGGCGCTCTCTACGCTGCTTTCGTCGTGGTTGTCCATGCAAAGCCAGCCTGTTCAACAGAAGTCGATGTTGTTCGTGTATCCCGTGATGATTTTCTTCTTTGCCTTCCGGTTGCCCGGAGGTCTTGTCCTGTACTGGATTTACACCAATCTCCTCGTGGCTGTGCAGGTGTACCTGTTTATCACCCTGCCTACCATGCGCGAACAGCGTGAGATGGCGCTCGCGGGTGGTGGAAGGGCGGCCGTGAGGTCCGTCGATGCGAAACCCGCGAACCAGGCGTCCACGAGCGGAGGAAAATCGAACCGCTCGTCTGCTGGGACCCATCAAAAAGCGGCTAAGAAGCGGGCATCGCGCGCACCAGGTCAGAAGTCGAGCAGCAAGAAGTCTCAAGGGACGAGCAAAGCCGGGGATGGCGCGAAGGCGACGGGCGGAGAATCGCCTTCCGAGGGCGAACGCTCACAGGACTCGTGACGAGGCAAGAGAGGCGCGAGCCGCGGTTTCAACAGGCGCAGCGTGAGAAGCGTCGGAGGCTTAGGCGAGATGCGAAAAGTGGTGGCGACGGGCAAGACCATCGAAGAAGCGGTGATGTCAGCGCTTGTGAGGCTCGGGGTGCCGAGATCGCAGGCGCAGGTGCGGGTGATTCGGGAACCGGCTCGCGGATTTCTCGGATGGCTCGGCGGCCGAGAGGCGGAGGTCGAGGTGACGGTCATCGAGACGCCCCTCGACGCGGCGAAGGAGTTCCTTCGGACGGTTATCTCCAAGATGGGACTGGGGCAGGCCGTCATTGTCGCAGATGATGTGGATGAGGAAGGTCACGTGAAGCTGTCCATCTCGGCGGACGAGGACGCCCTGCCCATCCTCATTGGCCGGCGCGGTGCGACGCTGGACGCGCTTCAGTATTTGGTGAACATCGTGGCGAATCGGGACGCGGCAGAGAAGATGCGGTTCACGCTCGACGCGGCGGGCTATCGCGACCGCCGGCTGGAGTCGCTCCGGCGGTTGGCGGACGAGGCGGCGGACAAGGCGGTTCGGCTCGGAAGGCCCGTGGCGCTGGATCCCATGCCGCGAAAGGATCGCAAGTGGGTGCACGCGCACCTGCAGGCGAGAGGAGACGTCGTGACGGTCAGTGAAGGCCAGGAGCCGTACCGTCGGGTGAAGATCATTCCGAAGCGGCACGATTGGATCGAATGAGGCGTCGAGGAGAAGATGTGAGACGAGAACCCCGCTCGAAGCAGTGGGGTTTTTGTGTAGAAGGGAGGGTGGCGGATGGCGATGAAAGCTGTTGAACAGGAGGACACCATCGCGGCAATCGCTACGGCGGTGGGCGAGGCGAGCGTGGGCATTGTGCGAGTGAGCGGTCGCGGCGCGCGGGATGTGGGGGAGCGGCTGGTGAGATCGAAGCGAGGGGCTCCCGTGAAACTTCGCGAGCGAGGAATGCGGTACGGCCACGTGATCGATCCGAAGTCGGGAGACGTGATCGACGAAGCGATTGTGCTGTGGATGCCAGGGCCGCACAGCTACACGGGCGAAGACGTGCTGGAGCTGCAGGTCCACGGCGGCGCCTATGCGGTGGAGGCTGTGTTGTCCGCGTGCCTGGATGCGGGCGCGCGGATGGCTGAACCGGGGGAGTTCACGAAGCGCGCCTTTCTCAACGGTCGCATGGATTTGTCGCAGGCGGAGGCCGTGATCGACCTCATCCGCGCCAAGACGGCGTTTGCCGGCAAACTGGCTGAACGGCAGGTGCGCGGGCGGTTCGGCGAGGCGATTCGCGCGCTAAGGCGGCGGCTGTTGGAACTCGAGGCGCACGTCGAAGTGACCATCGACTACCCGGAACACGACGTGGAAGACGTGGCTTGCGATCACGTCGTGCGCGTGTGCGACGATCTGATGGGCGAGATCGACCGGCTGATTCGCTCGGCGGAGCTCGGGCGAGTGCTGCGGGACGGCGTGGCTACGGCCATTGTTGGGCGTCCCAACGTGGGCAAGTCGTCGCTCTTGAACGCCCTGGTGGAGCGCGAGCGCGCCATCGTGACGGATCTGCCCGGCACGACGCGCGACGTGCTGGAGGAATACATCAACCTGCGCGGGATTCCGCTCAGGCTCATCGATACGGCGGGCATCCGCGAGACGGAGGACGTGGTGGAGCGAATTGGCGTGGCGAGATCGCGCCAGTCGATGCAGGACGCGGAGCTTGTGCTCCTGGTGTTGGACGGAAGCGAACCGCCGACCGAGGAGGACGAGGTCATCGCGCGCGAGTCGAGCGGATCGCGGAGGATGGTGGTGCTGAACAAGGTGGATTGCGGCATCCACCCGGAGGCGGCGCGATTTGCGGACGAGATGGCGCCGGAAGGGGCCGTGCGGGTGTCGGCGCGCGAGGGCATCGGCCTGGATGCGTTGCGGGACGCCATCGTCGATGCGATTCGCCGAGATCTCGCGGTCGATCTCGACGCCAGTTACATGGCGAACCACCGCCAGAAGCGGCTCTTGGAAGAGGCGAAGGAGGACCTGCGCACGGCGCGGGACGCGGCGCGCGCGGGGGAGACTCTCGATTTGGTGGCTGTGGCGCTTCAGTCGGCGTATGAAAAACTTGGAGAGACCATCGGCGAAGAGGCCGGGGAGGATCTGTTGAACGAGATCTTTTCCCGCTTCTGCCTGGGCAAATGACGGGAGGTGGGTGGAGATGCGGTTTTTCGCCGGATCGTATGACGTGATCGTCATCGGGGGCGGCCACGCGGGATGTGAAGCGGCGCTCGCGGCGGCGCGCATGGGCTGCCGAACGCTACTTCTGACCATCAACTTGGACACCATCGCGTACATGCCCTGCAATCCGTCGATTGGCGGGCCTGCGAAGGGTATTGTCGTGCGCGAGGTGGATGCGCTCGGTGGACAGATGGGGAAAAACACGGACGCCACCTACATTCAGATGCGCATGCTGAACACCGGCAAGGGGCCGGCGGTGCAGGCGTTGCGGGCGCAGGCGGATAAGGCGTACTACGCCCTGAACATGAAGTGGACGCTCGAGCGGACGGACAACCTTCACCTGAAACAGGGACTGGTGGAGGAGCTGCTCGTCCGGAACGGTCGAATCTACGGGGTGGTGACGAAGAGCGGTCAGGAGTTTCACGCGCAAGCGGTGGTGCTCACCACCGGCACCTATCTCCGCGGGCGCATCTACATCGGCGAAGTGTCGTATGAAAGCGGCCCGAACGGCCAGATGCCGGCCATCCGCCTGTCGGATTGCCTGGTCGATCTCGGCTTCCGCTTGGTGCGATTCAAGACCGGCACGCCGCCTCGTATCAACAAGAACTCCATCGATTTCAGCAAATTGATCGCCCAGCCCGGCGATCCCGTCCCGCGCCACTTTTCCTTCGATCCGGACACGCCAGTGCGGGAACAGGTGCCGTGCTGGCTGACCGGCACCACGGAGGAGACCCATCGCATCATCCTGGAGAACTTGCACCGGTCGCCGCTTTACAGCGGCGAGATCAAGGGAACGGGCCCGCGCTACTGCCCCTCCATCGAAGACAAGGTCGTGCGCTTTCGGGATCGCGACACACACCAGATCTTCCTCGAGCCGGAGGGTCCGCACACGAGCGAGTGGTACGTGCAAGGGCTGTCGACGAGCCTGCCGGAGGACGTGCAGTTGAAAATCCTGCACTCCATTCCCGGCCTGGAGCGCGCGGAAATGCTGCGCCCCGGCTACGCCATTGAGTACGACGCGGTGATCCCCACGCAGTTGTGGCCGACGCTTGAGACGAAGCTCGTGGAAGGGCTGTTTACCGCCGGCCAGCTGAACGGAACCTCCGGGTACGAAGAGGCAGCGGGTCAGGGCATCATGGCCGGCATCAATGCGGCGCGAAAGGTGAAGGGTGAGGAGCCAGTGGTGTTGTCGCGATCGGACGCGTACATCGGCGTGATGATTGACGATCTCGTCACCAAGGGAACGAACGAGCCGTATCGGCTTCTTACCTCTCGCGCGGAGCACAGGCTTTTGTTGCGGCACGACAACGCGGATCTGCGGCTGACGGAGCTCGGCTATCGCATTGGCCTGGTGTCCGAGCGGGCCTACAGCCGGGTGATGCGCAAAAAGGAGGGCATTCAGGCGGAACTCGCGCGCCTGTCGCGCGTGAAGGTGAAGCCGCAGGACGTGAACGGGCGCCTCGCCGAGTGGGGCTCGCAGCCCATCGAGTCGGGCATGAGCCTCGCGCAATTGCTGAAGCGGCCGGAGTTGTCGTACGAGCAGATTCGGGAAATCGATCCGAGCGGAGGCGTCGAGATCGACCCCGAGGTGAAGGAACAGGTGGAGATTGAGATCAAGTACGCGGGCTACATCCGAAAGCAAAACGAGCTCATTGAACGCCAGAAACGGCTCGAAGGCCGGAAACTGCCGGAGGATCTCGATTACATGCAGTTGACGGGCCTCGCGATGGAAGCGAGAGAGAAGCTGTCCCGCGTCCGGCCGCGCACGGTGGGGCAGGCCGCGCGGATTCCGGGCGTGACGCCGGCGGACATCTCCATCTTGCTCGTGTACCTCGATGCTCAGGAGAGGCGCGCTGCCCATGCGTGATGTGATGGAGCAAATGCGCGCCTGGGGGGTTCCGGTGACCGACGAGATGGAGCGCCAGCTGGAGCGGTACGGCGAACTGCTCGCGGAGTGGAACGAACGGTTGAATCTCACCGCGATTGTCGAATCGCGCGAGATGTGGATCAAGCACTTTCTCGACAGCGCGGGCATCGCGCAGGTGCCCGCGTGGCGCGAAATCGCCGCGCGAGGCGGCCGCGTGATCGACATCGGCAGTGGCGCGGGGATCCCGGGTATTCCCCTGGCAATAACGTGGCGAAATCTGTCGTTTGTGCTGTGCGATGCATCAAGAAAGCGCGTGCAGTTTGTGGAACACGTCGTTGGCGATCTCGGCCTCACGAACGTCAGCGCGGTGCACGCGCGGATGGAGGATTTGGGAAGGGCCCCTGGGGCGCGGGGCTCCTTCGACGCCGCGGTGGCGAGGGCCGTGGCGAGATCCAATGTGCTCCTTGAGTATGCGGCGCCGATGCTGAAGACGGGCGGCTGGGCGTTTTTGTACAAGGGGCCGTCGTATTTGGGTGCCGAGGAGGAGGACGCTGCGCGCGCGGCGCGCGTTCTCGGTGCGCGTCCAGAAGGCGTGATCGCCTATCAACTGTTGGACGAGCAGGGGGATAGGGTCATCGCGGTCTTTCGGCAAGCGGAGCCCTGCCCGAAGCGGTACCCGAGAAAGGCAGGAACGCCTTCCCGGCAGCCGCTGTAGGGCGCGGAGGATGTCGAATAGCGTCTGGAAGATACGATCTTTGTAAATTCATGAGAACTTTTGTCGAAGAGCAGGAATGCGGGCACGCCTTGGTGAAATCGACATTGAGTGTCGATCCTCGTGTGTTCATGAATAGAGGGGTCTAAGATGAGGGAAACGTGGGGACGATTCATCAGCTTCCGCGACGTCGGACACGCGCAGACGCAGGTCGTGGATATTCCGGTGGAACGCATTGTCCCAAATCCGTATCAGCCCCGAGCGATTTTTCATCAAGAATCGATTGAAGAATTGGCCAAGACCATTCACACACACGGGGTCATTCAGCCCGTGGTGGTGCGCAAAAAGGGCGATGTGTACGAACTCATCGCCGGCGAACGGCGCCTGCGCGCGGTGCGCCACCTGGGGTGGCCCACCATCCCGGCCATTGTGCGGGATCTGAACGACGCGCAGACGGCGTCTGCGGCGCTGATCGAAAATCTTCAGCGCGAGGGATTGACGCCGATCGAAGAGGCCGTCGCATATCAACAGCTGATGGAATTGCACGGGCTGACGCAGGAGAGTTTGGCGCAGCGGCTGGGCAAGGGGCAGTCGACCATCGCGAATAAGCTCAGGTTGCTGCACCTCCCGCAGGTCGTCCAGGACGCGCTGCTCACGCGCCAGATCACGGAGCGCCACGCTCGCGCGCTTCTGGCCTTGCCCTCGGAGGATCTCCAGGTAGAACTGCTGAACGAGTGTATCGAAAAAGGCTGGAACGTAAAGCAGATGGAGGAAAAGGTCAAGGCCAAGCTCGAGTCGCTGGGCTCAACGGCTGAACGCCGGAGGAAGCCACGGAAGCGGGGGTTGTCCAAGGACATCCGCCTGGCCGTCAATACCATCCGCCAGTCCCTGCAGATGATTGAGCAGACAGGGTTGCAGGTGGTGTGTGAAGAGGTGGACGACGACGAATACTATCAGTTTACCATTCGCGTGCCGAAAAAGGCGCCAGCAGAGAAGGGGACTGTCGAGGCGCCGCGAGAAGCGAGGTCGTCTTGAAAGCGCGAATGACACGCGGCGGTGCCGAGGAACGCATGCGCGGGGGGTTGAAGCGGCCAAACGGCCGCTTTCGCGTTTTTTCCGGCGATGAAGGGATCCGCACAACGTTGAAGCGGAAATCCCCGAGGTTTTGCAGTAGAATGAGAGGAGTCGAGACATGATCTACAGTATCTAGGGAATTTCGTTCGAGTTTGAAGGAGGACTTGTCGTGTCGAGCGCCCGCGTGATCGCCATCGCCAATCAAAAAGGTGGCGTGGGGAAGACGACAACCGCGGTGAATCTCGGGGCTTGTCTGGCGACGTTGGGCAAACGCGTTCTGCTGATCGATATCGATCCGCAGGGAAACACCACGTCCGGGGTCGGTATCAACAAAGCCGACGTGAAGTACTGTGTGTACGACGTGATTATCAACGACGTGAATATCGCGGATGCCATCATGCCGTCAGGCCTCGACAATTTGGACGTGCTTCCGGCCACGATTCAATTGGCGGGTGCCGAGATCGAGTTGGTTCCGACCATCTCGCGAGAAGTGAGGCTTCGAAGAGCGATTCAAGGGATGCGGAGTCGGTACGATTACATCGTGATCGATTGTCCGCCCTCCCTCGGTTTGTTGACCGTGAACGCTTTGACGGCGGCCGACTCCGTCATCATTCCCATCCAATGCGAGTACTACGCGCTCGAAGGCTTGAGTCAGCTGCTGAACACCGTGCGGCTCGTGCAAAAGCATCTGAACACGTCGCTCGAGGTGGAGGGAGTGGTGCTGACCATGTTGGACGCGCGCACCAACCTGGGATTGCAGGTCATCGAGGACGTGAAAAAGTTCTTTCGCGACAAGGTGTACAAGACCATTATTCCGCGCAATGTTCGCTTGAGCGAGGCGCCGAGTCACGGCAGGCCCATCATTCACTATGATCCGAAATCGCGCGGCGCCGAGTCGTATATGGAACTCGCGAAGGAAGTGATCGCGCGTGGCTAAGCGAGGTCTGGGCCGCGGGTTGGATGCCTTGATCCCTCAGCTCAACGTATCGGACGAAGATCAGATTGTGCAGATTGACATTCGGGATCTCCGGCCGAATCCGTATCAGCCGCGGCGAACGTTCAATGAAGAAAAGCTGCAGGAGCTGTGCGATTCCATTCGCGAACATGGGATTCTTCAGCCGCTGATCGTCCGCAGGAGCCAGGTGAAAGGGTTTGACATCGTCGCGGGCGAACGGCGGTATCGCGCCGCGAAAATGGCCGGGCTCCAGGTGGTGCCCGCGGTCGTGCGGGATTTAAGCGATGTTCTGCTGATGGAAATCGCCCTCATCGAGAACTTGCAGCGCGAAGACCTCAATCCGATCGAGATTGCCGATGCGTACGCGAAGCTGATTGAAACATGCCACCTCACGCAGGATGAGCTCGCGAAACGGGTGGGGCAAAGCCGGAGTCACATCACGAACATGTTGAGGTTGCTGCAGCTTCCGGATCAAATTCAGGATATGGTTTCACGTGGAACGTTGACGATGGGGCATGCGCGAGCCCTGCTATCTGTGGAGGACGCGGAAGAGCAGCTCCGATTGGCCGAACAGACGGTGAAAGAGGCGTGGAGCGTGCGCAAGCTGGAGATGGTCATCTACCAGCCGAAGAAGGTTTCACGTGAAACCAACAAACCCGCGCTTCCGACCGAATACAGGCGTTATCAGGAACAGGTTCAAGCCTATTTGGGTACCTCGGTTCGCATCCAACCAGGGAAAAAACGAGGAAAAATCGAGATCGATTATTACTCGGAGGACGATCTCCGGCGCATCATGGACCTTATGTTGGCGCACGCTCCATGAGGAAAGCCCTAAACCATGTTGTGCCGCGAGGTGAATGCATGTTTCTTCTGGGTACGATTGTCGACGTCGTCGCCATCTTATTCGGAACCGCGATTGGTTACGTTTTGCCGCGCATACCGGACCGCATGCGGGACACTGTAACGGTCGGCGTGGCCTTATGCGTCATCTGCATCGGACTGAGCATGGCGCTCAGCGACATGAGCGACATCGTTCTCATCATCTTCTCGGTCGTGATGGGCGCCATCGCCGGTGAACTGCTTCAAATCGAGGCTTGGTTTGAGCGCCTCGCTCACCGCTTGGAGGACCGGTTTCACCAAGTGTATCGGGGGCCGATTGCGCAGGGGTTTATTTCCGCAACGCTCTTGTTTTGCGTGGGCTCCATGTCCATCGTGGGCGCTGTGCAGGACGGACTGCAAGGGGATCATAAGACGCTCTTCGCCAAGTCGGTGCTTGATGGGTTCTCTGCCGTGGTCCTCACTTCTGCGCTGGGTCCGGGCGTGGGACTCGCGGCGATCCCGGTGTTGGTGTATCAAGGTCTCATCGCACTCATCTCGCATCTGTTCGGAAGTTTCTTGGACACGCCGCTCATCATTGAACCCATCACTGCGACCGGCGGTCTTCTGATTGTCGCCATCGGAATGCAGCTCGCGGGGTTGCGCAAAATCTCGGTTCCAAACCTACTACCCGCCATGATCCTTGCGCCCGTGGCCAAGGTTGTGATTCATGCCATCCCGCACCTGTGAGTGTGTCCTGCCGCGGGTGGGGGAGAAAGGTTCGGGAGCTTGTCATCCTACGTGACGTCACAGCGTGCGGATCGTGACGGACAGTTGTAGCAGAAGGAGCGAATGGCCATGGGGCTTTCTGTTCTACAACCATATGCGCTTGACATCGCGCTGTTCAGCGGAATCTTGGCGATCATCTGTCTCGTGATCGCGTCCGTCGCTCTATCGCGCTCCGCGCGCTTGAAGCGGAAGTTCAATCGGCTGAAGGAGCTGACGAGCGCAGCGGATCTCGAGCGAGTGTTTGAAGAGACCAAAGACGCGGTTCGCAAACTCGAGATGAAACTGCGTGAAGCTGAGGAGCACCTTCGTGAAGTTGAAGAAGCGCTCCAGTCGAAGGTCTCGACGCCAGTCATTCTGCGCTATAACCCCTTCGCCGAAGTCGGCAGCGATCTGAGCTACTCCGTCGCACTCATCGATGGCAAGGGCGATGGCGTCGTGATTACGTCGATCTATGGGCGGGAGGATTCCGTCACGTACGGAAAGCCAGTTCAAGGGGGAGATTCTCCGTACATGTTGACGGACGAAGAACGAACGGTCATCGAGGAAGCCCTTCACGGTGCAGCGAGAACAGGGACCACAGCCCGCATTTCGTGAGGGAACCACGGGGATGTGACGAGCCGCGCTTTCGTCACATCCCCAATTTCATAGCGGCGGGATGCCGTTCGTACCACCGAATCAGGCTCGCCGTGAGAGCGTCCGCGACGATGTCGGCCATTCGCATCACGATGGCGAGCCGCGTGTTCTGCAGGACGAAGTACTCCATGAATCCCGATACGTTCACGACGCCCGTGATGCACAAATCGCCAAACTCCGGGAGGGCTTTCTTCACGCCTGCTCCAGGGCGCAAGGGCCCAACGTCAACCGCAATTTGCCCCACATGATCAAACCTCCCCAGACACGCGTCGATGGCGATCACGAACGGCTTGACCGGATACCACTCGTCAATCTTCTGAAGCGTCGCCTGCAGGTTGACGGCGTGGACGGGCTCATCCAGCGTGCCCAGCACGTGCACGCCCGCCAGCTTGACGCTCCGCGTCAGGCGCGATCCGACGATGGGGCCGAAGGCGTCCCCCGTCGAACGATCCGTTCCCACGCAAACGATGACCAGCGGCAGTCTGCCGTGGTGCGCGAGCGCTGCGTCAAGCTGGTGCTGCAGGGCCAACACGGCATCAGGGCTTTCCATCGAAACGCGGCCGCCGACGTTCGGCGCGTTTACCCAAGAGGACTCTGTGGACAAGCGATTCACCTGATTTCCTCCTCGCACGGAATATTCCCAGTATACGTTTGCGTATCATCGACTATACCTGTCCTGACAGGATGCGAAGTAGAAGCGTGGGGACGCGCATGATGGACCTGATGCTCTTGTTGGAGGCTTTGTGGATTGCGCTTTGGATTGGGGCACAGCCGGCTGAAGTCGCCCTCTTGTACGCCGCGGGCTTCTATGCCAGCATGTACGCCGCCGCACAGGTTGCGCCTTGGCTCGTGCTTCACTTGTCCATCACGCAGCCGGTTCTTCAGTGGATGGCGGAACACGCGGAAACCAATGTCCCTGTCTTTGGGGAAGGACTTGTTCACCGCTCCATGCGGGTTCCGTCGCAGATATCGGGTCAGATCCACTGGACAGCCCTGCACGCGCTGGACTGGATGGTGGCGCTCTTCCTTGGGGCCGCGGTCTGGTGTGCGTTCATGGGCGTCCATCGTTTCCTACAATCCATGCTCGACGAAGACGAGCCTGTTGAAGTGGGGGGCTTTTCGAGATGGGTGAGTGGCCTCATCGGAGCGTCCGCGGGTCTCTGGAGTGTATTCCAGGCTGCGCGGACGCTTGCGGCGCTTCTCCACCTCTTTGGACATGACAAGTCGCTCGAATCCAATCCCCTCCTCGACCTCGTCCTGCACGGTCTTCAAGCCCTATCCGCGGCTCGAACTATGATATGATGGGACATCATGAGACGAGCCGGGAGGGAGAGCCGTGACACTTTGGGCGAACATACAACAAAAGGGGCTTGCGGACATCCCGAGCCTCGAAGTGGTGATTTGGACCGCCATCCGGATTGCCATCTTCTTCGTCTTGGCGCAGTTGCTGATCCGCGTCGGTGTTCGCATCATACGGCGCATGTTGTCGATGCACACCAGGATGGACGAGCGCCGGCGAAAAACGCTTGAATCGCTGTTCACGAACGTCGTCCGTTACACGGTATACTTTGTGTTGGTGGTCGAAATTCTGTCGCTCTTCCACGTCAACGTGTCCGCCATCCTCGCGAGCGCGGGGATTGTCGGCGTCGCCGTTGGATTTGGAGCGCAGAGCTTGGTGAAAGACCTAATTTCGGGCCTGTTCATCCTGTTCGAGGACCAGTACGGCGTCGGTGACATCGTGCAGATCAACGGGTTCAAGGGCACGGTGATTTCCATCGGCATTCGCCTCACGAGGATCCAGGCTTGGACGGGCGAGGTTCAGGTGATTCCCAACGGCCAGATCACGAGCGTGACCAACTACTCGCGCACGAACTCCACGGCCGTGATCGATGTCACCGTCCCCTACGATGTGGACGTGGACCTTGTGAAATCTGTGATGGAACGCGTGTTGCTCACGCTCCAACAGGAGCGGCCCGACGTCGTGACGGGGCCGGTTCAGGTCCTCGGTGTCCAGGATGTTTCCAACTCGAATCTGGTCATCCGGGCCACGGCAGTGTGCGCGCCCACCAAGAATGGCGAGATCGAGCGGGAGGCGCACGAGCGCATCAAGGAGGAGCTGGACCGGGTGCTGCACGAGAGCCAGGGCGCGCAAGGGACGGCGGGCGGGGAGCTCGCTGCCGAGTGAGGATGAGGAGGCGATCGCGTGCCGGTCTCGTTTGGACTGGGCGACATTGTCCGGATGAAAAAACCGCACGCGTGTGGCGAAAACCGCTGGGAAGTCATCCGGATGGGGATGGACATCCGCATCAAGTGTCAGCGCTGCGGGCATAGCGTTCTGATCCCGCGCTCGCGCTTTGAGCGGCTGATTCGCGCGGTTTTGGAGAAGGGGGGAACCGTCGGTGAAGGTGAAGACAGCGTGTCCGATTGACTGTTACGACGCGTGCGCGTTGGTGGCCGAGGTAGGGGAAGACGGCGAGATCTGCTTGAGCGGGAACCCCGAGCACCCCATCACGCGCGGGACCATCTGCAACCGCGGACGTCAGCTGGCGGTTCGCCGGAACAGCCGCGATCGCGTCCTTCACCCGCTCAAGCGGGAAGGGGACGCATGGGTCGCCATTCCGTGGGAGCAGGCGCTGCGCGAGATCGCGGCCGAGGTGCGGCGGACGCTTGAAGAGGTGGGGCATCACGGCATTTTGCACTACTACGACTGGGGCTCGGGTGGACTGCTCAAGTCCTTGAACCAGCGGTTCTTCTACGGGCTCGGAGGCTGTTCGGAGGCCGTCGGTAGCCTGTGCTGGGATGCGGGCATCCGCGCTCAGACGTACGACTTCGGTCAGGCGAACAGCCATGCGCCCGAAGATATGGCGAAACATGCCGAGGCCATCGTGGTGTGGGGCCGCAACGTGGCCAACACCAACGTGCACATGATCCCGTTCATTCGCGAGGCGCAGGCTCGGGGAGCGAAGCTCGTTGTCATCAGCGCTCTGCCGCAGGATTTGGCGCGGCGAGCCGACAAAGCCATCTATCCCCGCCCGGGCACGGATGGCCTATTGGCGTTGGCGGCGCTCCGCATCTGCCGCGATGAGGGCTGGCTGGATCGCGATTTCTTGCACCATCGAGCGGTGGGGTGGGAGGAACTCGCGCGGGATTTGGACCGGTACGATCTCGGCGAAGTGTCGCGGTGGACTGACGTTCCCGTGGAGGACATTCGGTTTTTGGCGGAGCTGTACGGGAAAACGAGGCCTGTCTGCACGCTGCTTGGCATCGGCATGCAGCGGTACGCACAGGGCGGACAGACCATCCGCGCCATCGACGCGCTCGCTGCCGCCACAGGCCACGTCGGCGTTCCTGGGGGTGGCGTGAACTACGCTCAGCGGCAACTCGGCCGATTTTACGACGAGGAGGCCATCACCCATCGCCGCGGGGCGAACGTGCGGGAGATGTTGCGGCCCACCCTGGCCGCGGATTTGCTCGCGGCCGATCCGCCAGTCCAGGTGATGTTTGTCACGCGCAGCAACCCCGTGGCTCAGGTGCCGGACAGCGGCCGCCTGCGCGAGGCCATGGCTCAGATACGCTGCAAGGTCGTGATCGACACGTTCATGACGGCCACGGCGGAATGCGCGGATTACGTGCTGCCGTGCACCAACGTGCTCGAGGAAGAGGACGTGGTCTACACGACGATGTGGCACGACTGTGTCAGCTACGCTCGCCCCGTCGTGCCGCCGCGAGGAGAGGCCCGGCCGGAATGGCAGATTTTTCGCGATCTCGCCGCGATGCTCGGAAGACCCGAGATCATGGCGGGCGATGTGGAGACCTGGATCCGGCATGCGCTGAAGCGGTGGCCGGAGGACAAGTTGGCGGAACTCAAGGAGCGAGGATTTGTCCGGCTCGACGTTCCGAAGGTGCCGTGGCAAGACGGGCACTTCCTCACGCCAAGCGGCAAGTTCGAGTTCGCCTCGTCGGTGGCGGCGCGCGACGGGCACGCCCCGGTTGCGCGAATTGAGGTGGGGCGGTTCCCGCAAGATGAAGGCTTGCCATACACGTTGCTCACCGTGCACCCGCGAAAGTGGCAGATGTCGCAGCGCGATACGCTTCCCGAGGCAAAGGGACCGTATCCCGTCGCGGAGCTGGGCTGGAATGTCGCGCAAGAGCGCGGCATCCAGGACGGGGACTGGGTGAGAGTTCGAAACAAGAAGGCGAGCGTGATCGCGCGGGCTCGGGTTCAGACGGAGGGGCATCCGCGCGTCGTGAGGATGGAGATTGGATGGCACGGGCAGGGCATGACCCTGAACGACTTTACCTCGGACGGTCTCGCTGATTTTGGAATCCAGGCGGCACTCTACGACTGTCTGTGCGACGTGGAGAAGGTCGCTTCGGTTCCCGATGATGAAAACGCGAGAGCGCCCAGGACGGAAGCTCTCGCGCAGCAGATGTGAAAAACACCATGGGTGTGTCATGGGTATCCATTACAAGGCCGGTGGCACGCCCGATCATGAAGCCATGGGATACGCGCGGGCAGTCGAGACGGAGGCGCGCTTTGGCTCGCAGGCCAGCGCCTTGGGCGACAGTTTGCGAACGCGAAGGCGGCGCAAGAGCCGACGCAGCATCGCTATCACCTCCTCTGATGATGAGTATTCCAACGGGGAGAACGTTTATCCGGACAGATGTCCCGGAACGTTCTGCATCCATATTGTATGCGCGCATTCGTACAACATGGACAAGAATTCTCCCCGACAGCTTTGTCGAGCTTCGGGTGAATCTCTATACTTAATCCTGCAAACAAGGCGGCGAGGTGTCAACATGTCACTTCAGGCTGGGATTGTCGGCCTGCCGAACGTCGGCAAGTCCACACTGTTCAACGCCATCACGAAGGCCGGCGCGGAGGCGGCCAATTATCCCTTCTGCACCATCGATCCGAATGTCGGCGTCGTCGAGGTTCCGGACCCGCGGCTCCAGGTCCTCGCGGACATCGTCCATCCCAAAAGGATTGTTCCGACGGCCTTTGAGTTCGTCGATATTGCCGGACTCGTCAAAGGGGCCAGCCAAGGGGAGGGCCTCGGCAATCGATTTCTCGCTCACATCCGCGAAGTCGACGCCATCGTGCACGTGGTGCGCTGCTTTGAAAACAGCGACATCACCCATGTCGCCGGCACGGTGGACCCTCTTCGGGATATCGACATCATCAACGTGGAACTGATCCTCGCGGACCTGGAGACCGTCGCGAAGCGGCTGGAACGGGCTCGCAAGAACATGAAGAGCGGCGACAAGCGGTTCAAAATCGAAGTGGAGGCGCTCGAGCGCCTTCAAGCTGCGCTCGAGTCCGAGCGGCCGGCGAGATCGGTCGAGCTGAACGAGGAAGAAGCGGGCATCCTCCGGGATCTTCACCTGCTGACCGCGAAACCGGTCCTCTACGCCGCCAACGTCGGGGAAGATGACATCTTGGATCCGTCTTCGAATCCCTACGTTCAACAGGTGGAGGAGAGGGCGAAGTCTGAGGGCTCCGAAGTGGTAGTGGTGTGCGCGCAGCTCGAGTCCGAGGTGGCGGAGCTTGAGGGCGAGGACCGCGACGCATTTCTGCGCGATCTCGGCCTCGAGGAGCCGGGACTCCATCGCCTGATTCGCAAGGCGTACCAGCTGCTCGGGCTCATCACGTTTTTCACCGCGGGCGAACCAGAGGTGAGGGCTTGGACCATCCGCCGAGGAACGAAGGCGCCGCAGGCCGCGGGCGTCATCCACTCCGACTTCGAACGGGGCTTCATCCGCGCGGAGGTGGTCGCGTACGAGGATCTGGTCGCGGCGGGAAGCTTCCAGGCGGCTCGAGAACAAGGGAAGATCCGCCTGGAAGGGAAGGACTACGTGGTCCAGGACGGCGACGTGTGCTATTTTCGCTTCAACGTGTGAGCCGAGGCTTGGGCGGGTTGGCGCACTGGGCCTTGTGCAGGCAGGCGGATCGTGCTAGCATGGATCGACGGTGCACACTTGTTTGTGGCGCGCCATCCTTGCTCCCAACCGGGGGCCATTAGACCAGAAGGAGGTGTCACGGGATGCGCCAGTACGAGACGATGTACATCGTGAATCCCTCTCTGGAAGCGGAGCAGACCGCAGAGGTGATTCAGCGGTACCAGTCCATTGTCACTGACAAGGGCGGTCAAATCGACGAACTTCAGGAGATTGGCAAGCGCCGCTTGGCGTACGAGATCGACGGCCACCGTGAGGGCTACTATGTGCTCATGAAGTTCACGTGCGACACGGAAACGCCGAAAGAGCTCGAGCGCCTCATGCGCATCGACGACAACGTGATTCGTTATTTGACGGTCCGCGTCGGTGAGTGAACGCGGAGGGGAAATAGATGCTGAACCGAGTGATTCTGATCGGCCGCCTGACGGCGGATCCGGAGTTGCGATACACCAACAACGGCACAGCCGTCGCGTCGTTCACGCTCGCGGTAGACCGCATGCGGTCCGGACCGAACGGCGAACGCCAGACCGATTTCATCAACGTCGTGGTGTGGCAGAAGCAGGCCGAGGTGGTCGCGCAGTATCTCCAGAAGGGGAGACTGGCGGCGGTCGATGGCAGGCTGCAGATCCGGAGTTACGACAACCGCGACGGACAACGCGTTCGCGTCGCCGAAGTGGTTGCCGAAACGGTCAGGTTCCTGGACCGCGGTCCGGACCAGGCCCAGGGGTCTGGCTACAGTGCGGCCGGCGCGCAAACTCGGCAGCAGCGGCCGACGCCTTCGTCGGCGCCTCCGTTTGAAGATGATCCATTCGCGGATGACAGTCAGTTGATCGATATCTCCGAGGACGATCTTCCGTTTTGACCATCGCGCTGGACACCCCGTGCGAACATGCGAAGCGGATGGCCGCGGCGACGGCCCGCGGCAACAGCGCGCAAAGGAGGGAACACGATGCCACGCAAGGGTCGCGGCGGCAAGCGCCGCAAGGTGTGCCAGTACTGCGTTGACAAAATCGACTACGCGGACTACAAGGATGTGGCCCGCCTGAGCAAGTTTCTGACGGAGCGAGGCAAGATCTTGCCGCGCCGCATCACGGGCAACTGCGCGCGCCATCAGCGCCAGGTGACGGTGGCTATCAAGCGGGCGCGTCAGGTTGCGCTCCTGCCGTACACCACGGAGTGAAGATGCGCCAAGGGCCGTTCGGGGTGGCGTGAGCCGCCGGCGAGCGGCCCTTTGTTGTTTGTGCGCATGCCGCGTTGGTCGCGCGGAGGCAGATGACCCGAATTCGGCATTCAAGACCTCCATGCAGGACTATGGGTCTGGCCTGTGGAAGTGGAATGAAGCCGAATTGCGGGCGTCTGGGGGAAATGGCCGTGGATGAAAGCATGGAAGACGTGCTGATGAAGCGCCTTCGGGCTCTCGAACATGAGCAGATGGACCTCTTGCAACAGGTTGTGGACGTCATGCGGCACGCCCTCACGGGAAATCACGCGATGTTCGTGGAGTCGTTGGCGAAGGTGGTGGGCATCGCGTACGTGATGGCCCAGGAGCTTGGCATTCCGCCGGAGCGTCTGGACCGGGAAGTGGTCATCGCGCTGATGACGATGCCGTTTGATCCCGAAAGCGATGGCGAGAAGGCCGCGAAGGAAGTCGCGCGATACCTGAAGGATCGCGGGTAATGGCGCCGTTTCGGGTGATTCGGCGCAGGATCTTCGGCTTTGCGTCTGCGCAAGGCAGTCGTTAGGATCTAGGGTACAGGGAGGTGGCCGCTGTGAAGGTCATCCTGCTTCAGGACGTGAAAGGACAGGGCAAACAGGGCGAAATCAAGGAAGTCAGCGAAGGGTACGCGAGAAACTTCTTGTTTCCTCGCAAGCTGGCGGAGGAGGCTACGCCACAAGCGCTCAAGGCCCTTGAAGACAAGCGGCGCAAGGAGGAGCGGCTCAAGGCGCAAGAACTGGCGGACGCGAAAGCCCTCGCGGAACGCCTCGACAATCTGAAGGTCACGATTCGCTCGCAGGTGGGCAAGGACGGCCGCCTGTTTGGCGCCATCACGACGAAACACATCGCGGATGCTCTCAAAGCGCAAGGGTTTGACGTGGACAAGCGAAAAATTTCGCTGCCGGATCCCATCAAGTCTCTCGGAGGTCACAAGGTGACCATCAAGCTTCATCCTGAGGTCCATGTCCAGATCCTCGTGTATGTGGAAGCGGAGTGAGGACCACCATGGCGGCAGAGGAGACGCTGTGGCGCGATAGGGAAGCCGAGGCAGCGCTTCGCATGCCGCCGCACAATCTCGAGGCGGAGCAGGCGGTTCTCGGCGCCATGCTCATTTCGCCGGACGCGGTCGTCGAGGCACTGGAGATTCTCGAGGCGGACGACTTCTATCGCTCCGCGCACCAGGCCATCTTTCGCGCAATCCGCGAGGTGTACGAGACGGGCGATCCGGTCGACATCATCACGGTGGCGTCGCGGCTGCGCACGTACGGCGACGTGCTCGACTCGGTCGGCGGGCCCGAATACCTGGCCGATCTCGCCGCGATCATGCCTACCGCGCTTCACGTCGTGCACTACGCCGAGATCGTGCGCGAGAAGGCGCTTTTGAGGCGCATCATCGCCGCTGGTACGCGGATTGCGGAGGCGGCATATGAGCCGGACGCGTCCGCGATGGAGGTGCTGGCGGACGCGGAGCGGCTGGTGCTCGAGCTCAGCCAACACCAGCGGACGCGGGATTTCACCCACATCTCCGACGTCCTGCAGACAACGTTCGAGCGGATTGAGCAGCTGTACGAGAGCGACGGCAACATCACGGGCGTTCCCACCGGCTACAGCGATCTCGACCGGATGACGAGCGGCTTTCAGAAGTCCGACCTCATCATCGTGGCGGCGCGCCCTTCGGTGGGGAAGACGGCGTTCGCGCTGAACATCGCGCAAAACGTCGCGGTTCAAGCTGGACTGCCCGTGGCCATCTTCTCGCTGGAGATGTCGAAGGATCAGCTTGTGCAACGCATGCTCTGTGCGGAGGCGTTCATCGACGGCCATAAGCTCCGCAACGGCACGCTCGACGATGAAGACTGGCCCAAGTTGTCGATGGGCGTGACGACGCTCAGCAATTCGCCTATCTACATCGACGATACGCCGGGCATCACGGTCCCGGAGATGCGGAGTAAGCTCAGGCGTCTCAAGCTGGAACACGGGCTGGGGTTTGTCGTGATCGACTACCTGCAGCTCATCCACGGGCGGCGGATGGCCGGGGAGAACCGCCAGCAGGAGATCTCCGACATCTCGCGTTCGCTCAAGCAGTTGGCCCGCGAGCTCGAGGTGCCCATCCTCGCCTTGGCCCAGCTCAGCCGATCCGTCGAGCAGCGCCAGGACAAGCGGCCGATGCTGTCGGATATCCGAGAGTCGGGTTCCATCGAACAGGACGCGGACGTGGTGGCGTTTTTGTATCGCGACGACTACTACAACCCCGACACGGAGAATCCGAACGTGGTCGAGGTGATCATCGCGAAGCAGCGCAACGGGCCCACGGGCAAAATTGAGCTCGTGTTCCTGAAGAACTTCAATAAGTTCGTGAATCTCGAACGTGTACACGCGGAGCCATGAACGAAGAGCGGACGGATCTGCTGTACTCGGCGGCGGACGCGGCGGAACGCGAGCTTCGCCTGACGCGCCGGGAACGGCGAAAGCGAATGGAAAAGGCGCGCAAGCGCCGGAAGAGGCGGCGCAGACGGCGCATGCGGCGCGTGCGGATGTGGCGAGCGATACGCAGTCTGCGGTTTTGGACGCGGGCGCTCGCCGCCTTCGCCGTGGCGCTCATGTTCGCGTTCTGGGCGCGATTTGCCTATGTGTACGACATCCCGGCGTATGTGGCGCCATACCTTCCGCCGCACGTGACGGCGTACGTGACGGTGAAGAGTTGGTGGTTCGGCCCGCCGGTCATCGACGTGGCCGCCTATGAGCCGGATTTCGGAGTCCTGAGCGTCTCCAACCCGTATGACGTGCTCCTCCAGAACATGGGCACGTACGCGTCCGTTGTTTCGCACCCGCGCATCGTCTGGGCGAGATCGTCCTGAGAGGAGGGGATGACATGCCTGCGCACATTTTGGTGGTCGAAGACGAGGAGCCCATCGCGAACATCCTCCGCTTCGCGCTGGAGCGCGAGGGGTACAGGGTCTCCTGCGCGTACGACGGGGCGGAGGCCTTAGAGCGCTGGCGAGCCCTCCAGCCGGACCTCGTCCTGCTCGACGTGATGTTGCCGGAGGTCGACGGTTTCGACGTGCTCCGCGCCATCCGCCAGGCGTCGGGCGTGCCGGTGATTATCCTCACGGCCAAGGATGACGAGGTCGACAAGGTGCTCGGGCTGGAGCTTGGTGCGGACGACTACGTCACCAAGCCGTTCAGCACGCGCGAGCTGGTGGCGCGCGTCAAGGCCAACCTGCGGCGCGCATCCGACGTGCTGCGGGAGCACCGGGACAACGAGCGGTACGTCGTCCAGGACCTCGTGATCGATCTCGCCGAATACACGGTCACCAAGGCGGGCCAGCCGATTCCGCTCACGCACCGGGAGTTTCAAGTCCTCGCCGTGCTCGCCGCTCATCCCGGGCGCGTGTTCACGCGTGATCAGCTGGTGGACCAGGTCTGGGGCACCGACTACGTGGGCGACACGCGGGCGGTGGATGTGACCATCCGGCGGCTGCGCGAGAAGCTGGAACCCGATCCGAGCCAGCCGAGGTACGTGCTGACGCGCCGCGGCGTCGGCTACTATGTGAGGAATGAATGATGCGGTTCCGAAGCCTGCGCGTGAAGCTCGTCATGGTGTACACGCTGCTTATCCTGTTTGCCGTGGAGCTCATCGGCGCGTACTTCGTCCAGGCGCTAACGTCCTCGCTCGTGCGCAATCAGGCGCAGACCGCGCGCACGCAGGCGCAGCTCATGGCCACCCTCATCGCGCCGGAGCTCGCGCCGGGGGCGCGCGCCTCCAACAGCGCCGTGGCCAATCTCCTGCAGTCGGTGCCCCAGTTTTTGAACGGCACCGTGTACGTCCTCAACCAGAGCGGCTACGTGATGTACACCACGGCCGGCGGCGCGCTCGTGGGGCAGAAGCGGATTGACTCGGTTGCCACGCAGGCGCTGCTCCACCGCACCTTTGCGCAGTCCGTGCGCTATGATCCCCTGTCGAAGAGCCACCTGCTCGCCGTGGCCGTGCCCGTGACGCTGCACGGGACGTATCTCGGCGTGCTCGAATACGTCTTGTCCATCCAGTCCACCTACGAGACCATCCACCAAGCCACCACTATCTTCTACACCGGTTCCATCGGCGTTCTGGCCATCGTGATGATCCTCGGGGCCATCGTCGCGCGCGCCCTGACGCGCCCCGTCATCGAGGTCACGCGCCAGGCGGAGGTGATGGCGCGTGGAGACTTCTCGCAGCGCCTCGAGGCCACGAGCAACGACGAAATTGGCGATCTCGTCGTGTCCATCAACCACCTCGCCGACGAGCTTGAGGAGGCCATCGCGGCGAACCGGTTGGAGCAGGAGCGGCTGCGAGCGGTCATCACGTCGATGGGCGAGGGCGTGATCGTCCTCGATTCGTCCGGGCAGGTGCTCATGATGAACCGCGCGGCGAGGCAGATGTTGGCCCAGGCCGCGGGCGGCGAAGAGGAGGCCATCCGGCAGCTCGAACTGGACCGGCTGATGCAGGGCGATATGGCGACGGGCGTGCGCGAGGTGCGGGTGATTGGCGACACCATCTTTCACGTCATCCTGACGAGCGTGCAGCGCCGCGGCCAGGTGGACGGCTACGTCGCGGTGGTCCGGGACGTGACCGAGCAGGAGAAACTCGACCAGGCGCGCCGGGACTTCGTGAGCAACGTGTCGCACGAGCTGCGCACGCCGCTCACCACGGTCAAATCGTACATCGAGGTCATGCGCGATCTCGGCGAGGACGAGGCGGAGACGAAGCGCGAGTTCCTCGAGGTCATCGCGCGCGAGACGGATCGCATGGTGCGGCTGACGCGGGATTTGCTCCTGTTGTCGGGCCTAGACCGCGGAGGGCCGCGGAGCGTGGAGATGCGGGCCATTCCGGTGCACGGGCTGTTGAAAGGCGTGGTGGAGCGGTTTCAGCTCCAGGCGGCAAAGCAGGAGTTGTCGCTTCGCGTGCACCTGACGCCGCGCCAGGATGTGTGCGTGTATGGGGACGAGGACATGGTTAACCGGGTGCTCGACAACGTCCTGTCGAACGCGCTCAAATACACGCCGCCGGGCGGGCGCATTGACGTGCGCGCGGACGTGGCCGCCGAGCATGTGACCTTCATCATCTCGGACACCGGCATCGGCATTCCGGCCGAGGATCTGCCGCACGTCTTCGAACGGTTCTACCGGGTCGAAAAGGGGCGGAGCCGGCGGGGCGGGGGCACCGGGCTCGGGCTGGCCCTGGCCCGGGAGATGGTCGAGCGCATGGGCGGCGACATCCGAATGGAGAGCGAGGTACAGCGCGGCACAACCGTGTACGTGACGCTCCGCCGCGCGGAGGAGGATGCCGCATGAGAGCCTGGTGGCGGACGGCCAAGACGGTGATCCTCGCGCTGCTCGTGGCGGGCAGCGTCGTGCTGAGTTACGCGCTGTGGTCCGGCAATCTTCAGGGTGGCGCCGAGATCGGGCTGACGCAGACGCAGACCATCCCGTATTCCACGTCGCCCGCGCTCGCGTCCACCGTAGAGCCCTACGAGATCGACATTCGCGCGGGGAACGCGTACACCGTTGCTCGGCCCGGGAGCGCCGCGTACGCCGCGTGGACCGGCCTCCTGATGGGCCTGAAGGCGGAGCGGCCGGAGCCCATTGCCGCCATGCCGTCACGGTCTCCGGCGAGCGTGGTGTTTCAATTCGGTATCCCGCTCGATCCGGCCGTAGGCCGAAGCTGGCTCGGCGATCTCGCCGCGTCGGTCGGCAGCATCCACTGCCGCGCCATCGCGCTCAGTGCCGGGCCTGGGTCGACGTGCACCGTGGTGTACGAAGGGATGAACGCCGCGGGCAAGCCCGAGCTCGTCGAGGCCACGGCGTCGCTCCCGGCGGGCGCCTTCATACGGCAAGCCGAACGCGACGTCGCGGAGGCGCCGTATAACGCATGGAGCGACTTCGAGGGTGAAAGCTTTGTGCCGGTCCGCGGGCGAATGACGAGCTATGTCTACGCGTTCACGGAACCGTCCATCATGCCGCTGGTCCAGTCGTTCTTCGTCAATCCGCAGGCCTTAACCCGCATCCAGGAGAGCAAAACCGTGACCATCTGGACGGACGGAAGCCGAGCAGTTCAGGTGGACCGCGCCGGGATGACGCTGCAATACGAGGACCCCAACGCGAGCGCCGCGCCCGGGCATACCGAGGACTATATCGCCGCCATCGACTTCCTGCACGCCCACGGCGGTGGACCGAGCGATCTCCTTGGCTTCGATCTCGTCGGGATGCTGACCGTCAACCTGAACGGTCCCAGCTTTTCGTTCGCGCAGTACGTGGACGGTTATCCCATTCTCTCCAACGGCGCCGATTACAACTTCGAAACGGACAGCGGGCATGTGATGGAGTTTGATCGACCGCTCTGGGAGCTCACGAAGCCCGTGCAGGCGATTTCGGTGCCCATTCTGGGCGAGGACGCCTTGGCCAAAGCGCTGGCCAAGGTGACGGGCGCGAAGGCCGTGTCGCTCTCGACGTTTCACGTGGAACTCGGCTACTGGCCGTCCATCCAGGGGACGAAGCCCGGGCAAATCCGCCTCCTGCCCATCGACTACGTGACCAATGCGAGCGGCGGCGTGTGGGTGCTGAACGCGGAGACAGGCGCGCTCATCGCGGGGGGATTGTCGTGAACTGGGAAGTCGCCAAGTCGTGGCTCATCGCGCTGTTTGCGCTGCTCGACGTGATCCTCGGGTGGCTCCTGTACGAATCTCGCCAGTTGGCGAGCGGCTACGCCGAGTCGCCCGCCGACGCCCTGGCGAACACCAAGACGCTGTTGGCAAACCAGGGATTCAGCCTGGCCACGTCCGTTCCTTCCGGGCAGCCGAGCCTCGTCACGTTCCAGGCCGATTTCGCCAATCCGCGCTGGGCGTCGCTCGAACAGGCGGCGTTTCCCGGCGCAAAAGGCAAAGCGCAAATCGCGGGCGGCACGCTCACCACAAGCGAAGGCCAGATCACCGTCACCGGCCAGGGCACCTGGGCGGTACAGTATCAACCCCCGCTGCAGTTGTCGCCGAACCGCGGGGCGCTGGCCTACGTGTTTCGAGGCGCGGACTACGCGCCGGATCCGGTCACGTCGGATCCCGTCCACGCCGTGTACTTCGAGGTGGTGAACGGCTACCCCGTGTTTGACGCCGACGTGATCACCGTGCAGGAAAAAGGCCAGCTCATCGGCTATACTCAGACGTATATCGATCATGTTCAGTCAAACAGCTCTCCCAAACCGGTGATCAGCGCGCTCGACGCCCTGGACAGCTTCGCCGAGGCCGTGGACAAGGCTGGATCCGGCCAGGTCAACAGCGTGGTAAAGGTCGATCTCGGCTACGCCCGCAAAATTCAGGTTGCCTCTGGCAGTCAGGCCATCCTGCACAGCTACTGGTTTCCGGTCTGGCGGATTGTGACGACGGCGGGCGTCTACTTTGTCAATGCGTTCACCGGCGAGGTCGAGACGCAGAACGCTTACTGACCCCGCGAGCCGCGCGCGGCGGGGCGGGGGCAACAGGAGGTGGGCGCGTGGAATTCTGCGTCCTGGCGAGCGGAAGCAATGGAAACAGCCTGTACCTGGAATATGGCGAGACCCGCATCCTGCTCGACGCTGGGCTGAGCGGCAGACAACTGGAGGCGCGACTGCGCGCCCAGTGCCAGCGAGAGCTGCGCGATCTCACGGCGGTCCTCTTCACCCACGAGCATGACGATCACGTCAAGGGGCTGGTTCAGCTCGCGAAGAAGAGCCAGGCACCGCTATACATGACCGAGGGTACATACGCCGGCCTGCCGGCCAAGGCGCGGCTCGACGAGCCGGATCGCGTCGTACATATTCGGGCGGGAGAACCGTTTGACCTGGGCGGGGTGCGCATCACGCCGTTTGCGGTGTCGCACGACGCGGAGGAGCCGGTCGCGTTCCGCTTCGACACGGCGGAAGGCAGCCTCGCGGTGGTGACCGATCTTGGCTACGTGAGCGATCGGCAGCGAGAACTGCTGCGAGGCTGCGACGTGTACGTGTTGGAGACGAATCACGATACGGAAATGCTTCGCGCGGGCCCTTATCCGTGGCACCTCAAGCGGCGCATCCTCGGCGACAAGGGGCATCTGTCGAATGTCGACGCGGCCTACGCGCTGATCGACATCTTGGCCGATCAACCGGCGCACGTGTACCTTGCGCACTTGAGTGGGGAGAACAATCTGCCGGAACTCGCCGAATTGACGGTAGAACAGATTGTGCTCGACGCGAGGCCGGAGTTGGCGGATCGACTTCGCCTGCACCGGACGAGCCGCCAGGCCCCCTGCGCAGCGATGAAAATTTCCCGGGCAACCGTATGATGCCAGACGTTCCCGTTCACACTACCCTCAGCACAGCGCGAGGATGGATACGCGTGAGGGGGATGAGCTGTGAGGGGGATGCGCGAACTCCGCTGGAAGCGCACCTGGGCGATGCTGTCCGTGGCCTTTGTGTCGTGCGGCGCGGGGGTGGCCGCGGGACTTGCGGCATCGCGGCTCGAGCCAGCCATCATGGCGCCTGCGCCCCCGCAACATGTCGCCGTTCGGGCCGTGGATGCGGCGGCGGACCCGGAGAGCGTGGTGAACCTCTCTACGGGCGTCACGCAGGCGGTGAAGCGCGTCGAGCCGGACGTCGTCGGCGTGGAGAACTATCAACTCGTCTCCAACTTCTTCTCCCAGACGTCGAAACTGCAGGCCACGGGACTCGGGACGGGCGTGATGTTCTACAAAGACGAGCGGCACGCGTACATCGTGACGAACAATCACGTGGTGGAAGGCGCGGCCAAGGTGGACATCGTGGTGGACCCGGGCAAGCATCACGACGCGGACGTGGTGGGGACGGATCCGTACACGGATTTGGCCGTGCTGCGCGTGCCGGCGTCGGTGTTTCGCGGCATCGAGCCGGTCACGTTCGCGGACTCGAGCCGGATTGAAGCGGGCGAACCCGCCATCGCCATCGGGACGCCGCTCGGCTTGGATTTTGCGGATACGGTGACGAGCGGCATTGTGAGCGCGAAGTCGCGCCTCATGCCTGTGCAGGATGAGGCGACGGGGCAGACGCTCGACTACCAGACGGTGATCCAGACGGACGCCGCCATTAATCCGGGCAACAGCGGCGGCCCCTTGCTCAACATCCGCGGCGAGGTCATCGGCATCAACAGCTGCAAAATCGTGGCGCAGAATTTTGAAGGCATGGGATTCGCCATTCCTTCGAACGAGGTGAAGGTCGTCGCGAAGCAGCTGATGGAGAAGGGGCACGCCGTGCACCCAGCGCTCGGCGTGGAAGGATACTCGCTCGCGTCGCTGCCGCAGCAGATGTGGCCCGACGTGCCGGTGGACTACGGGGTGTGGGTGAAGCGGGTGTCCTCGCCGGAGGCGCGCGCGGCCGGAATCAGGCCGGGGGACGTGATTGTCTCGTTCAATGACCGGACCGTCCGAACCATGGCGGAACTGAGAACCGCGCTGTTTCAGACGCACCCGGGCGATGTGGCGGTGGTGCGCGTGTATCGGGGCGACAAGTTGATGGCGCTCCGCGTGAAAATCGGACAGATGGGGACGAGACCCACCATTGCGCCGGCGCTCGACTTCGCGCGCTAGGCAGGGCGAGCGCCGGCGGGTGACCTGGCGTCCCCACAGGGAGGGGACGGACGTGCGGGTGGCCGTGGTAGCGGTGGGCAAAATTCGAGAGAAATTCTGGCTGGAGGCGCTTCGCGAATACGAGAAGCGCCTTTTGGCGTACGTGGACCTCGAGGTGGTGGAGGTGGCCGACGAGCCGGACGTCGAGGAGATGTCGCCCGGCGAGGTGGAGGCGCTTTTATCGCGCGAGGCGGATCGCATCGAGCGGCGGCTCCGCCCAAGGGACGGTGTCATCGCGCTGGACATCGAAGGCGAGGCGCTGTCCTCGGAATCGTGGAGCGAGCGATACAACAGGCTGTGCGCCGCTTCGTACGGGCGGCTGGTGTTTGTGGTGGGGGGATCTCGCGGACTGCACCCGCGCATCAAGCGGCGGGCGGTCTTCCGCTGGAGCTTCGGTCCCATCACCTTGCCGCATGCGCTCGCGCGCGTCGTGCTCCTGGAACAGCTGTACCGCGGCATTCGGATTCTCCGCGGCGAGCCATACCACAAGTGACCGACCTAAGCGGCGCGTGCGGAGGCGTGCGGGGTGCGCCGTGCCGCGGCGCGTGCCTCTTCATGCGCCGGTCAGACTCGGGTTCTCGGGCGATCCGTGTTCCATGAGAAAGCTGTACAAGAGCTTCGCCGCCTTCGTCTCGAACGCCGATTTCGGCGTCACGATGGAAAAAGTCCGCTTCACCGGTGCGCACGGAATGGGGAGGGCGCGGAGCATCCCCCACGTGAGTTCGCGTGCCACCACCCAGCGCGACAGGCACGCGAGCCCTAGGCCCGCGGCGACCGATTCTTTGATCACCTGGCTGCTCGTGTATTCGACGAGATCGCGCGGCTGGATGTCCAGCTGGGCAAAGAGGCGATCCGTCATCTCCCGCGTCCCAGATCCAGGCTCGCGGATGAACCAGGTGGCGCGCTCCAGCAGCGCGCGATCCGGCGCTTCGACCCACCAGGGCGAGGCAGGGCTTGCCACCACGAGCATTTCGTCCTCCGCAAACGGCGTGAGCACGACTTCGTCCTCGACCACGTCCTGGCCTTCGACGATGCCGATGTCGAGATCGCGCGTGGCCACGCCATGGGCGATGGTCTGGGTGTTGGCAATGGACACGGACGGCTTTACCGCGGGGTACGCCTTTCGAAACCGCGCGATGACGTGCGGCAGGACATATTCCCCGTAGGTCAGGCTGGCGCCCACGTGCACCTGGCCCGCCGGGACCTCCTGCATATCCGCGATGAGCCGCTCCATGCGGCGGTACAGGGCGAGGATTTCCCTGGCATGCTCATACACAATCTTTCCGGCTGGATTCACCTGCAATCGCCTGCGGCCGCGATCGATCAGGCGGACACCGAGGCGCTGTTCGAGCGTCTGAACGTGCTGGCTGATGGCCGGCTGACTGATGTGCAGCTTTTCGGCGGCGCGGGTGAAGCTGTTCTCCTCCACGACCGTGACAAACACGCGCAACTGCAGATCCAAGCGCTCCACATCCCATCAACATAAGTTATTCTTATAGTCTACATCAAGAAGATGTATTTCCCCTAATGCAAGTCACCTCATACCATGGAAGTTGACATGAGTGGGAGGTGACGGAATGCACATCATACGTCAGTTCGGCGTCAACTGGTTTACGACCGTCATGGGCATCGGCATTGTGGCGGCGCTCACCTACACATCGCCCATTCACCTGCCGTTCCAGCACGTGGTCGGCGAGATCCTGTTCATCTGCGTCAATGTGGTCTTCGCCTTCGCCTTCGCGATGTGGCTTTTGCGCTGGCTCTTGACTCCGGACGCCGCCATCGACGACTTCCGGCACCCGGGCCGGGCATTGTTCTACGGCGCGTTTGCGATGGGCATCAACGTCGTCGGCAACGATTACTTCCTCATCGGCACGCATATGATGCCGAAGCACGCGGCCATCGTCACGAGCTTCGTCATCTGGCTCGCCGGCGTCGCCGCATCGGTGTTCTCCGTCATCGTGATCCCGTATCTCCTCTTCACCGAGCACAAGGTGGAGCGCGACGAGACGGTGGCCTCCTGGCTGATCCCGCTCGTGCCGCCCATCGTCGCAGCGGCCACCGGGACCAACCTGATTCCCTACGCGGGCGGCCCCGCCGCGCAGTTTTCCATGGCCAGTGGCATTCTCGCCCTGTTTGGGATGACCTTCTTCCTGTTCATTATGACGAGCGCCCTGGTGTACTCGCGCCTCGTCTTTCACAGGCGGCTGAGCGGCCAAGAGGCGCCGACCTTGTGGATTGAGATTGGCCCCATCGGGATGGCCATGGGAACGTTCTGCGGCATTCCGCTCAACGCTCCGCACGTCTTCGGACCGTATGTCGGCGGTTTGCGCGATCTCGGCGCCGTCTTCGCCATCGCCATGTGGGGCGTGGGCGTCTGGTGGATCCTGCTCTCGGCGCTCTACACGTTCCTGCATCTGTCGCCGAAGGGCGACGGGCTGCCCTTTCACCTCGGCTGGTGGAGCTACGTCTTCCCCATCGGCAGCTTCACCAATGGGACGTACGCGCTGCACCGCCTGCTAGGCCATCCTTTCTTCGCCGTGGCCGGTTTGGTCCAACTCGGGATTCTGTGGCTGTGCTTTGTCATTGTCATCGCGCGCACGATACACGGTGTGGTCGCAGGGCACCTGATTCAGTGGCGGCGCGATCACGCCCATCGTGCGGAACTCAAGGCGCGGCGCGCTTGAAATGACCGATACAGGTTATTTTAGCGCCGCTTCCGGATCCAACAGACACTAGTCAGGCTGGCAGGATAAGCAGTATAATCGTTAGAGAACTCTTAGGAATCCGCGTTGGCCGACGGCACGCCCTTGTGCCGCCGGACCAGCGGGATTTTGCGTGTTTGGCTCTGCGTCTGCCCCGAAAGGCCCGACGACATGGTCCGGTGGGGACTTTTTATGTTTCCGAATGGATGGGGAGTCCTGGTGCATTCACGTTCTCCGCAATCCGGTGATGAACACGGTCTGCAAACACGTCAGCTCGAAGATTGGCTCGTCCGGGAGGCGCCTCTCGCCGTATTCGGCGTGGACCGGGACAACCGCGTGAACCTCTGGTCGAGCCCGGCCGCGCGCATGCTGGGATGGGAACGCGACGAGATTTTGGGCAGCGCAGCTCCCTTCTGGTGGGCGGACGGCGATTTCGAACGATATCTCGGCGAGATCGAACAACGCCGCCGCGTGAACGGCCGCCTGGTCAAATGGCGGACGAAGGCAGGCATCGCCTTGGAGTCGGAGACGTGGGCGTGGTCGACCGGCGCAGGCGGGCTCGTCTTCGTGGTGACGGACCACGTCCGCGATACGGAGATGTACGCCGAAGTGGCCCAGTCCAGAAACTTCATGGAGCGCATCGCAGACGCGGCGGACATCTGCTTGTTTGCCTACGACGTCGGCTCGAATCGGCTGATCTACGCTTCCAAGGCGTGCGAGGCGATGTGCGGCTATTCGAGCGACGAACTCGTGCAGAACCCACACCTCTGGCTCTCCTTGGTCCATCCGGACGATCTCGCCGTCGCCACCGAACCGGTTCGCACGGGCTCCGGCGGGCGCAGCGAGTACCGCATTCGCCACCGGAACGGCACCGAGCGGTGGGTCGCCGTCCACTTGTATCCGCACTTCGGGCCGGACGGGCAGGTCACCTACCTCGAAGGGCTCGCCATGGACATCACGGATCGCAAGATTCACCAGGTGGAACTGCAGCGGCTCGCGTTCACCGACGCCCTGACGCACCTGCCGAATCGCCAGCAGTTTGAGCACGATCTCCGCGAGGCGGTGGCGCAGGCGGAGCGGCGAGGGGAGAAGCTCGCCGTGTTCGTCCTCGACTTCGACGGTTTCAAGTACGTGAACGACACCTTCGGCCATCAGTTCGGCGACGCGACGCTGCGCGCCATCGCCGAGCGCCTTCAACAGACCCTTCGCGGGCGAGCCAAGGTGTATCGCATGGGCGGGGACGAATTCACGGTCATCCAAGCCGGGATCGGCGGCGAGGCGGAGGTCCGGGAGACCGCGGCGCGGTGCCTGGACGCGTTTCGTGAACCGCTCCACGTGATGAACGAATGGATCCCCATGGGCATCAGCATCGGCGCCGCCATCTATCCGGATCACAGCCGCGATGTCGACACGTTGCTCCGATATGCGGACATCTCGATGTACGCGGCCAAGGAGCAGGGCGGACACCGGCTGTGCCTGTACAGCGAGAGCGGGGACAGCGCCATCCATAACCGGCTGCTCCTCCACAACGCGCTCGCGAAAGCGTTCGATCGCGGCGAGTTTTCCCTCGATTATCAGCCCATCTTCGACGTGCGCCGCGGCGTGTGGGTGGGCGCCGAGGCCCTTTTGCGCTGGCACTCGCCGGAGCTGGGGTTTGTTCCCCCGGGGGTGTTTGTGCCGTTTGCGGAACAGTGGGGCATGATGCAGGAGATAGGCGCTTGGGTGCTCCAGACGGCGTGTGAGACGGCCGCGCGGTGGCAGCGGCAGAACCGCCGCCTGCGCGTGTCCGTGAACGTGTCGCTTTCGCAGATGGCGGATCCGCGGTTCCTGGACGGCGTCGCGGACGCCCTTCGGCGCGCTCAGTTGTCCCCCGGGCACCTGCAGCTCGAGGTGCATGCGAGCCTGCTCGCGCAGTACGCGGATCTCATCGGGGATCTCGCCCAGGAGCTCGATCGCCTGGGCGTCTCCGTCGCCATCGACGATTTCGGCCACGGCGAGGCGGTGCTCGCGGCCCTGTCGGCCGGATCGTACGACGCCATCAAGCTGCACCCGTCGCTGTTGTCCGTGGCGCCCGAGGGAGAGCGCCAGGAACGCCTGATGGCCGGCGTGGTCCGCCTCGCGCACGATCTCGGCATGCGCGCCATCGCCGAAGGGGTGGAGCGGCGGGAGCAGGAAATGCTGCTCGCCCGCACCGGGTGCGACGAGATGCAGGGATTTTGGAAGGCGCGCCCGGCCCCCGCCGATGACCTGGCCGATTGGAGCAAGCGCGTCGCGGCGGAGGAGGGGGACACGGTCTGAGCGCGCCTCCGGGGACGGGCATCAGAAGTTCGGATTTCTCGACCGGAAGCCGGCCCACATCTGCTCGGCCGCGCTCTGCAGTTCCCGAGGCACGAGGGAAAGCCTGCGTTCCGCGTCCCCGTAGCCAATCTCCTCGGCGCCTGCCTCCAGTTTTTCGAACACGCCGTCGGCGAAGTCGTCGACCGGCACACCGAAGGTGTGAAGGCCAGGCCCGCCGAGATCCGTGTTGACCGCGGGCGGGACAATCTCGATGACCTCCACCGAGGTACCCCGAAGCTGCAGGCGAAGCGACTGGGTGAAGGAGCGGAGGCCCGCCTTCGTGGCGCTGTACACCGGTGCCCACGCCGCAGGCGCCAGCGCGAGGCCCGAGGTCACGTTGACCACGGCTGCGCTCGGCTGTTCGAGCAGGTGCGGCAAGGCCGCGAGTGTCAGATGCACGGGCGCATCGAAGTTGATGGCGATCTCGCGCTCGTAGTGTTCCCACGGCTCCGCCGCGCGCCGCACGTTGACGTGTTGCTGAATGCCTGCGTTATTCACGAGCACATTCCACTCGGGATGCGCCTCGTTCATGTAGGCCAAAAGGCGCGCCCGCTCGTCCGGCAACATGACGTCGCAGCGCACCGTGATGAGTTCCGGGTAAGCGGCTTTCGCCTCGTCGAGCTTTTCCTGTCTGCGCCCGCAGATGACCACCCGGTTGCCGCGCGCGAGAAAGCGGGCGGCGAGTGCGAGCCCAATGCCGTTCGATCCGCCCGTCACAAGGATGGTATTTCCGTTCCATTTCACCTTTCGTTCACTCCCAGCGAAGTTCCGTGTCGCATCAGGATTCCGCGTCGAGTGTCATTTTGGTCAGCAGATACAAAAGCTGCATACCCCCGAGCATCCCCAGGCCCAAGAAGGTCATGAGTGCCAGCTTCGAGCCAAAAAGTCCGGTCAAGATGGCGCCGCCCATCGTGCAGATGGTGAACAGGCCCACGCCGAGCACCGTGTAGAGCGAGACGGGCCGATTCCGCCCAGGACCAGCCGTCCACTCAAAGCCCGCGAGGCGCCAGGGGATGCGCAACAGAAACCGGCCCTGAGCACCGGTGGCCTGACGGGAAACGTCCTCCGGCGCTCGCTGCGCTTCGTTCGCCTGTGTCGTCGCCGTCTCTCGGTAGGCTCCTTCCGATCCGTCGAAGTGAAGGAGAAGGTCGTAGCGCTTGCGGGCTTCCGGCTCGGACAGCGTGCGGTAGGCGTCCTGGATCCGCCGAAAGTGCCGTTCCGCCATGGCGCGGTCCCGGTCTTTGTGGACGTCCGGATGCCAGTGCTTCGCTGCTCGCCGATAGGCGGCCTTGATCTGGGGCAACGTGGCGTTCTTCGGCACGCCGAGGATCTCGTAGTGCGTGAGGGCCAACGGGGCTTTGCATCTGCCGCAGCGGCACAAAAAGCCGTAATCCAGTCGGATGCGGTTCACCGCCCGGCAGGACGCGCATTGCTTGATGACCATCCATTCGCTCACGCGGAGCCCAGCCTTTCGCCAGAAGAATGGCATTCTACGTCCATTGTACCACGCTTCGTACACAGAACTGAAACAATTTCCACTCCAGGCGCTTGACTCATACACCTAAATAGGTTAAATATACATAGTGGTTAAAAGGTCGAATCTCTAAAATGATCGCGGTGCATGGTGAGGGCGCCGAGATCGACAAGAGAGACGAGGAGGAGATGTCCAACATGAGCGCTAACGCGAACCCCACGCCGAACAATTCGAGCGCCACGTTCCGCAGGATGATCCTGGTGAACTTGATCATCCTCATCGTGCTCATCGCTGCAGCCATCACAGGCTATTACTTCTACAACCAGTCGACGTTGTATCTCAAGACGGATGACGCGCAGGTCGCAGGCAACCAGATTGTCGTGTCCGCGCCGGCGAGCGGCAAGCTCATCAACTGGCAGGGCACCAACGGCTCGACGTTCAGCGCGGGCGACGAGATCGGCGAGATTCAGACGCAGGTCGGCAATAAGACGGTCGACGTGCCGATTGACATGCCGGCCAACGGCACCATTGCGCAGAACGAGGTCATGAACAACGAATTCGTCGCCGCGGGCACGCCGCTGGCGTACGCGTACGACATGAACCACCTGTACATCGTGGCGAACATCAAGGAGACGCAGCTGCAGAACGTCAAGGTGGGTGACCAGGTGGACGTCTGGGTCGCCGGCAAGGCGGGCTCCATCAGCGGCACGGTGACGCAGATTGGCGATGCGACGGCTAGCACGTTCTCGCTGCTTCCGGATCAGAGCACGACTGCGGACTACACGCCTGTGACGCAGGTCGTTCCGGTGGAGATTTCGATTGGCACCACGGCGGGCAGTGGCTTGGTTCCTGGTATGAGCGCGACGGTTCGCATCCACAAGTAAGAGGTGAGGCGTATGTCGAACGATTCGCTGCAACCGACCGCGTCCCAGGCGGTCGTGCCGGCCTCGCCCAACGCGCCGAGTCACGCGCCAAGCGGTGAGGCGGCGCACGGACATCCGCATCGGACGCCCATCATGATTGTGATGATCTTTGGTGCGTTCGTTGCCATTCTGAACCAGACGCTGCTCAATGTGGCCCTGCCGCACCTGATGTCGGCGTTCAACGTGGACGCCAACACGGTGCAGTGGCTCGCGACTGCTTACATGCTGACGAACGGCGTGCTGATTCCCATCACGGCGTTCCTGATGGGGACGTTCACGACGCGGCAGCTGTTCATCTCGGCCATGTCGCTGTTTCTCGTGGGCTCGTTCCTGTGCGCCATCGCGCCGAACTTCGGCGTGATGGTGTTTGGCCGCATCGTGCAGGCGTCGGGATCGGCCGTGATGATGCCGCTTTTGATGACGGTCATTCTCGAGCTGTTCCCGCCGCAACAGCGCGGACGCGCCATGGGCACAATGGCCATCGCGATGTTCTTCGCGCCGGCCGTGGGTCCGACGCTCTCGGGGTGGATTGTGACCAACTGGTCTTGGCGCTGGCTGTTCTGGATCATCATTCCGCTCGCGTTCATCGACATCATCCTGGCGGTGGCGGTGCTGCGCAACGTCTCGAAACCGGTGCGGCCCAAGCTCGATGTCCCGGGCTTTCTGCTGTCCATCGTCGGGTTTGTCAGCCTGCTGTACGGGCTGAGCGAAGCGGGGAGCAAGGGCTGGGGCAACGCGACCGTCGAGGTCTCGCTTATCGTGGGCGGCGTGTTCCTCGTGTTCTTCATCCTTCGCGAGCTGACGGCGAAGGAGCCAATGCTCGATCTGCGCGTGTTTAAATACGACGTGTTCACCATGACCACGATCGTGGGATGCATCGTGAACATGGCGATGTTCGGCGCGATGATCCTGATGCCCATCTATCTGCAGGACATCCGCGGCTACACCGCGCTGCAGTCCGGCCTCATGATGCTGCCGGGGGCCATCCTGATGGGCATCATGTCGCCCGTCTCGGGCGCCATCTTCGATCGCGTCGGCGCTCGCCCGCTCGCGGTGGTGGGTCTCGCCATCACGACGGTGACGACGTGGGAGTTCACGAAGCTGAACGCGCAGACCGGCTACGGCCATATCATGCTGCTGTACACGCTCCGCATGTTTGGCATGTCGCTGCTCGCGATGACGGTGCAGACCGCCGGCCTGAACCAGCTGCCGCGGCACCTGTACCGCCACGGCACGTCGGCAGCCAACACGGCGCGCACGGTGGCCTCGTCGGTCGGCACGGCGGTGCTCGTCACCATCATGACGGATCGCGCAAAGGTGCACTACGCCAACTTCCAGAACACAGTGACCGTGAACAATCACTACATCTACACGATGTACCAGACCATGGTGGAGTACTTCATGATCCACCTGCACAACTCGCTGCAGGCGGCTGAAGAACTGGCTCGGTACGTGCTCTACGGCCTCGCGGAGCAGCAGAGCACCATCATGGGCATCAACGATGCGTTCTGGTGGGCGACCTGGGCCAGCTTCGTTGCGTTTGTGTTGGCGTTCTTCATCCGCCGGCCGAAGCTGGCGCAGGCGGCCGCGGCCGGCGCTGGCGCCGTGACCATGGGGCGTGCGCAGGCCGAAGCGGCACCCTCGACTTCTGAGCCCGCTGCGCTCGGCGGCGCGCATCACGCGGAAGGGCCGGTGGAGCAAGCGCTCGAGCACGACATCCAGATTGTGGACAGCGTGGCGGAAGCCGAAGAAGTGGTGGACGCGCTGCCGGAAGAGTCGCCGCGCGAAGCCGAGCAAGATGCGGCGGCCGAGTCGCCGGGTGACGAGCCAACAGACGAAGATTCGCCCTCGGACGTGGAGGACGAGCCACAGCCGGTGAAGTGACGCTCGGGCGTCCGAGGACAGGCAGAGCCACAAGGGGCACGCCCCTTGTGGCTTTCGCCATGATCGACGACCGGTGCGGGTGATTTTCACATGCGCCTGGGCTACAATGGATAGGCTTCCGGGTGATATCCTGCTTACGAATTCAAAGAGAAATGAGTGGAGGGAAAGCACATGCCTGTGACGACGGAGAAGGGATTCCTTGACGCCATTCGAGATCGCCGCTCGATTCACACGGTCGGAAAGAAATCTCCGCTCGCCGATCACGAGCTTGAGCAAATTCTCGCGGACATCGTGAAGCACATGCCGTCCGCGTACAATTCGCAGTCCACGCGCCTCGTGCTGCTCCTCGGCGCGGCGCACGAGAAGTTCTGGGACATTGTCCACGACGTGATGCGCGCGGTGGTGGCCCCAGAGCAACTGGACGCGGTCTCCGCGCGCCTCGGCGGATTCCGGGGCGGCTACGGCACGGTGCTCTTTTTTGAGGATCAGGCCGTGATCGAGTCGTTTCAGCAAAAGTTCCCGGCCAACCAGGACAAGTTCCCGGTCTGGGCCGAGCACACCAACGCTATGCACCAGTACGCGGTCTGGGTGGTGCTCGAGGCGTATGGCTACGGCGCGAGCCTGCAGCACTACAACGTCGTGGAGGATCGCGTGAAGGCGGAATGGAAGCTGCCTGCGACATGGCGGCTCGTGGCGCAGATGCCGTTTGGCTCGCCGGAAAACGCGCCGCGTGACAAGCAGATTCAGCCCGTGGAAGAGCGGTTCAAGGTGTTCAAATGACGCATCGCCCCCGGCAGGCCGAAGCGCCTGCGGGGGCCTTTGAGTCTTAGCGCCGCCTTCAGCGCCACCTGAGCCAGACGCGCATCTCGCCCTGGCCGCGGTTTCCCCAGAGGAAATACGGGATGGCGCGGATCTTCACCCTCTGCTCCTGGCGAGCCTCCTCCGTGGCCGGCCGGTACAGGGCGCCATCTCCAAACGCCGCCTCGTCGCGCCGAAACGCGTCGCATTCCAGCGCAATGGCATCCACGCCTGCAATTCGGCAAGGCACCTCCGCCAGCGGCGCGTCGAGATCGACGGACAGCGCGGCGAGGTTGGGGCCGTGATCGGCCTCCTCGACGCAGTACACCAGTGGGCCGCGCTCGATGGCCACCATGCCGCTTGCGGCGCGGAGCTCGGGATGAGCCATCACGAAACGCGCGCGCATCGGGAACTCCAGGGAAATCTCGTCCCCGTCCGCAAACGTCCGCTCCAGGACGGCGTACCCGTGTTCCATTCGCACGTCCGTGATCGGCAACTGCTCGCCATTCAACCGGATGACCGGATCACCCGCACACCACGACGGCATGCGCACCGCGAGGGAGAAGTGGCGCGATCCGTCCGGGCACCTGAACCGCAACGTGGTCCGCCCCTGCCAGGGCACATCCGACCGCTGTTTCATCTGCACGTGCCCACCGTCCACGCGCCACGCGATGTCGCTCCCGATGTGCAGGTGCACATAGAGCGTCCGGCGTGTTTCGTCCCACGTGTACACGTAATCGCCGAGGCTCATCAGAAGCCGCGCCACGTTTGGCGGACAGCAAGCGCAGCCAAACCACGCCTGCCGCGTGGGCCTCACGTGCCGCCGATCAGGATTGGCCTCATTCGCGCGCGGCCAGATCTCGAGCGGGTTGACGTAGCAGTAATGCTTGCCATCCTGGGCCATGCTGCCGATGACCGTGTTGTAGAGCGCGCGCTCCATGACGTCGGCGTACTCGGCGCGGGGGGCGAGATCGAGCATGCGCTTGGCGAAGAAGATGAGACCCACCGATGCGCACGTCTCCGCATACGCGGTCTCGTTCGGAAGATCATAGTCACACGTGAAGGCCTCGCCCTGATGGGTCGATCCGACGGCTCCCGTGATGTACATCTGGCGCCGCGTGACGTCTTTCCACAGCCGCTCGCAGGCTTGGGCCAGCGTGTCGTCGCCCGTGAGTTTCGCGACGTCCGCCATAGCGGTGTACATGTACATCGCGCGCACCGCGTGGCCCACCGCCACGTCCTGCTCACGCACCGGTTTGTGCGCTTGGTAATAGGCGAGATCCGGCTCCTTCATCCACGGCCACCAGAATGACTTTCCCCCTCGCTGCTCCCATTCTTGCAAGAAGAAATTCGGTTCCGTGCCGCGGGCGTCGAGGAAGTAGCGAGCGAGATCGAGATAGCGCTTCTCCCCCGTGGCGCCGTACAGTTTCACGAGCGCGAGCTCAATTTCCTGGTGCCCATCGTAGCCGTGAATCTGGCCTTCACCTGGCCCGAAGGTGTCGGCGATGAGATCGGCGAAGCGGCACATCGCGTCGAGCAGCTTGCACTTGCCCGTCGCCTCGTAGTAGCTGACGGCCGCTTCCATCATGTGGCCCGCGCAGTACAGCTCGTGGCAATCCATGAGGTTGGTGAAGCGCTTGCCTGGCTCCTGAATCGTGAAGTAGGTGTTCAGGTAGCCGTCGGGCTGCTGCGCAGCGACGACGAGATCGATCACGTCATCCGCCATCTGTTCCAGCGCCGAATCGCGCTTGGTCTTCAGGGCGTGGCCCACGGCTTCGAGCCACTTCGCCACATCGCTGTCCTGGAACACCATGCCCGTAAAGGTACCGGACTCAAGGCCAGCGGCGATGCGGAAATTGCGGATGGCACCGCTCGGCTCCACGCCGGGGACGCGATCGTTCAGGATGTCGTACTGGTAAGGCAGGACGGTTTCGCGCACGAGTTCCTGATAGCGAGACCAGAAGGGGGACTGAAGTTGTACGGATGAGTGATTGGCGGTTCGAGCGACCAAGCCACCACTTCCCTTCGGATGAATGTATAACATTTGAGCTCAACGTAAACTAATTTGCGCGAAAAGTCTACTGAACGGGATGAGTTGGCGTGGGTCTGGTCAAGCGGCGGGCGGCTTCAACGCAAACCATACTTGCAGCCATCACGATGGCGGTCCAGACGGCGGTCGAACGGGGGTGCCAGGCGTACAGGTAGCCCGCTATTGCGCCGGCGGGTGAACTGCAGAGTAGGATGAGTGTGTTGAGCACAGCGAGACTTGTGGAGCGTTCGCTGTCGTCAAGCGCGTTGGCCACCATGGACTCCACAAACGGATTTGCAAACACCGTGCCAGCAGCCGCCAGGGCGGTCGACATGAGTGTTGGCGCCAACGAACGCGGTGGAGACATGCATAGAAGCAGGGCGGAGACCGTGAGGAGCGCCAGCCCGAGGTGCATCCACCGGTAGCCATGATGGTCCTGGAATCGCGAGGCCCATAACACGAGGCAAATCGCCATCACGAGGGACGAAAGGGCAGGGAGTGTGCCCATCAGCCAGGCAGGAATCATGAGGCCATCCATCTGGTAGGCGGGGATGAACGTGGAGCGAATGGACGCCTGAATATTCCACAGGACGTAAAGACTGAACAGCCAGAACAGGTTTCTGTTCTGTTGAATCGCGCGGATCACGCGCCCCATACGGCGAATCTCCTCCGATAGATTCCACGGCCGCGCTTCCGCCAGGCGTTGAAGTCCAATGGACGTCTCGCGGAGTCCTAGGTGCCTGAGGACAATCATCAGCGTCATGCTCACAAACGCGTATGTGTACAAGATTCGCGTTGCGGGCACCAAACCTAGACGGTGCACGAGGTAGCCTGATAGCGGCGCCAAAAAGCCAGCGACGGTCGAGACTACCTGCAACAGCGTGAAGACGCGCGTTCGCTGGAGAGGGGGCGTGTCCTCGGTGAGCAAGCAATACCATGCCGTCGTCGGAATGCGTTGCAATCCGTTCAGGAGAAATGCAAGGCCAAATCCAATCCAGGTGTGCGAAATGGCCCAAAGGAGTGTCGCACACGACCAACTGAGGACGTCGAACACCCACAGAGCTGTACGGCGCCCCATTCGGTCTGTGAGATATCCGCTAGCCGCGGCAGATATCATTTGAACGACCAAGTTCATGGTCGTAAACCACCCGAGTTGCACGCTCGACAGGCCCTGTTGCAACATGTAGACGGACGCATATGTGGTATACATGTTGTAGGGAATCACAAAAAGAGGCTCAGCCACAATACAGGTCACGGCGTTTTTCGGGAGCTTGAGAGCCAATCGTGTTACCCCATTTCGCGCAAAGCAACGGGTTTGTCATATCGAATGCGATTTCGATGTACGTTCTAGTTTGACTCTATCGCAACGAATGCTGTCTGGCCAACTTCAAGTTTGAGAAATGGTGATGCAAACATGGCTTCTCC
>NZ_BCRQ01000021.1 GCF_001552675.1 Alicyclobacillus sendaiensis NBRC 100866
CTGCCGCGCCAGCCGACGCCGACACTGCTGTTATGACACAAAGGCGCCCGCGCGGTCAATGGCATCCCAGATCTGATCCAAATTCGCCACCGCCGCCTGGTAGCCGAGATCGATGGCCTCGGCTGCGCGCTGAAACTGCGCCGTCCCGATGTGAGACACCTTCGGCACGAGCGTCAGGCTTGCTCCACGGTTGCGCGTGCGCAGCGCTTCTTCCTGCATCAGCTCGAGGCTCTGCATGATCACGTCCATCGCCGAGGTGGGCGGGGTGCCTCTGGGGGTCACGCCGACGTCCACGGCGATGACGAGATCGACGCCGAGATCCCAGCACGCCTGCACAGGGACGCGCTCCAGTACCCCGCCGTCGACGTACACGGCGCCATCGCGCACGACGGGAACAAACACGCCGGGAATCGAAATGCTCGCCCGAACGGCGTCGGCGATGAGGCCCGATCGGAACACCACCAACCGGCGCTGGATGAGGTCCGTCGCCACGATGGCGAGCGGAATGACTGTGTCGGCGAACGTCCCCTGGCGGGTCATGGTGGCCACCACGGCGCGCACCTTTTCGCCCTGGATGAAACCCATCTTGGGGACGGTGAAATCGAGCCAATGCCGCCGCCTCAGGTGAACCGCGAGGGCGCGCATGACCCGCGGTGGCACCCCCATCGCGTACACGCCCGCCACGAGCGCCCCCATGCTCGATCCGGCGATGGCGTGCACCGGGACGCCGTGCTCGGCGAGCGCGAGCAACACGCCGATATGGGCAAATCCCTTGGCGCCGCCAGAGCCGAGGGCGACGCCCACCTTGACGTTGTCCCGCATGCGCCGCGCGTCAGACATGGCGATTCGCCAGTCTCCCCGCGCGCTCGGCAAGGGCATCGGCCACCCGCGGCGTCACGAACCGCGACACATCGCCACCGTGCATCGCCACGTCCTTCACGAGCGACGAGCTCACGAAGGACCACTCGGGCGAAGTCGGGACGAAGAGCGTGACGAGATCCTCGCACAGCGCCCGGTTCATTTGCGCCATGGCCATCTCGTTCTGGAGGTCGATGTGATTGCGCACGCCGCGCACGACGCACAGAATGCCGGACGAGCGGCAGTAGTCCACCAAGAGGCCGCTGAACGCGTCCACGCGTACGTGGGGATAGGGAAGGACGGCCTCCCGGATCATGTCGAGCCGCTCGTCGAGATCGAACCATGGGCGCTTCGACGGATTGTGCAGCACCGCGACCACGAGTTCATCAAAGAGCGGCGCGACCTGCGCGATCACGTCCACGTGCCCGAGCGTGATGGGATCAAATGTGCCAGGGTACACAGCTTTGCGCATGAAGACCCCTCCTATATCTCTACGCCAAATCGGCTCCGGTAAATCCGAACCGCAATGTCGCCGTACCGCCGCGCCTTGTCGAGGACAAAGTCGCCCACCTCGTCGGGCAGGTCAAGCGAGGCGGGCAGCTCGCACACGACACCCCCCAAAATGCGGGCGGCTGGCAGCGCGCGAAGCACCGGCACCCACAGACACGCATCATACGGCGGGTCCACGAAGACGTAGGTGGCGGACTCCTCCGACGCCTCGAAGCGCCGAAGGGCGCGCGCCCAATCCACTACCCAAACCTCCGCCTGCGAGAGGGCGCCGACGCGGTCCAGGTTGCGCCGCACGAGCCGCGCCGAACGCGAATCCTTGTCCACAAAGATGGCCCTCGATGCGCCACGGCTCAGCGCCTCGATGCCGAGCGCACCCGTCCCCGCGAACAGGTCGATGACGAGTCCCTCCAATTGATGCGGGATCAGATTGAACATCGACTCCTTCACGCGGTCCGTCGTGGGCCGAACCGCGCTCCCCCTCGGCGACTCGAGCGGGATGCCGCGCCATCTGCCCGCAATGATCCGCATGCCTCTTCTCCTCTCAGGAAACCATGCCACTGTTCTCTGCACCAACGTATCACATCGCGAAGCGAGCGCCAACGCGACGTATATCCGTTCCTGGTTTTGGACATTCTGTGAACGACAACGGCGACAGCTGTTGTGGCAACCGAGTGCGAAGAGGCGATCCCCATCCACTCTTCCTCCGGTTTCTCCTCTCCCAGAACGCGTCAGGCGATGCTGACGCAGGGCCTCGCGCAAACCCGGCGCGGGGCCCATTTCGTCTTCACCCGGTCACCTTCCCGCATACCCCAGCGCGCGTCCGCTATAATCGTCCTAGGCACGTTTCTTGCACGTTGAGCTTTGGAGGACGGAGGCGATGGCGTTGTCAATCATAAGCCCCACCATTCGCCAGCAAGTAGCAAGTCTCGGCCGCGGCCTCTCCGCCTCGGCCCTGCTCGCGCAGTGGCTTGGCGCCATCCAGCGCGAAAACGGGAAATTGAACGCGCTCCTGTGCGTGGCCACCGAGATGAGCCGCCAGCAGGCGCATGCCCTTGACCAACTCGCCGAGCGGTTTCCCGAAGGCCTCGGACCGCTCGCGGGCATCCCCATCAGCGTGAAGGACCTCATCGACACCTCGTTTCTGCCGACCACCTATGGGCACGGCCGCTTTCGGGAGCACGTGCCGGATAGCACCGCACTGTGCGTGACGAGGCTCCAGCGCGCCCACGCGATCATCGTCGGAAAAGCCCACCTACACGAATTTGCCTTTGGCGTGACCAACGAGAACCCGCACTTCGGCCCCGCGCGCAACCCGCGCGATCCGAGTCGGATCACCGGCGGCTCCAGCGGCGGCAGCGCCGCCTCCGTCGTGGGCGGGATGGCGCAGGCCAGCGTGGGCACCGACACCGGAGGCAGCGTTCGCATCCCAGCTGCGCTCACCGGCTGCGTCGGGTTCAAGCCATCGTACGGCCTCGTCCCCACGGACGGCGTGCTTCCGCTCGCCCCGACGCTCGATCACGTCGGGACGCTGGCGAACTGCGTCGAGGATGCGGCCATCGTCACCGCGGTGATGGCGGGCATCGACCCGGACCGATGGCTGTCGCCGCCGCCTCCCGCTTTGCGCCTTCGGGTCGCTCTTGTTCCCGGCTTGGTCAGCCGGTTTGCCGCGCCCGAAGTGTCCGCGTGGTTTGACAGCCTCGTCCACGTCCTGCAGAGCCGCGGCATGATCGAACTCGCAGGATCCATCGAGCTCGACGCCGACGAGATCGCCCGACACCAGAGCAACATTTTGGGGGCCGAGGCGTACGCGACGCATCGAACGTGGCTCGCGGAGCACAAAGACGCGTACGGCGCGGATGTGCGGGAGCGTCTGGAGGACGGTGCGCGCGTGGAAACGTGGGCGTACGCGGAGAGTTTGCGCTTCCGCGCCCGGTTCCAGCATGCCGTCCGCAGCTGGTTCTCTCAGTACGATTGCATTCTGCTGCCGACGACGCCCATTCCGGCGCCGCGCATTGGGGAGACGACCGTGTGGATTCATGGAGAGGCGCGCGCCGTGCGGCCGCTCCTTACGCGATTCACCAACCCGTGGAACCTATCGGGGGCACCGGCCATCTCCATCCCGGCCGGCCAAGTTTCGGGCTTGCCGATGGGGCTTCAAATTGTGGGGAAACCCAATGCCGACGGCCGACTCCTCCGCATCGCCCGCCGCATCGAGGCGGACATCGCCTCTCATCTCCCGTAATAAGCGTGAGGCGCCGTCAGCGGGTGCCGGTGACGGCGCCCGCGACGACGCCAAACGACTGCAGGACGCGCTCGTAGTGACCGAGCAATTGTTTGCTCGGTCCCTCCCAGTCCAACTCCTCCGCAATGGCCAGTCCCCGCCGCCGAACCGCCTCTCGCTTCGCCTCGTCGCGCATCACGAGATCGACGATCGCAATCAGGGACTCTGTGGAATTCGGATCGAAGATGAACCCCGCCCGCCCGTCTTCGAGGACCTCGCGCGTGGGAGGGCTGTCCGCGGCCACGATGGGAAGCCCAGCGGCCATCGCCTCGAACAAGACCAGCCCGAGGGTCTCGGTCGTCGACGGAAACAAGAAGGCGTCTGCGGCGCGATACGCTTGCGCCAACGCTTCCCCGTGGAGATACCCGGTAAAGTGGGTCCGCGTCCCGGCAAACACGCGCTCGAGTTCAGGGCGGTGCGGGCCGTCACCCACGATGGCCAGGTAGAGGTTCGGAATGGCGTCCAACACCGGGCGCATGCGCTCGATATTCTTTTCGGACGCCAAGCGCCCCACGTACAACAGGACGCGATCGCCCGGTTGGGCGTCGGGCGCGAGGCGGCGGCGCATCTCCTCGCTGTACGGCGCGTTTCGGAACAGCGCCACATCCACGCCGCGCTCCCAGAGCTCCAGATTCTGAAACCCCTGGCGCTCCAGCTCTCGCAGCGTCGCGCGGGACGTGGCGAGGTTGAGGTGAGCCCGGTTGTGGAGCGTCCGGAAGTACCACCACAGGAGAGGCTCGAGAAACTCGAGCTTGTAATGGCGAGCGTAGGCCGGCACGTTGGTGTGATACGAGGCGACAAGCGGCAGATGGGACTTCCAAGCGTAGTAGATGCCCCCGATGCCGAGAAACGCCGGATTCACCACGTGGATGAGATCCGGCCGAAATGCTCGCAGATGTTTGCCGATTCGCGGCAGCGGCAACGAGTACCGTTTTTCCGGATACAGGATGAACGGCATCGCAGGGATCCCGACGATGGTTGCGGAAGCGTAGGTCTCCGGCGATCCCGACGGGGCAAACAGCAGCACCTCGTGGCCCTCGCGCTCCAAGTACTTGAGCGTCGCACAGAGCCTGGTGACAATTCCGTCGGTCGACGGCAGAAACGTCTCCGTAAACATCGCGATCCTCATGCTCACCGTTACCTCCAGGTCACTTTCGGGCGAATCACGTCGAAATCGACGCGATCGCGATACCGCGTCGCCGTCTCGATGAGCTCGCGGATGAGCTCGTCCGACAGATAGTGCGGCTTCAGGCCGAGATCCAGAAGCTTCGTGTGGACGGCGTTGTAATAATGCTCCTCTTTCTCGACGCGCGGGTTGGGCAGGTGCTCGATGTTCGCCTCGAGCCCCATCTCTCGGGCCACCTTCTGCACGCGCTCGGCGAGTTGCAGCACGGAGAACTGCTCCGTGAACTGATTGAAGACGCGAAATTCGCCGCGATCCGCCGGATGGAGCGCCGCAAGTTCAATGCACTGCAGCGTGTCTCGAATGTCCAGGAACGCGCGGGTCTGTCCGCCCTTTCCGTAGACCGTGAGCGGGTGGCCGACCGCCGCCTGCACGCAGAACCGGTTGAGCGCGGTGCCGAACACGCCGTCATAGTCGACGCGATTGTACAGGCGCTCGTCTCGGCGCGTCTCGTCCGTCCACAGCCCATATACCACGCCTTGGTTCAGATCCGTCGCGCGGATGCCCCACGCCTTGCACGCGAACATGATGTTGTGGCTGTCGTGCACCTTCGAAAGGTGGTAGAACGAGAAGGGCTGCTTCGGGTACGGCAGCACGTCCTCGCGGCCCTTGTGCTGAATCCGAATGTACCCCTCTTCAATGTCAATGTTGGGGGTTCCGTATTCGCCCATTGTTCCCAATTTGATGAGGTGGCAGTCCGGCACCGTCTCTTTGATGGCGAATAGGACGTTCAGCGTCCCCACCACGTTGTTCACCTGCGTGAACACGGCGTGATCGCGATCGATCATGGAGTACGGGGCCGAGCGCTGCTCCGCGAAGTGGACAAACGCCTCCGGCTGGAAATCCTCGAAGACGTGGCGAACAAACGCGTAATCCTGCAGATCGCCATAATACAGCTTGATGTCTTTGCCCGTGATTTCTTTCCAAGCCGCCAGACGCTCCTGAATCGTGGCGATGGGCGTCAGCGAGCGGGTCCCGAGTTCCTTGTCCCACTCGCGGCGGATGCAGTTGTCCACGATGGCTACCTCATGTCCGCGCTCGGAGAAGTGGAGCGCCGTTGGCCATCCGCAAAACCCGTCACCGCCAGCAATGATAATCTTCACGTTATGCCTTCACCCCAACATTCCGCTAGCACTACTGACTTCCCTACCAATGTACAAGTTTTCGATCGGTGCAGCAAGTACGAGGTTCTTCCTAACCCTTTTGACCCATGGCTATCTTTGCTAGATTCTGTCCCATGCGCACATGATCGCCAACGGCCACCGACCACTCCAGGGCCCAAGACGACGGGAAAAGAACCAAAACGGTCGAACCGAGCGCGAAATGGCCGATTTCTTCACCTCTTCGATACGCTTGGCCAGGGATCAGGTTCAACTGCCGCCCTCGGTTCACGGCGTACCGAAGGCGAATGGTGCCGACTCCGCAGGCGCCCACCATCACCATGACAAACGGGCCCCAGGGCGAGGAAAACCGCGTCACGACTCGCTCATTTCTCGCCAGCAGGCCGGGCATGACGCGCGTGGCTGCCGGATTGACCGGATAGAGCGATCCCGGAATCCTCCACACCTGCTCTGGCGCGCACTCCACCGGCGCGTGGATGCGATGGTAGTCGCGCGGGCTCAGGTACACCGTCACGCTCTGCCCGCCCGACAACTCCTCCGCAAGACCATTATCCTGAACCAACTGCCTGAGGTTGAACAGCGACCCTTTCACAAAGAGGCGGCGGCCTCCCTCGAGGCCTCCCACTTCCTGCACGAGTCCGTCCGTCGGCGACGTGATGCCGTCTTCAATAGGCCGCGCGCCGAGTCGCAGCTGGCGAGTAAAGAACTCGCCGAGGGTTCGGTAGTCAGACAGGTCTTTCGCAATCTCGCGAAGCTCGACGTTGTAGTGACGAATGAACCACGGTATGGCCCTGCGACTGATCTCAGAGTCCACAAAATGCCGGAGGCAAAACGTGTACGCGCGTTTCGGAAAGGCGTACAAGGCCGCTCTCGTTATACGAATATGCCATCCCGCCTCTCACATGCATTGCACGGTCAAGTCCCATTATAGTGCGTGGGATGGCGCTTCATCACGCGACGAGGGTTGGCTCACGCCAACCCTCGTCGTCACACCCGTCAGTGACCCGCAAGCTGTTGCTCGGCATAGGCCACCAAGCGCTTGGTGATCTCGCCCCCGACCGAGCCATTTTGACGGGCAGTCGTGTCGGGGCCGAGCTGAACGCCGAACTCCGTCGCGATCTCGTACTTCATCTGATCCAGCGCGCGGTTGGCGCCTTGCACGAGCACCTTGTTGCTGCCGCTTTGGTTTGCCATCACCCTTCACCTCCCCCTGGTGTACCGTAGTATGTTCGGGGGAAGTGGAATTATAGATGTCACTTCGATCCACTCGTGGTGGCCATCAGTCTCGATACGAAACCTTGTCCATGGCCTCCTTGAGCGCGTTCCGCAGGCCCATAGCCCACGGGGCATACCAAAAATCGTCGCGCCGAATCAACGCGAGCGCCTCCTCTCTCGCGACCTCCATGATCCGATAATCGCGGGCGAGATCGCCCAACGCGAACTCGGGAAGGCCGCTCTGCTTCAGGCCGAACAGCTCCCCGGGCCCGCGCAGTTCCAGGTCTCGCTCGGCGATCTCAAACCCGTCGTTCGTGTGCAGCATGGTCTCGATGCGCGCGCGGGCCGCCTCGGACGATGCGTCGTGAATCAGCAGGCAGTAGCTTGAATGCGGCCCGCGCCCGACGCGCCCACGGAGCTGATGCAGTTGCGCCAAGCCGAACCGCTCCGCGCCGTAGATGGCCATCACGGTGGCATTCGGCACGTCGATGCCGACCTCAATCACGGTGGTCGCGACGAGCGCGTGGATGTCTCCGTCGCGAAAGGCGCGCATGATGCGCTCCTTCTCCGCGCTTGGCATGCGCCCGTGCAAAAGTTCCACGCGAAATCCCGCCAGGTGTTCGCGCACGCGCTCGTACAACTCGGTCACGGACGCAACGTCGTCGCGATCGCCCGCCTCGATGGCCGGCGCGACGACGTAGGCCTGGCGCCCGCGTGCCAACTCCCTGCGGATAAGGCGAAAGACGGCCTCGTCTTCGCTCGACCGCACCGCGAGGGTCTGGATGGGCTTTCGGCCCTTCGGTAACTCGTTCAGGACGGACACATCCATGTCGCCGTAAATGGCGAGCGCCAGCGTCCGCGGAATGGGGGTCGCCGACAGCATGAGAACGTCGGGCGCCCGGCCCTTCTCGCGCAACCGCGCGCGCTGTGCGACACCGAACCGATGCTGCTCATCGGTGACGAGGAGGGCGAGATCGCGAAACTCCACGCCCTCCGACAGAAGGGCGTGCGTGCCGACGGCAAGCGACACGTCCCCGGAGGCGAGACCTTGCAAGACGCGATCCCGCTCGCGCCCCGTCACCGAGCCCGTCAGAAGCTCGACGCGCACACCGGCTTGCTCGAGCAACTGCCGCGCGAGCTTCGCGTGCTGTTCCGCGAGAATTTCGGTGGGCGCCATGAGCGCCGACTGACCGCGGGCGAGGTGAACCGCGAAGCAGGCGAAAAGCGCCACCCACGTCTTGCCCGACCCGACGTCTCCCTGAATCAGCCGCGCCATGGGCACAGGCCGCTCGAGGTCTCGCAGGATGTCCTCGCACGCCTGCCGCTGCGCATTGGTCATCGGGCTGGGGAGAAGGGCCTCGAACCTCGCCAGCGCATCGCGCGGCACGGGCTGCGCGCGTCCTGCGGGCTCCTCGCGCTTCGAACGAAGCCACTGCAGCTGAATTTGGAACAAAAGGAATTCCTCGAACACGAGCCGGCGCCGGGCCTGACGCACGTCCTCGGGCGATGTGGGCCGATGGATGCCGAAGAGCGCATCGCGGTGCGTCCAAAGCCGGTACTTGCGCACGAGCGCATACGGCAGCGACTCCGGGATGTCGTCCGCGTACTGCTCCAGCGCCTTCAGGATCAGCTGGTGGATGGCCTTCGACGACAGATCTTTGCTCGCGCGGTACACGGGTACCCAAGCGGGCGCTTGGGCCCCGCCGAAGGATGTCTCACTCACGACGAGGCGGCGCATCGCTTCGTTCCACTTGCCGGTGACCACGATGAGCCGCCCGTCGGTTAACTTCGAGCGCAGGTAATGCTGCGAAAACCAAAGGCAGACGACCGGGTACTGGCCGTCCACGCGCACGCGCGCGGTCATGATGGACTTGGAACCGCGCCACCTCACCTGCACAGGCCCCTCGACGACCGCGCGCGCCGTGACGCGATCCCCGTCGCTCCACTCAGGAAAAGGCTTGTCTGCTCGCTCGTCATACCGAAACGGATACGTGTGCAACAGGTCGTCGATGGTTCGAATGCCCAGCGCTTCAAGTGCTCGCTCCTTCTGCGGGCCCACGCCCGGAAGGACGCGTACGGACAGCGATCTGAGCGACAACGCGCCGCCCTCCCCGTGAACGCCGCCGCGGCGGCACAACTCTTCCTCATTGTACTATACCCGGAAAGACGCCTGGAAGGACGGTTGCGGGATTCTCGGGGAATGTGCTAAGCTAGGCGAGGTTCGTCACGCTTTGGCCCATGCGTGAGGCTTCCTTTCCATACAATTCGAGGAATGGAGGTGCGCAAATGGCTCGCCGTTGTGAAGTGTGTGGCCGGGGGCCGCAAGTCGGCAACAAGATCAGCCACTCCCACATTCTGACGAAGCGGCGCTGGTATCCGAACCTGCAGACGGTGCGTGCCGAAGTGGACGGCTCGGTGAAGCGCATCCGCGTCTGCACCCGCTGCCTCAAGGCAGGCAAGGTGAAGCGCGCTATCTGAAACAAGAAAAAAGCACCTCTCTGGTGCTTTTTTCTTTGTGCCCTTGTATGGACGTTTCACGCGAGTGCTCTTCTGATGTCGCCTCACTCGTCCTTCGTAAACGTGCTCAGCACAGCCTTCACAATTCCGCCCAGAAAGCGCGGCAATTTGATGGTGTAGACCTTCACGACCTCTACCCCCCTCGAACAACCTGCGCCATTGTCGGAGCGGAGTCTGACCCGCCGCAAGTCCCGCTCTGCCTCGAGGGCATAGGCGTCTGTCGCTAGCTATGTATATGCGCCTTCTGTCGAAATGTGCCAGGACGAGCTCACCGATTCACGTTACTCGCGAAGCGCCGCGCGCAGCGCCTCGATGGCGAGGGCGCGATTGGGTTCGCCAAACACGGCCGATCCGGCGACAAACACATCGGCGCCCGCGTCTCGGGCCTGACGGATGGTGCCTGGGTGAATGCCGCCGTCCACCTGCACGTGCACGTCGTGTCGGCCGGCGTCGTCCAACATCCGCCGAACTTCCGCGACCTTGGCCAGCGTGCTCGGCACGAGCGACTGTCCGCCAAAGCCCGGATTTACCGTCATGACGAGGACGAGATCGACGTCGGCGAGAAGGTACGACAACCCATCCGGAGACGTCCCCGGATTGAGCGCGAGGCCCGCTCGTCTGCCGCACTCGCGAATCATCTGCAGCGCGCGATGGACGTGCGGGGTCGCTTCATAGTGCACGGTCAGCATGTCGGCGCCCGCGTCCACAAAGGCTTGGATCCATCGCTCGGGCGACTCCACCATCAGGTGCACATCGAACGTCGCTTGGAAGTGTTGCCTCAGCGCCTTCACCACGGGAGGACCGATGGTGAGATTGGGTACAAAATGGCCGTCCATCACATCGATGTGAATCCAGTCGCAACCAGCCCGGATGACTTCGTCGACCTCTTCGCGCAGCCTGGCGAAGTCCGACGACAGAATGGAAGGAGCAATGACCGGCGTTTTCATCAGTACGCGTTCAACTCCTGTTCGCGCGCTTCCTCATACAGCTGCCTGTAGGAGGTGTAGCGAGTGGCGGGAAGGCGGCCATCCTCGACCGCCCGTTTCACCGCACAGTTGTCTTCATCCACATGGAGGCAATCCCGATAGGCACATTCCTGCGCGAAACGACGGAACTCCGGAAAGTGGAGCCTCACCTCGCGCGACGCCACGGGCAGCTGAAGCTGGCTGAATCCGGGGGCGTCGGCCATCCAGGTGACGTCGTCCAGCCGCACCAGTTCCACGTGCCGCGTGGTCTGCCGACCTCGTCCAATCCTCTCGCTCACCTCGCCGGTTTTGAACGAAATGCCCGGCGCAAGCGCGTTGGCGAGCGTCGACTTGCCCGCGCCGGACGGTCCGGCGAGAACCGTCACGCGCCCCTGCAGCCGCGCCCGAAGGAGGTTCACGCCTTCGCCCTGTTTCGCCGCCACGGCGATGGCCTCGTAGCCGAGGCGGCGATAGAGGTCGACCGTCGCCGCCGCGCGATCCGCCGGCACCAAATCGGCCTTGGTGAACGCAATCGTCGGTTCCACGCCCGACACGCTGGCCTGAACCAGCGTCTTGTCCAGCATATAGAAATTGAGGTCTGGCGTCACAAAGGAACACGCCACAACGACGTGATCGACGTTCGCGATAGGCGGGCGGATCAATTCCGTGCGCCGAGGGAGCACCTCGCGGATGATGCCTTCCTGTGCCCCCACGGGCTCATAGCGGACAAAATCCCCCACCAGGACCGTGGTCCCCTTGACCTTGAACACGCCGCGCGCTCGGCAACGGCGGACCTCGCCATCGTCGTACACGTCAAAAAAGCCGCTGATGGCGCGAATGATACGCCCTTCTCTCACCGCGCTCCTCCTCAAAGCCCTTTGTGCTTCCCTGGACCGGACGGCGCATGCCCAGGCGGCTGGGGCTTGGGCGAGGGCTGCGTGGTGGTCAGCGTCGCGTTGGCTGGGGCACCGCTGGCACCGTTCTCCGCCACCCCATTGTCGGCCCCGCTGCCGTTCGACGTCGACGACGCATTGCCGGTCTCATTTTGCGCCCCGCCGTTTGCCGAATTTCCGGTCGCGTTGCCCGTGCCACTCGACGGTGGGACGGAGGCGGGGTTCGGCACGACGTACAGGTTGATGGTCGATCCCACCGGCACCTGATCCCCTTGAATGTAAGGATACGCGTAGGAGACCAGCGGATTCTGGTTGACGAGATCGCTCGGCGTCACCGTTCCCAGGGTCAGCCCAGCCGCCTGAATCGCCGCCTCCGCCTGTTGAAGCGTGAGGCCCACGAGCTTGGGCACCGTCACGTATTGCTGCTGGCTCACGGTGAGCGTGATCTTGGAGGTGATGGGGACCTGGACCCCTGGCGCCGGATCGCTCGAGATCACGTCACCGGACGGAACCGACGTGCTCGTCTCCGTCTGTACGACGATGTTGTTGGCCGAGAAGCCCGCGCTCACGAGCGCCTGTTTCGCCTGATCAACGGGCTCGTTGGTCACATCGGGAACCGCGACCTTCGGCGCGCCCTGGCTCACGTACAGCGTAATGTCTCGTGTCTTTTTGACCTGCGTGTTGCCCGCAGGCGATTGTTGATACACGATACCGGACGCGGCCTTGAGATTCGGCTCAAACTTCTCTTGAATCTGCTGCCTGGAGAAGCCTGCCGCTTCCAGCGTGGCCACGGCCGAGGCGACGGGCTTGCCGACGACGGAAGGCAACTCGACGTTTGGCACGGTGAGGAGCCTCGTCACAATCACGATGGCGGCATAGCCTCCGAGGCCGAGCGCCGCCAAGGACAACACCACAATGCCCGCAATCAGACTCGCCCGCTTCCACGGCGCCATCGGAGGTTTGGAAGCGCGCGCTTCGCCCGCGTCTTCACGGCCGCCCTGAGCTTCCGCCGATTTCAGGGCCTCGCTCAGGCGATCCCCCATCGCGGGCACCACGATGGTGTTGTCGTCCATGCCGTTCGACGGGACGAACTTGGGGACGTTCGGGCGCGCAAGCGCGGTGTCGAGATCGGCCATCACCGCGGCCATGTTCGGGTAGCGGCCTTCCGGCTCCTTGACGAGGCAACGCAGAACGATGTTCTCCACGCTCTGCGGAATGTCCTTGTTCAGCTGGCGCGGCTCCACGAATGGGTCCCTCAGGTGCTTGAGCGCGACGCTCACGGGCGAGTCCCCCTCAAACGGGAGTTTGCCCGTCAACATCTCGTACATCACGACGCCGAGGGAATAGATGTCGCTTTTCGCGTCGGTCGGAGCCCCTCTCGCCTGCTCAGGCGAGAAATAGTGAACCGAGCCGAGCACCGTCGTCGCCTGCCGACGAGCGATGGTCTGACCGGTCGCGGCCCGGGCAATGCCAAAGTCGGCGACTTTCACCTGTCCGCTCTTCGTCAGGAGAATGTTGTGTGGCTTGATGTCGCGGTGAACGACGTTTAACTCGTGCGCGTGCTGCAAGGCCGAGCAGATCTGCTTGCTGATGCGGATCACGTCCTCGACCGGGAGCGGCGCGCGCTCGACGATCACGTCCTTCAGCGTGGGACCGTCCACGTACTCCATCACGATGTACTGCTGGCCGTCCTCGACGCCCACATCGTACACGTTGACGATGTTCGGATGGGACAGGCGCGCAGCAGCTTGCGCCTCCTGACGAAAGCGGCGAACGAACTCCTCATCCTCCGCGTACTGGCTGCGCAACATCTTCACAGCCACCATGCGATCGAGGAGCGTGTCGATGGCGCGGTACACTTCCGCCATGCCGCCTTCGCCGATTTTCTGTTCGAGACGGTAACGACCCCCGAGCACGCGCGCCGTCATCCGATGGTGTCCTCCTCTCGATGCACCGCGACGAGTGCGGTGACGTTGTCCGTCCCGCCCCGGTCGAGCGCAAGTTCAATCATCGCGTCCACGGCCGCGGACACGTCCTGCTGCGCCCGCGCACCGCGCGCCTGCTCCAGGAACCCCTGGAGTTCATCGTCCTCCACCAGATTCGAAAGCCCATCCGAACAGAGCAACAGGACATCGCCTTCTCCCCACGGCAGCTCCGTCAGATCCGGGAGGCTCACGGGCTCCGTGCCGAGCGATCTCGTCACGATGTTGCGCTGCGGATGATTCCTGGCTTCCGAGGCAGACAGGTGGCCTCGCCGCACCAACTCCGCCACGAGGCTGTGATCTTCCGTGACCTGGCGGAACTCGCCTCCGGTTAACGCGTACGCCCGGCTGTCTCCCACGTGAGCCACCACCATCCTGTCCGCGAGCGCGAGCGCGCACACGATGGTGGTTCCCATGCCTGCGTATTCGGGGACTGCCGAAGCTCGCCTGTAGATCTCTTCATTCGCGTACGCGATGGCCGAAGAAACGACTTCCCTCGGGTCCGTCTCGGCCGAGAGATGGCGCGCGACGTACTCGCTCACCCGTTCCACGGCGATCCGGCTGGCTACATCCCCGGCCTGAGGTCCTCCCATGCCATCGGCTACCACGAAGAGGACCCCAACCGGCAAGTCGTCCACGACTGCATAGCCGTCCTGATTCATGGTGCGCACCAGCCCGATATGAGACTTCGCCGCGTAAATCATCTCAACACCTCGACTCCCGAACCGAGCTTCATCGAGCGCATGGGCCGCCTCAGGCTTGCCGGTTCGCATACTGAGCGCGAAGCTGTCCACACGCCGCCGCAATGTCGTGCCCCATCTCGCGGCGAATCGTGGCGTTCACGCCCGCGTCCAACAGCGCGCGCCAAAAGGCGAAGATCTGCTTCCTGTCCGTTCGGCGATAACCGCGCTCCGGCACATAGTTGACCGGAATCAGGTTCACGTGGCAGGGCAAGCCCTTGACGAGTTCCGCCAGTTCCTTGGCGCACTCGAGGCTATCGTTTTCGCCCGCCACCAGCGCGTATTCGAACGAGATCCGACGTCCGGTTTTTCGATAGTAATCATGACATGCCTCCATCAACTTGGCAATCGGGTACGCCTTGTTGACGGGCATCATGCGCCCGCGAATCGCGTCGTTCGGCGCATGCAGCGACACGGCCAGCGTAATCTGGCGGCCTTCTTCGGCGAGGCGGCGGATGCCCGGGACGAGCCCGACCGTGGACACCGTGATGTGGCGTTGTCCGATGTTCAGACCGTGCTCGTTCGTGATGATGTCGATGAAGCGCATGACCTGATCGTAGTTGTCCATCGGCTCTCCGGAGCCCATCACCACCACCGAGGACACGCGCTGCCCCACCTCGTCCAACAGCGCCTGGCTGTGCATGACCTGCTCCACCATCTCCCCGGCGGTCATGTGGCGGATCATGCCCCCGAGCGTGGACGCGCAGAACGTGCACCCCATCTTGCACCCCACCTGCGACGACACGCACACGCTGTTGCCGTAACCGTGGCGCATCAGGACCGACTCGACCGTGACGCCGTCCGGCCAGGCGAGCAGAAACTTCGTCGTGGGATCCACCTTGGAGTCTTGGCGCACCACCTGCTCGGCGGATCGCAAGTACGCTATTTCGTTCAGGCGCTGACGGAGCCCCTTCGGCAAATTGGTCATTTCGTCAAACGACGTTGCGCGCTTTTGGTACATCCACTCGTACAGCTGAACGGCGCGAAACGGGCGCTCGCCGAGTTCACGGACCACCCAGTCGCGCAACTCCTCGAGCGTGAAATCGTACAGATGGACCATCGTGTCACCTCCCTGGAGAACGCCTGTCTCATCTTATAGGCGGCGCAGGCGCGCCATAAAAAACCCGTCCGTCTCATGCCAGTCCGGCCACAGCAAGAAACCGCCCGCGCGCTCGCCCACCTTCGCGCCTAACGCGGCCGGCAAGTCACTGGCCACGTCTTCCACCCGCACGCCGGCCGACGGATCGGAGGCCACGGCGCGCACGACGGATTCGTTCTCCTCCTTCAAGAGGGTGCACGTCGCATACACGATGACGCCGCCGGATCGGACGATGGCACACGCGTGGCGCAGCAAGTCCCGCTGAAGCTGCGCCAGCTGCAGGACATCCTCGGGACGCCGACGATACCGCAGATCCGGCCGACGGCGCATGACGCCAAGGCCCGTGCAGGGAGCGTCCACGAGCGCCGCGTCATACGGCCCCTCCGGCGTGACCTGCCGGCCGTCGCCGAGCCGCGGGTGGATGCTTTGCAGCCGAAGCCGCTCCGCCTGTTGGCGCACGACCCGGACCTTGGCCACGGTGACGTCGTAGGCGTCAATCTCGCCGCGATCGCCCATCAGCTCGGCGAGATGCGTCGTCTTGCCGCCCGGCGCGGCGCACAAATCCACCACGCGCATGCCGGGTTCCGGGCGAAGAAGCGGCGCGACCAGCATCGCGCCCTCGTCCTGAATGGTCACGACGCCATCCCGGTACGCCTGGAGGCGCGTCACGTCGACCTGGCCCTGAACGCGCAGGCCCTCCTGCGCGAGCGCCGCAGGTGAGGCCTGGACGCCCTCCGCGGATAGGATGGCGATGGCCTCCTCGCGGGATGCGCGCAGGTGGTTCACGCGCAGTGACATGGCCGCCGGCTCATTCATGGAACGAAGCGCTTCGAGCGCGCGCTCCGCCCCGTGATCCGCGACGAGCCGCTCCACGATCCAGGTCGGCACGCTGTGCATCACCGACCACCGCTCGACGTCGCTCGCCCGCGCGAGATCCCGGTTCAGCACATCCTGCCACTCCCGCGCGCGCTCCGCGTACCTGCGAAGCACCGCATTCACCAAGGGCGCCGCCTGAGGGAGGTGCCGCTTGGCGAGTTCAACCGCGTCGTTCGCCGCGGCGTACGCCGGCACGCGGTGGAGCCAGCTCATTTGGTAGGCGCTCATGCGCAGAATCACGCGCACCTCGGGATCGAGTTTGGACAGGGGCCGGCGCAAAAGCGGCGACAGCAACCGGTCGAGCGTGATCTGGCGGCGCAGCGTCCCATAGGCGATCTCGGTGGCCAAAGCCCGGTCGCGCTCATCCACAACTGCGCCCGCGAGGGCCTCCTGGAGGGCGACGCTGAGATACGCCCCGTCTCGTTCCACACGGATGAGCGCCTGATACGCGCGCCGCCTCCCCTCAGCGATCACCCGCTGCGCCTCCCTTCATGCGCACGCTCGGCTCCCGCAGGCCTCGCCAAAACGCGCCCGCTGGCATCGCCCGGCGGCCACTCGGCTTGACTTCCGCAATTTCATAGACGCCCGCGCCGCAACACACCAGGACCCCTTCGCCGCGCGGCCTCACCTCGCCGGGCTCGCCGAAAGGCTCCATGTCGATGGGCCGCCCCGCGAGGACCTTCAGCTCCTCGCCCGTGGTGAGCGCGGTACTCGCCCCAGGTGCCGGCGCGAGCGCCCTCACCTGCCGGTCGATCTCGGCCGCGCTCCTCGCCCAGCCGATCCACTCGTCCTCGCGCGTCAGCTTCTCGGCGTACGTGACCCCCTCCTCCGGCTGTGGAGTGGGCGCAAGCTCGCCCGCGACGTAGCGCGGCAGGTACCGCTCGCACATCTCGCCGCCGAGCCGGGCCAATTTGTCATGCAGCGATCCCGCCGTGTCCGTCGGCTCGATGATCACGCGCTCCTGCGCCAAAATGGGCCCCGCGTCGAGATCGCGCACCATTTCCATCAGCGTGATGCCGGTCTGCTCATCGCCGGCCCACAGGGCGCGCTGGATGGGTGCGGCGCCCCGCCAACGTGGGAGAAGTGACGCGTGCACGTTGACGGATCCGACGCGCGGAAGGTTCAAGACCGCCTCACTCAAGATCTTGCCGTACGCCGCCGTGACGATGATATCCGGCGCGAAACGACGAAGGTCGTCCATCACGTCGCGCAGCCGCTCGGGTTGCAACACCGGCAGGCCGAGGTCGAGCGCGCGCACCTTCACGGGCGGCGGCGCGAGCTTACGCGATCGCCCCCGAGGCCGATCCGGCTGCGTGACCACCAGCACCTCGTAGCCCAGGCGGCACAGCGCATCGAGGCTCGGTACCGCAAAATCCGGTGTCCCGCAGAACAGGGCGCGCACGGTCATCGCGACGACTCTCCGACGGGCTGGCGTTCAATCTCCTCCGGCCGCAAGTAGTCCGTGAACAGGATGCCATCGAGGTGATCGATCTCGTGCTGCAGGCACCGCGCCAGGAGGTCTCGGCCCTCCAATTCAAACCATTCCCCGTACCGGTTCTGCGCCCGCACGCGCACGTACGCGGCGCGCTCCACCACGCCCGAGATCCCCGGGAGGGAAAGGCACGCCTCCCGCTCGCGCTGAACGCCGCTTCTCTCCACGATCTCCGGGTTCACGAGCTCGATCCAGGCGCGTTTCTGGAAGCTGTCTTCCTTCGGCTGCACGTCGATCACGACGAGTCGCTTCAGGATCCCAATCTGATTGGCAGCGAGGCCGATGCCGTCGGCGTCATACATCGTCTCGGCCATGTCATCGAGCAGCCGGTGAATGGCCGGGGTGAACTGCTTCACCTCCTGGGCCTTCTGGCGCAGCACCGGATCCTCGCCTTTGCGAATGATGCGAATGGCCATCGTTCATCCCTCCCTGGACATCAACCAATGCGCTGGGCATTCACGTCGAGCACCGCGGATCCACCCAGCCGATTCATCTTTTCCTTCACCAATCGGTACGCGCGCACCACGTCCTCTTTCACATCCTGCCACGACGCGTACTTCATCACAACCTGATACCGGTACACGTTGTCGATCCGCCGAATTCCACTCGGCCCCGCCGGCAACACGGTCAGCGAAGCTGCGGAGGCTGAGCGTGCGAGCTCCCGCTCGAACCTCGCCGCCGCGCCGCGCGCCAGCCGCTCCTCAGCGTGGGACGCGAGAAAAACCGCCAGCTCGCAAAACGGCGGGTAGCGAAAAAATTCGCGGCTCTCTCGCTCTCGCTCGTAGAAGGCGCGGTAGTCGTGCGACCGAGCCGCTTGGATGGCCCGATGCCCCGGCTGATACGTCTGGATGAGCGTGATCCCGTCCGTGTCCGCGCGCCCGGCCCGCCCGGCCACCTGTGTGAGAAGCTGGAATGCGCGCTCGTTCGCCCGGTAGTCGGGCAGCGTGAGCATCGCGTCCGCGGCCACCACGCCCACCAGCCGTACCCGCGGGAAGTCCAGCCCTTTCGCGATCATCTGCGTGCCCACGAGCACGTCCGCTTCGCCCCGCTGGAACCGCTCGATGATGGACTCGAGCGCGCCTTTGCGCCGCGTGGTGTCCCAGTCCATCCGGAGGACGCGCATCGCGGGCCAGGTCCGCAGCAGGTGCTGCTCCACCTGCTCCGTTCCGAGTCCATACGGGACGAGCGCCTCCTCGCCGCAGGCGGGGCAGCGCCGCACGAGCGGCTCCTCGTGCCCGCAGTAGTGGCACACCAGTGCGTGCCCCTCCGCTTTGCGGTGCACCGTGAGATGAATGTCGCAGCGGGGGCACTCCATGCTGTGCCCGCACGCTCGGCACAGCGCCGCGTGCGCATAACCCCGGCGGTTCAAAAACAGGATGGCCTGCATGCCCTCGGACACCGTCCGCTCCAGTTCCTCCGCCAGCCTGCGGCTGAAGATGGACCGGTTGCCCGCGCGCAGTTCCTCGCGCATGTCGATCACGTCGACCGGTGGCAGCGGCCGCTGGTTCGCGCGGACGGGCAGGGAGACGAGCCGCGCGTCGCCCCGCTCGACCCGAAACATCGAAGCCACCGAGGGGGTCGCCGAGCCGAGGACCACAAGTGCCCCCGCCTCGCGGGCGCGCCACATCGCCACTTCGCGCGCGTCGTAGTGCGGCGCATCCTCCTGCTTGTAGGAAGGCTCGTGCTCTTCGTCGATCACGACGAGCCGAAGATCGCGCATCGGCGCAAAGACCGCCGATCTCGCGCCGATCACCACGTTTGCGTCGCCGTCGAGAACCCGCGTCCACTCCTCACGCCGTTCGCCGAGCGACAGCCCCGAATGTAAAACGGCCACCCGGCCGCCGAACCGCCGTTCGAAACGCTGCACAAGCTGTGGCGTGAGCGCAATCTCGGGGACCAGGACGAGCGCCTGCCCCCCGCCTTCGATGGCCCCGCGAATCAAATGCATGTACACCTCGGTCTTGCCGCTGCCGGTCACGCCGTGCAGCAGGGCCACGCCATGTCCCTGTCGCGCCATCTCGGTCAGCGCTCGCACCGCCGACGCCTGATACGGCGTCAGCTCAGGCCACGCCGCATCCTCGTTCCGCGGCGGATGAGCCCTTGTCACCCGCCGCTCCGCGATCGACACTAGTTCCGCCTCCACGAGCGGCGCCACGGACGCAGGCGGAAACGCCCGCCTGTCCCACATCATCTCGCCCGCTTCCGCGAGCTGCTGTAAGAGATCGCTCTGGCGCCGAGCGCGCCGCCGCCGCGATTCGGCCTCGCGCCTGAGCACCTCGTCCGGCGCGCGGGCCACGAGATACGCCCGGCGCTTTTCGCCCACCGCTTCGTCCACCTGAATCTCTTCCCGGACGAACCCGGCGCCCACCCAGGCCCTGGCGGTGCGCTCGTCCGCCTTCGATCGCGCCCGAACCTCGCTCCATTCGGGCCCCGACTCCGCGATCCAGCGAAAGAGCGGCGAAGCTTGCACGTCGTCCGGGACCTGCGCGCCGTCGTTTGGAACCAGGACTTTGCGCACGCGCACCCGAAAAGCCCCGGGCAGGATGGCGGACACGGCCTCCGGCAGCGTCGCTCCATATCGGTCGCACAGCCACTCCGCCATGCGCATCTGGTGGGGCGTCAGCACCGGAACGCGATCCAGCACGCGCGCGACGGCACGAAGCCTGCCAGCGTCAGCGACCTCGCGCACAGCCCAGACAATGCCAGATCGCACCGAGTCGCGCATCGGCACCACCACGCGCACCCCGGGTGCGATGTCCACGTCCGGCGGAACGGCGTAGTCGAACCGCTTGTCCAAAAAGAGCGCCGTCCCCTCCACCACAACCTCCGCGACCCGGGTGATCCCAGCGGTCATAGAGGCCGTTCACCGTCCGACACGCGAAGGACCTGGCGCACGCGGGTCAGGATGTGATCCGCCACCCGGTGCTTCTCCATGACCGGGAGGGCCTCCGCCGATCCGTCCTTGCCGATGAGCGTCACCTGGTTGGTGTCCACCTCGAACCCGGCGCCCGGCTTCGTCACGTCGTTCACCACGATGAGATCCAGGCCTTTGTCGACGAGCTTTCTCCGGGCGTGCTCGACCGGCATGTCCGTCTCCGCCGCAAAGCCCACCACCACCTGGCCTGGCCGCTTCGCGTGGCTCGCGGCGAGCAGGATGTCGGGCGTCTCGACGAGATCGAGCTTCAACGGGCCTTGAGATTTCTTCCACTTATGATCCAGCGCGCGAGCCGGACGGAAGTCGGCCGGCGCCGCGGCGGAAATGAACGCATCTGCTTCAGGGAAGAACTCGCTCACCGCGTGCAACATCTGCTCGGTCGAGCGGACGTAAACCATTCGGGCCCCCGGGACCGGTTTGAGATGCGTTGGTCCCGAAATCAGCGTGACCCGAGCCCCGCGGCGCGCCGCCTGCTCGGCGAGCGCGTACCCCATTTTACCGCTCGATCGATTGGTCAGATACCGGACGGGATCGATGTCCTCGATGGTCGGGCCGGCCGTGATGAGAATTGAAAACCCTTCCAAATCGCGCTCCTGGTGGAGCACTGCCTCAATCACGTCCGCGATGTCCTCGGGTTCGGGCATGCGGCCGCGCCCGGTGTATCCGCAGGCGAGCGGACCTTCGCCCGGATCCAGGACGAGCGTACCGCGGCGCCGGAGAATGTCCAGGTTCTCCTGGACCGCCGGGTGCTCAAACATGTGCACATTCATGGCCGGCGCGACGATGGTGGGACAGGTCGCGGCGAGCGCGGTCGTCGTGACCATGTCGTCCGCGAGGCCGTGCGCAAGCTTCGCGATGAGATTCGCCGTGGCCGGCGCAATGACATACAGATCCGCGCGATCCGCCACCGCGATGTGAGCGATCTCCGACGGATTGGGCTCCGCAAACGTGTCGAAAATGACCGGGTGCTTGGTCAGGGCCTGCAGGGTGAGCGGCTGAATGAACCGGGTCGCGTGTTCGGTCATCAGCACCTGCACCTCGTAGCCGCGCTTGACCAGGAGTGAACACAAATTCGCGGACTTGTACGCCGCAATGCCTCCTCCCACCCCGACGAGGATGGTCTTCTTCTCCATTCCGCACCCTCCCTTGGCTCCTGCCGTTCATGACAAGAGGCAGAACAACGCGCGGTTGTCCTGCCTCATCGCCTGACCACGGGTCTAGGTCACTCGCCGTCGAAATGCTTGGGGCGAACGACGCCGTCGTGAATTTCCCAGAGCGCGCGGCTCACGTTCCGCGTTGTGGACGCGCCGGGCTGATTCAGGGTCTCGTTCTGCAGCTTGCGCGCGCGCTTCGCCGCGAGCACGACGAGCGCGTATTTGCTGTTGCACCGCTCCAAAAGTCGGTCGATGGACGGATAGATCAACCACGGTCACCCCATATCAAAATCTCCGCCCCGCGGGCGGACGCGAATCCTCGAACTCAGATGACGCTTCTTTACATTCTACATGGATTTCGGCGCAAAGGAAAGTGCTACACCCGTGCGACGTTTACTCGACGTTCTGCGCCTGCTCCCGCAGTTTCTCGACCAAAGCCTTCATCTCGACCACGTGCTTACTGATTTCGCCGTCCTGAGACTTCGCGGCGATGGTGTTCACCTCGCGGTGCATCTCCTGGACAAGGAAGTCGAGCCGCCGCCCCACGGGCTCCGTGCGGCCGAGATCGCCGCGCATCGCGCGCACGTGCGCCTCGAGGCGGACCAATTCTTCGTCGATCGCGACGCGATCCGCAAACAGCGCGACCTCCTGCGCCAAGCGGGCGTCGTCGACCGAGAGGCCAAGTTCCGACACCCGGGCCATCAGGGCGGCGCGGTACGCCGCGACGGACGCGGGCGCCTGCTCGCGGATGGCGCGGAGGTGCGCTTCAACTTCGTCGAGGTACCCCTCACACGCGCGGGCGAGATGACCCCCCTCGCGCTCGCGCATGGCCACGAGCCTGTCGAGCGCGACGTCCACAAGACCGGCGAGCGAGGAGGTTGCCTCCTCCTCGGACAAAGCCGCCGGGCGCACCAGGACAGCGCCGGGGAATGTCAGCCACTGGCGCGCCGCACGCGGATCAAACGGAATCCCAAGTTTCTCGCACAGCGTTCGATCCGCCTCGACGAGCGCGTCGACGAGCGCCCAATCGACGTGAACCTCTCCGGCCTCCGCCCCCGTGCCCGCGAGCGAGACGGCGACATCGAGCCTGCCGCGGTGCAGGCGAGCCTTGACGCGATCGCGCACCATCATCTCGGCAAACGACCAGTCCCTCGGCAGGCGCACCGAGACCTCGAGGAAGCGGTGATTCACGGACTTCGCCTCAATCACCACGTCATACGGCCCGACGCGCCCTTCGGCCCGGCCAAACCCTGTCATGCTGCGAATGCCCACACCTACGCCTCCTGACCACGTCTCATCTGGTCAGGATTGTAGCGATGGCACGGCGGCTTGGCAATCAAGCGGCCGCGTCTGAGCCGGACCGATGTTGCAGCTTGTGCAGATGGTTGCGGCCCATGCGGCGCACGGAAAGCGCGAACGTGGGCACCGCCGCCGCCACGAGGACGATGACCCAGTCGCCAAGGCCGAGCGGCGTCGTGTGAAACACCTCGGCCATGCGGGGGACGTACATCGTGCAGGCAAACAAGGCCACAGAAGACAGCACCGCCAAAAGAAGCCAGACGTTCTCCAACGGGTTACGGCGCAGGATGCCGCCCTCGAGGCTGCGCGAATCGAAGACGAGAATGAGTTGGGCCATCGTGAGCGTCGCGTACGCCATCGTCTGCGCGCGCGCGAGCTCCGCGCCCTGTTGCAGCGACCATGCGAACACTGCGAGCGTCGCAAGTCCGATGAGGACGCCGCGAGACAGAATCTTCACGGCCATGCCGCGCGCGAAAATGCCTTCGTGCACGTTCCGCGGCGGGCGGCTCATGATGTCGTCTTCGGGCGCGTCGACACCGAGCGCGATGGCCGGCAGGCCATCGGTGACGAGGTTCACCCAGAGGATCTGGATGGGCGAGAGCGGCAGCGGCCAGCCTGCAAGCATGGCCAAAAACATGGTCAGGATTTCGCCCACGTTCGACGCGAGAAGGTATCGGATGAACTTCTTGATGTTGTCGTAGATAGCGCGGCCCTCCTCGACCGCGGCGACGATGGTCGCGTAGTTGTCGTCCGCGAGGATGAGGCTCGACGCTTCCTTGGCCACGTCCGTCCCGCTTTGCCCCATGGCGATGCCGATGTCCGCCTGTTTGATGGCCGGCGCGTCGTTCACGCCATCGCCCGTCATGGCGACGACCTCGTGATTCGCCTGGAGTGCACGAACGATTCGAAGTTTGTGTTCGGGCGTCACGCGCGCATAGACATACGTGTCGCGCACGAGATTGGACAACCGCTTGTCGTCCAACTGGTCAAGGTCGGCTCCCGTGAGCACGCGCCCGCCGGGCGGCAGGATGTCGAGTTGCCTCGCGATGGCGGTTGCCGTCGCCTGGTGATCCCCGGTGATCATCACCGTGCGGATGCCCGCCGACTTGGCCTTGGCGATGGCGGCCTTCGCCTCGTCGCGCGGCGGATCCATCATGCCGCAGATGCCGACGAACACGAGCTCCGATTCCCAGTCCGCCGCGCGCGCCTCCTCGGCGGAGCGGAAGCGCCGGTACGCAAACCCGAGGTTCCGCAGCGCGCGAGCGGCCATGTCCTCGTTGGCCGCGAGGATCTGCTTCCGCAACGACTGCCCCATCGGCTCTTCGCGGTTGCCGAGAAGGACATGGGTGCAGCGCGCCAAAAGCACGTCGGGCGCCCCCTTGACAAACGCGAACCATTCGTCGCCTGAACGCACGAGCACGCTCATCATCTTCCGATCGGCGTCAAAGGGGCGTTCGTCGACGCGCTCGTAGGCTCCGTCAGGGCGTTTGAAGCCCGCCTTGTGCGCGAGCACGAGCAGCGCGATTTCGGTCGGATCGCCCTTGACCGCCCGCGCGGTGGAGCCGTCTTCCCCCGGCTCGAGGTGAGCCTGGTTGCACACGGCGGCGATCTCGACCAGACTCTTGAGCGCGGCCCGCCGCCCGGGTTCGATCCGGCGCCCGTTGGCGGTGAACTCGCCTTGCAGCTGGTGGCCCGAACCGGTGACGTCCACGTACTGTCCGTCCGCGTAAATCTGCGTGACCGTCATCTTGTTCTGTGTCAACGTTCCCGTTTTGTCTGAGCAGATGACCGTCGCGCATCCCAGCGTTTCGACCGAGGGCAATCGGCGGACGATGGCGTTCCGCTTGATCATCCGCTGCACGCCAAGCGCGAGGGCGATGGTGACGATGGCCGGCAGGCCCTCCGGAATAGCCGCGACGGCAAGCGACACACCTGCCAAAAACATCTCGTAGAGCGCGTGGCCGTGCATGACGCCCGCCACCACCACAAGCACCGTGATGCCGAGCGAGATCCAGACGAGCGTCTTTCCCAGTTGATCCAACCGCTTCTGCAGCGGCGTCTCCTGGTCCTCCGACTGATCCATGAGATCCGCGATCTTCCCCATCTCGGTCTGCATGCCGGTGGCCGTCACGACGTATTCCGCCCGGCCGCGAGTCACCATGGTCCCCATGTACACCATGTTCCGCCGCTCCGCAAGCGGGCTCGCCGCCGGCACCCGCACGCGCGGGTCCTTCGCCACCGGCACCGATTCCCCGGTGAGCGCCGACTCCTCGACTTCGAGCCATCGCGCCCGAACGAGGCGGCCGTCCGCGGGGACGCGATCGCCGTCCTCCAAGAGGACGATGTCCCCAGGCACCAACTCCTTCGCCGGGACCTCCACGACAACCCCCGCTCGCCGCACCTTCGCCACCGGCGCCGTCAGCTCCTTGAGCGCCTGCAGCGAGCGCTCGGCGCGCACCTCCTGGATGAACCCCAGGATGCCGTTCAGAAACACGATGGCGATGATGGTGATGGCGTCGGTGTATTCGCCGAGGAGGCCGGAGATGAGCGTGGCCGCGATGAGTACAAGCGTCATGAAGTCGCGAAACTGATTGAAGAAGACGGTCAAGAGCGACACCTGATTCCCGCCGTGCAAGAGGTTCAACCCGTGCACTTGGCGCCGCCGTTCCACTTCCGCTTGGGAGAGCCCGTCGAGCGACGTCTGAAGCTGCGCGAGGCATTCGACCTCGCTCTCTGCATGCCACGTGTGTTGTTCCACCGAGCACACCCCTTCATCAACAACTTGTCTCGTGATCATCTATGCGCCGCGCTTGGCGAACATGTCCGAGACCCGGCCGCAGCGGACGACCTTTGTCAAGAAATCACCGCGCCGAAACAGGGAAACTGCGGTATACTGGCTACGTGAGAGAGGAGCATCGAGCGTGGACGGTTGGACCTTGCGCCGCCTCGCGCGCGAGCTGAACGACGCGTTGCGAGGCGCACGGATCGACAGAATTTATCAACCTGGCGAGCGCGATCTCGTCCTCGCCGTCCGCTCGGCCCATTTGGGAGCGCGGCGCTTGTACGTGTCCGCCCACCAACAATTTGCGCGCGTCCACTTTCTCGCGGACGAGCGCCCAGACAACCCAGCCACGCCGCCGATGTTCTGTGTCCTCCTGCGCAAGCACATCGAGGGAGGGCGCATCGTCCGCGTCACGCAGCCGGGATGGGATCGGATACTCGAAATCGAAATTGAGGCGCTGGACGATCTCGGCGACCGGCGCACGTACGCGCTCGTGTGCGAGATCATGGGGCGTCACAGCAACATCGTGCTCGTCGAAACGCGAGACGACCAGAGCCGATGGATCATCGACAGCGCCGTACGCGTGTCGGAGGACATGTCCCGCTACCGATCCGTGCTGCCGGGCATCCCCTATGTCCCGCCGCCTCCACAGTCCAAAAAGCCCGTGGAAGCGTGCGAACCGGAGGACTTCCTCGGTGTCGATCCATCCGCCGGCGCCTCCCGCGCCAACCAGATGGCGATTGTGGAGAAGCTGGCCGGGACCGGACCTGTGACGGCCCGCGAAATCCTCCATCGCGCCATCGCGCGAACGGGCTCCGCCGAGCCGACGTCCATTCATCGGGCTGCCCTCGAGCTCAGAGCCGCCGTGGAGGAAGGTCAGGAGCCCCCTTCCGTCGGCCTCGACGGCGTCGGCCGAGCTGTGGAGTGCGCGCCGTTTCGGCTGACGTCGCGCGACCGGTTCGCCGAGTGCGAGACGATGAGTGATGCCATCCGCCGGCTCTTCGCGGATACCGGCGAGTCCCTTCGTCAGTCGCGCTTGGCCCGCGAGCTCGTTCGGGCCGTGCGAGAACACATGGACCGCCTCCGGGGCAAGCTCGTCCGGCTCGAACAGGAGTGGGAGGACGCGGCGGCGGAGGAGGCACTGCGGGTTCAAGCGGAACTTCTCACCGCGTACGCGCACCAGGTGCCGCGCGGCGCATCGGAGGTCGAGCTGCCGAACTACTACGACGACAACCGGCCCCTGCGGATCGAACTGGATCCCGCGCTCGACGCCATCGCCAATGCGCAACGCCTCTTTCGCATGGCGGCGAAGCGAAAACGGGCGCGGCAGTGGATTGAAGCGGAGCGGGAACACACGCTGCGCGATCTGCGCTACCTGGAGGACGTCCTGCAGGCGCTCGGAGATACGTCCCTCGAAAACCTCGAAGAGGTGCGCCGAGAACTCGAGGCGCAGGGTTTCTTGGCGCCCACCGGTCGGAGAGGAACCGGAGGGGGCAAAAGGCGCCCCGCGGAGTCAGAGCCGCACGCCTTTCGGTCGAGCGACGGATTGGTGATCCGCGTCGGCCGCAACAATATCCAGAACGATCGGCTGACGTTCCGAAAGGCGGACAAGCGCGATCTTTGGCTCCACGTCAAGGACGCGCCGGGATCGCACGTCGTGATCGAAAGGGGCCAAGCGGACGAGATCCCGGAACGCACCATCGAGGAGGCGGCTGTGCTCGCCGCATACTTCAGCAGGATGCGCGATTCGGCCAACGTGCCCGTCGACGTGACGGAAATCCGCCACGTGTGGAAGCCGAATGGAGCCCGGCCCGGGTTCGCGCTGTACGACCACCAGAGGACGCTGTATGTGACGCCGGAGCGATCGCTTGTGGAGAGCATCGTGTCCCGAACGGTTGCCGGGCGCGAAACGAGCGATTCCCGCTAAAGGAGAGATGACCATGTCGCAGGAGCAAGGAAACAAACGCCTGATTGTCGGCGCCAACAAGCCCGCGCACGACACCAACATTCTCGCCAACACGCAGGCCACTATCCGCGAGGCGCTGGATCGCCTTGGTTATGAAGAGGCCGTGTACGAGCTGCTCAAGGAGCCCATCCGGGTCATGACCGTTCGCATCCCGGTTCGCATGGACGACGGGCATGTGGAGGTGTTTACGGGGTATCGGGCGCAGCACAACGACGCCATCGGGCCGACGAAAGGCGGCGTTCGCTTCCATCCCGATGTGACGCTGGACGAGGTCAAGGCGCTCTCCATCTGGATGTCGTTGAAGTGCGGGATCTTCAACCTTCCGTACGGCGGAGCCAAGGGCGGGGTTGTCTGTGACCCGCGCAGCATGAGCCTGTCCGAGCAGGAGCGACTCGCGCGCGGCTACGTTCGGGCTATCAGCCAGATCGTCGGCCCGGCCAAGGACATCCCGGCGCCGGACGTGTACACCAACAGCCAGATCATGGCGTGGATGTACGATGAATATAGCCGCATCCGGGAGTTCGACTCTCCGGGCTTCATCACGGGCAAACCGCTGGTCCTCGGCGGATCCCGCGGGCGCGAGTCGGCGACGGCACTCGGCGTCGTGGTGGCGTTGCGAGAGACCGCGGAGCGCATGGGCAAAAAGCTGTCGGAGCTGCGCGTGCTCGTCCAGGGATTTGGCAACGTGGGTTCGAACGTCGCCCGCATCCTTCACGAGCTCGGCGCGACCGTGGTGGGCATCAGCGACGCAGGCGGCGGCGTATACAACGAGAACGGACTGCCGATCCCGGAACTCATCGAAGAAAAGGACTCGTTCGGCATGGTCACGCCAAGATTGTCCGGCGTCATTCCGACGGAGGAATTCTTGACCAAGCCGTGTGACGTGCTCGTCCCCGCAGCCCTGGAGAATCAAATCCACGAAGGCAACGCGGGCAAGATCCAGGCGAGCCTGATTGTCGAGGCGGCGAACGGCCCGACCACGCCGGAGGCGGATCACATTTTGCACGAGCGGGGTATCGTCGTGGTGCCGGACGTGCTCGCCAACGCGGGCGGCGTCACCGTTTCGTACTTCGAGTGGGTGCAAAACAATCAGGGCTTCTATTGGACAGAAGAAGAGGTCAACCAACGGCTTGAGAATATGATGGTGCAGAGCGTGCACAACATCCTCGACACGGCGGAGCGGTACGACGTGCTTCCGCGGATGGCGGCCTATATGGTAGGCATTCGGCCGTTCGCGGAAGCGATGCGCTGGCGCGGATGGGTGTGACGCCTCTCGACAGCGCGTGAACACAAACCAATTCTCGGGCGCGGCGCGGCCGCGCCCTTCCGCTGGGGATGTGTATGAGGAGCGCGAACATGAGCCCCGACGACGTGGTCACCCGCCTCGGGATGCAGATGAAGTGGAAGACGTGGTGGAATTTCCGAATCGATTTTGGCGGTTCGGTCCTGTTTGCCTTGTTCAATGTCGTGGTCAACCAGTTTTACGTTCCCATGGCCATCCGGCATGGCGCATCCAACCTCGAGGTGGGGCTGCTCACAGCGGCGCCTGCCATCGGCATGTTGTGGTCCCCGATGTGGGCCCACCTGATGCGCGGCCGTTCCACAAAACCTTTTGTCCTGTGGCCGCTCGTCGTCGGCCGTTTATCCGTCCTGTGGGCAGGCGCGCTGCTCACGCCCGCGGCCTTCCTGGCGACGGCGTTCATCGTCAACTTCATGAACGGGATTCAGGCGCCCGCCTATCCCGCGCTGCTCGCGCGCATGTACCCGCCTGCGCTCCGCGGGCGGCTGATGGGCTACGTGCGCGTCGCGCAGGGAATGCTCCTCATCCCCCTTGCCTACGTCGTCGGCGAATGGAGCCAGCATCAGGGAGACCGATGGCCGCTTATCGGCGCCGCCATCATGGGAACACTGTCGGTCGTTCTCTTCTCCCGCGTGCGCGAAGTCGAAACTCCCGATCCCGAAACGGCGCCTGCGCAGCCCGCGCGGCGCATATCGCAGATCCTCGGGCATTGGCACATCGCCCGCGCCAGCCGACCGCTCCGCATCTTCCTCATGGCCACCATGGCCACGGGCTTTGGCAACCTGTTGGCGGGACCCATTTACCAGATCTATCAGGTTCATGCCTTAAACCTGTCCAACGCCCAAATTGGCTTGACGCGCGTGTCGTACTACGTCGCGCTGCTGGTGGCGTATTTCGTCGTGGGGTGGATCATCGACACGTGGTCCCCGCGCCACGCCATGTTCATCGGCATGACCGCCTACGCCCTCGCCCCGGTGCTGTACGTGCTGTGGGGATCGTTTCCTGCCGTGATCGTCTCCTGCGCCCTGCTTGGCGTCGGCGATGCCGTGTGGGACATCGGCTGCATGTCCTACATTTTCCGCGCGGTCCCCGGGCGAGAGGCCGAGGCGTTTGGGCTTCACTTCCTGCTGTTTGGGATCCGCGGCGCCATTGCGCCGCTGGTCAGCACGGCGATGACGCACGCGATGTCGCTCACGGACATTTTCCTCGTCGCCATCGGCATCTGCGCGCTAGGCATCGCCATTTTCGCCGTGTGGCCCACGCCGCGCGCGCCCTCGCCCACGGTCGAAGCGCCTCAGCCCGGCGCGCCGTGAGTCACGGCCGCACCGCGACCGAGAGCCTTCTCGCAGCGCGCCGCCACAGCGACAGTCGTTCCGGCCCGAGCATGAGGTCCTCGGGCCGATCTTCTCCGGCGATCCGCCTCGCGAGGATGTCCGCCGCCACGGCGTAACAGACCGTGCCGTTTCCACCGTAACCGAGCGAGCAGAAGACCCGGCGAAAGCCTGGATACAGGCCGACGATGGGCCAGCCGTCGACGGTGGAGCCAAACGTCGAGGCCCAGCGGTACGCAATGGAGATGGTCCCTAGGCCGGGCAAAACCTCCCTGGCCAACTCCGCGAGCTTATCCGCTCGGATGTTCAGCTCCCGATCTCGCCGGGGTCCGTCCGGAACGGGCAGGTCAAGGCCGCCGATCACGAGCCGCCTGTCGGGCGTCGTGCGCATGTACAGGTACGGGCGCGCGGTCTCCCAGACGACTGCACCTTCCGGCCAATGCGACAGGTCTGAGACGGGCTCCGTCGCGATGGCGTAGGTGCATCCCAGTCTGACGCCTGCAAGCGGCGTCGCGCGTTGAAACCCGTATCCCGTCGCGACGATGGCTGCACGCGCCTTCACGCGACGTCCGCCGTCCGTCTCCAGCACGACGCCTCTCTCCCCCTCGTCCATCCGCACCACCGCCGTGTCCTCGAAGACGCGGGCTGCGCCGCGGCGGACGAGTTCCGCCAGCAGGTCGCGCGTGAGCTTCAGCGGATTCACCTCCGCGTCTCCGTACGTCACCAGCACAGCGTCGCGGTCGAGTCCGAACGCGTCCCGCACCTCTCGCCGGCCGAGGACGATTTCGGCGGCGAACCCATGTTCAATCAGGACGCGCGCTTCTTCTTTCAGCCGCGGGATATCGGCCGGCACCGACGCGTAACAGAGGCTCATGCGCTCGGCGAACTCGACGTCCTCCGGCAGTGCCTTCGCGATGTTCCGCAGCCTGCTCACGCCCTCCCAGCACCTGCGGTAGAAGTCCACCGCCCGTCGCCGGCCATGCACGCGAATCATCTCGGCGAGCGGCATGTCGTTCGCGTACTGCAAAAGGCCCGTGTTCCCTCGCGTGGATCCCATGCCCACCCGGTGGCGCTCCAACACGACGACTTCGAACCCCCGCTCCGCGATCTCCCACGCCGCGATGGCACCGCCAATTCCTCCGCCCACCACGGCGACATCGCTTTCCACGTCTCCGTCGAGCCGAGTATACCGCGACCCACTGGCTCCGGACTCCGACCAGAGCGTGCAGCCCATGTGAAGATCCACGTGAACCCTCCTTCTCGCCTGACGGGTAGGATGTCCGGTTTGGCGAAGAAAGAGTCGGGCGGACCTTGGATACCAAACCCAAGGACCGCCCGTCTGTCTGATCCAGCCTCAGAGTCCGTACGTGTCAGGAGATTTGCGCCAGCGCATCAGAAGCGCCACATCCGATTCCTGAATGTCGCCGCGCTCAAGCGCCACTTGAATCAATACCTCGTACGGCACCAGCCGATACGCAGGAATGCCGGTGTCTTCGGCGCGCTTCGTCGCGACGTCGAAGTCGTACGAGAGGATGGTGAGGATGGCCATCACGTCCACCCCCGCGTCGCGGAGGGCCTGCGCCGCCTGATAGGCGGATCGCCCCGTCGACAGGGTGTCTTCGATGACCACAGCCTTCATGCCCGGGCGCGCGTAGCCTTCGATCTGCTTTCCCCGGCCGTGGGCCTTGGCCTCCGCGCGCACATACGCGCACGGCAGGCCCAGCCGATCCGCCAGCATGGCGGCGTGCGGAATGCCGCCCGTCGCCGCGCCCGCGATGAGTTCGACGGCGGGCAACTCGTAGTCGATGATCGACTCGAAACCAGAGACCACCTGGCTGCGAAGTAGTGGGTAACCCAGGATCAGCCGGTTGTCGCAGTAGATGGGAGAGCGCCAGCCGCTCGACCAGGTGAACGGCTGATGCGGCCTCAGTTCCACCGCGCCAATCTGCAAAAGCCCCTTGGCAATGGTATAGGACAGGTCGTCGTATTCGACCGTAAACGTCGGTTCACTCATGGGACAAGCCCTCCCTCACGGAACGAAGGTAGCGCGCCAAGCTGCCGACGGGATCGTCCGCTTTTGTCACCGCTCTGCCCAGCACGAGGCGCGTCGCGCCGCGGCGGATGGCCTCGTCGGGCTGCATCACGCGGGCCTGGTCGTGAACCGCATCGCCCGCGAGCCGGATGCCCGGCACCACGCGCTCGAAGGCGGGGGTTGTGACCTCGCGCACGATGTCCAGCTCGTGCGCCGAGCAGACCACGCCGTCGAGCCCCGTCTGCTGGGCCATCTGGGCCAGGCGGCGCACCCAAGCGGACGCGGTCGTCCCGACGCCCATCGACTCGAGATCGGCGTCCGTCAGGCTCGTGAGGACGGTGACGCCCACGAGGAGCGGGCGGTGGGGCGATCCGTCCACGGCCTCGCGCGCCGCGGCGAGCATCTTGAGGCCGCCCGAGGCATGGACGTTCACCATCTCGACGGGATACTGCGCGATGGCGCGAAGTGCGCCGGCGACGGTGTTGGGGATGTCGTGCAGCTTGACGTCCAAGAACACCCGCAAGTTGAGCTTCAACAGAGACTCGACGAGGCGCATGCCCGCCTGGTGAAACAGCTCCAAACCGACCTTGTACCCGTCCACCACGGGCGCCAGGCGATCCACGAGCGCCAAGGCGCGGCTTTCGGAATCGACGTCGAGCGCCACGTAGATGCGCCTGCGCGCCTCGTCGTAGGCGGGTGAAGCGAGCTCCTGCATGAGTTGCTCATTCACCTTCGCCACCTGCCTCTCCCGGGACGGGATCGCCGAGCGCCATGGTCTGGAAGTGGATGAGCTTCATGATGTCCAAGACGGACCGAACGGTGTCGAGCGAGGTCAGGCACGGCACACCGTGCTCGACGGCCGTGCGGCGAATGCGGAAGCCGTCCCGCTCGGGCTTCAGGCCCTTCGTCAGCGTATTGATGACGAGTTGAATCTTGCCTTGGCGGATGTCGTCGGCGAGATTCGGCGTGCCCTGCGCCAGCTTGTTCACGACGCGCACTTCAAGGCCGCGCTCGCGCAGGTATTTCGCCGTCCCCTCCGTCGCCGCGAGACGATAGCCGAGGCGCGCGAACTCGCGCAACAAGGGATACGCCTCCGGCTTGTCCTTGTCCGCGATGGTGGCGAGCACGGTCCCGTGCGCCGGGATGGCTATCCCAGAGGCGAGAAGCCCCTTGTAGAGCGCCTTTTCGTAGACGAGATCGCGCCCCATGACCTCGCCCGTCGACTTCATCTCCGGCCCGAGGCTGATGTCGACCTGGTGCAGCTTCGCGAACGAGAACACGGGCACCTTGACGGCCACTGCCGGCGACTCCGGCACGCGCCCGCTTTGGTAACCGAGATCCGCTAACTTGCCGCCGCAGACCGCGTGCATGGCGAGTTGCACCATGGGCACGCCGGTCACCTTCGAGAGGAAGGGCACGGTGCGCGACGATCTCGGGTTCACCTCGATGACCTCCACCTCGCCGTCGTGCACGATGAACTGGACGTTCATGAGCCCTTTCACCTGGAGGCTTTGCGCAATGCGAATCGTGTGGTCCTCGATGATCCGCTTCACGTCCTCGCTCAGGTTTTGCGGCGGGTACACGGCAATGGAATCGCCCGAGTGCACGCCCGCGCGCTCGATGTGCTCCATGATGCCCGGTATGATGACCGTCTCGCCGTCCGAGATGGCGTCGACCTCCGCCTCAATGCCGTTCACGTACCGATCCACGAGCACCGGATGCTGTTGCGACACCTCGACCGCTTCCTCCATGTACTGAAGAAGCTCATTGGTGTTGGTGATGATCTGCATAGCGCGGCCGCCGAGGACGTACGAAGGCCGCACGAGCACCGGATAGCCGAGCGACTCCGCCGCCTCCACCGCCCCCTCCACGGTCGTGACGGTCCGCCCCTCCGGGCGCTGGATGCCGAGCTCCGTGAGCAGCGCGTCAAACTTCTCGCGATCCTCCGCCGCATCGATGCTCTCGCGCGACGTGCCGAAGATCCGCACGCCCGCATCCGCCAAGGGCCCCGCCAGGTTGATGGCCGTCTGCCCGCCGAACTGGACAATGACGCCCTCCGGCTGTTCTCGGTCGATCACGTTCAGCACATCTTCCACGTCGAGCGGTTCAAAGTACAGGCGGTCGGACGTGCTGAAGTCCGTCGAGACGGTCTCGGGGTTGTTGTTGATGACGACCGCCTCATATCCTTCGCGCTGCAGCGCCCAGACGGCGTGCACCGTGCAGTAGTCAAATTCGATGCCCTGGCCGATGCGGATGGGGCCGGAGCCGAGCACCACCATCTTCTTGCGCGCGCTCGTCTCTACCTCGTCCTCCCGCTCGTAGGTGCTGTAATAATACGGGGTCGATGCCGCAAACTCGCCGGCGCACGTATCGACCATCTTGTAGACGGGCACGATGCCCCGGCGCTTGCGCCACGCTCGGATGGCCATCGCATCCGCCTTGAGCAAGCGCGCGAGTTCCCGGTCCGGGAAGCCGTTCCGCTTGGCCTCGTGGATGAGTTCGCGGTGCTCGTCCAACACCTGTTCAATCGGCAGGCGCGGGTTCGCCACCGCGGCAATGCGCTGCTCCAGATCCACCAGGGCCTCCAAATGCCACAGGAACCAGCGGTCGATCTTCGACCAGTCGTGGATTTGCTCGACGGTCACACCGCGCCGCAGCGCCTCGGCGATGGCAAACAGGCGGTCGTCGTCGGCCACGCGGATTTTCTTCTCAAGCTCGACATTCGACCACTTGTCCGATTGCTTCGTCCACAGGCTATACGCGCCGATTTCCAGGCTGCGCACCGCCTTGAGCAGCGACTCGCCGAACGTGCGGCCGATGGCCATGACCTCTCCCGTCGCCTTCATCTGTGTGCCGAGCGAGCGGTTGGCGCTGCGAAACTTGTCGAACGGCCAGCGCGGAATTTTCGTGACGATGTAGTCCAAGGCCGGCTCAAACGCGGCGTACGAGTCCTGCGTGACCGGGTTCTTCAGCTCCGCGAGGCGATACCCCACCGCAATCTTCGTCGCAATCCGCGCGATGGGATAGCCCGTGGCCTTGGACGCGAGCGCGCTCGACCGGCTGACGCGGGGATTGACCTCAATCACATAGTAGCGCGAAGAGTGGGGATCGAGCGCCAGCTGGACGTTGCAGCCACCCTGAATGCCGAGCGCGTGAATGATCTGCAGGCTCGCGTCGCGAAGCATCTGGTACTCCTCGTCGGAAAGTGTCTGGCTCGGCGCCACGACGATGGAGTCGCCCGTGTGCACGCCCACGGGGTCCATGTTTTCCATGTTGCACACCACGATGGCGGTGCCGTCCGCGTCGCGCATGACCTCGTACTCGATCTCCTTGAAACCCGCGATGCTCTGCTCCACGAGCACCTGGTGAATCGGCGAGAGCGTCAGGCCGCGCTCGACAATCTCGTGGTACTCGCGCCAGTTCGACGCGATGCCGCCGCCCGTTCCGCCGAGCGTGTACGCCGGGCGGATGATGATGGGGAAGCCCACCTCCTCCGCAAACGCGTCCGCCTCCGCCTGGTTTCTCACGATGGCGCTTCGCGGCACGGGCTGGCCAATCTCCTGCATCAGCTGGCGAAATTTCTCGCGGTCTTCCGCCTTTTCGATGGCCTCGAGCGGCGTGCCGAGGAGCTCGACGCCCTCCGCCTCGAGGACGCCGGCCTCCGCGAGCTGCACCGCCATATTCAAGCCCGTCTGGCCGCCGAGCGTGGCGAGAAGGCCGTCCGGCCGCTCTTTCCGGATGATCTGCGTCACGAAATCCAGCGTGATGGGCTCGATGTATACGCGATCCGCCATGTGCTCGTCGGTCATGATGGTAGCCGGGTTCGAATTGACGAGCACGACTTCGTAGCCCTCTTCCTTGAGCGCTTGGCAAGCCTGCGTGCCCGCGTAGTCGAACTCGGCCGCCTGGCCAATGACAATCGGCCCCGAGCCGATGACCATGATCTTGCGAATATCCGTCCGCTTAGGCATGCGCAAACCGCCCCTCTCTCACGCGCGTCATGAGGTCGATGAACTCGTCGAACAAGTAGCGGGCGTCGCTCGGCCCCGGCCTCGACTCCGGATGGTACTGCACGCAAAAGACCGGTTCGTGCCGGTGCACGAGTCCCTCGACCGTGCCGTCATTCAAATTGATGTGGGTGAGTTCGAGCGGCGTTCCCTGCAGCGAATCCGCGTCGACGACGTAGCCGTGATTCTGCGACGTGATGTCCACGCGGCCCGTCCGCAGGTCTTTGACCGGGTGATTCGCGCCGCGGTGGCCGAACTTCAACTTGCGCGTCTTCGCGCCGCAAGCGAGCGCAATGAGCTGATGCCCCAGGCAGATGCCGAAGATGGGCACCTTGCCGATGAGGCCGCGAAGCGCCTCCACGGCGTAGGGCGCGTCCTCCGGGTTGCCTGGGCCGTTCGACAGCATGACGCCGTGTGGTTTCCAGCGGAGCACGTCCTCTGCCGTCGACGTGGCTGGCACCACAATCACGTCGCACCCGCGCTCGAGCAAAGCGCGCAGGATCCCAGCCTTCATGCCGTAATCGATGAGCACCACGCGGTGCCCCGCGCCCGGCGCGCGGTACACGGTCTGCGTGGTCACGCGTTTGACCGCATCCGGCACCAGCGCCTCATCCATGCGCGCGAGAAGCGATTCGACCGGCAAGTCCTCCGTGGTGATGACGCCCGGCATCGCTCCGACCGTCCGGATGGCCTTCGTCAGTTCGCGCGTGTCGATCCCGGCGATCCCGACGATGTCGTGCTGGACCAAGTACGATTCGAGTTGATCCACCAGCTTGTGGTGAGACGGCCATTCGCAGAACGTCCGCACCGCAAATCCCCGCACGTGGGGATGCCGGCTCTCGACGTCGTCCACGTTCACGCCGTAATTGCCGATGAGCGGGTACGTCATCGTGACGATCTGCCCGTAATACGACGGATCCGTCAAAATCTCCTGATAGCCCGTCATGCCCGTGTTGAACACGACCTCGCCGAACCGGGTGCCGGCGGCGCCGAAGTGCACACCTTCAAACACGAGGCCGTTTTGGAGCACCAGCCGAGCCTTTCTCCGCCCGTTCACCATCATGCCAACCGCTCCTCTCCCTCGCGAAAAATCACGCGCCCTGCGCGAATCGTCTCTACCACCTTGCCGACAACCGACTGCCCGGCAAACGGCGTGTTCCGGCCCTTGCTGTAAAAGGCGCTCGGATCGATAGTCAAGCGCCTGTCGAGATCGACCAGCACCAAATCCGCGCGCGCGCCGGGGCGAATCTGACCGCCTTCAAGCCCAAACAGTCGGCAGGGCCGCTCGCTCATGGCCTCGATGAGCCGGCGCATCGGCACGAGCCCCTCGCGCACCAGCCTCGTGTACAAGAGGGCAAACGCCGTCTCCAGGCCCACCATGCCAAACGGCGCTTCGTCCATGCCCCTCGCCTTTTCGTCCGGGTGGTGCGGCGCGTGATCGGTCGCTATCACGTCCAGCGTGCCATCGGCGAACGCGGCGACACACGCCAGCCGGTCTTCTTCGGCCGCCAGGGGCGGATTCACCTTCCAGTTGGCGTCCGCGCGAGGAATGTCCCGCTCCGACAGCAGCAGATGGTGCGGCGTCACTTCTGCCGTGACGCGGATGCCTCGGGACTTTCCAAACCGAACCAAGGCCGCCGAAGATTCTCGGCTCACGTGGCAGACGTGCAGGTGCGCGCCCGTCTCTTCCGCGAGCAGGATGTCGCGCGCGATCATCGCCGCCTCCGCGCTCCCCGGCTGGGCCGTCGTGCTAAGTCGCGCGGCCGCCCGCTCGTGTAGCGCACCCCCGCGCGAGATGGACTCGTCCTCCGCGTGGATCATGGCGGGTTTGCCAAGCTGGGCGAGCCTGGTCAACGCGTCCCGCATGAGCCCCCCGTCCTGCACGCCGCGGCCGTCGTCGGAAAACCCCAAAGCCCCCGCTTTGGCGAGCGCCTCGAAGTCCACGAGCGCCTCGCCTTCCTGATCCATCGTCAGACAGGCGATGGGATGCACCTGCGCCTTCCCGATGGCCGCTCCGCGGCGGATGATGTCCTCTGCGATCTCGGCCCGCGAAATGGGAGGCTTGGTGTTAGGCATGCAGGCCACCTGCGTGAACCCGCCGGCTGCGGCGGCCTGCAGGCCGCTCGCCAGCGTCTCCTTGTGCGTGAGGCCGGGATCGCGCAGATGGACGTGCACGTCGACGAAACCGGGCAACACCGACAGTCCGCGGATGGAGCGCACCTCCTCCGCGCGGATGGCGGACGGATGCCCGATGGCCACAATCTCACCCGTCTCGGTGTCGAACGCCACGCTCGCCTCGACAAAATCGCCGAGGCCCGTATCCCACACGCGTCCTCCGTCCAATCGCACCCTCATCGCCATTCTCCTCCCAGCATGGCGTCGAGAAGCGCCATGCGCATGTAGAGCCCGTTTTCCACCTGTCGGAAGTACGCCGCGCGGGCGTCGTCGTCCACCTCGGGCGCAATTTCCCCGACGCGAGGGAGCGGATGCAGGATCCGGGCGTGATCGGGCAGGAGCGCCAGATGCTCCTTGGTGAGGGCGTACAGGCTGGCGGCGTTGGGATCCACCTCGCCCGCGAGCCGCTCGAACTGAATGCGCGTCTGGTAGACCACGTCCGCGCCGCGGATGGCCGACGCCAGATCCGGCGCCTCCTCCATCGCGAGGCCCGAGCTGGCGAGTTCGCCGACGAGATCGTCCGGCAAGCCGAGCGGCGCGGGATGGAACAGGCGCACCCGCACGCCGGGGAACTTGGCCAGCAGCCGAAGCAGGGAGTGAACGGTGCGGCCGTACTTGAGATCGCCCATCACCGCGACGGTGAGCTGTTCGATCCGGCCGAGTTCGCGCCAGATGGTGTACGCGTCGAGCAGCGCCTGCGTCGGATGTTCGCCCGATCCGGCACCGGCGTTCACGATGGGCACGGGCGAGAAGCGCGCGGCCCGATCGAGCTCGTGCTGATCGTGATGGCGGATGACGATGGCGTCGGCGTAGCAACCCACGACGCGAAACACGTCCTCAAGCGTCTCGCCCTTCTTGGACGAGGACGACTCGCGCGCGTTCTCGGCCCCCACCACGCTGCCGCCGAGGCGCAGAACCGCGGATTCGAACGACAGCCTCGTGCGCGTCGACGGCTCGTAGAACAGCGTCGCGACAATCTTGCCCTGGAGCCGCGCGCGAGCCTCGTCCCGGTCCAAACCGCGGAGCCAATCGGCGCGCTCCATCAATTCCCACACCAAGGGCACGTCGAACTGATTCACGGTCAACGCGTGAAACACCGCACTTCGCATGTTCACCGCCACGCCCTCACGCCCTTCCTTCCGCAATCCAGACGCCGTCCACCCCGTCCACTTCCGCGAGGCGGACGATGACCTGCTCGTCTCGCGCCGTCGGCACGTTTTTCCCCACGAAGTCCGGCCGTATGGGGAGCTCCCGATGGCCGCGATCCACGAGCGCCGCGAGCTGCACACACCGCGCGCGGCCCGCGCGCATCATGGCATCGAGCGCCGCCCGCACCGTCCGCCCCGTGTACAGGACGTCGTCGACGAGAATGACCTTGCGATCCGCCACGTCGATGTCGGGCGCGGGCGCCTCGGGTAAGACGGTCCGGTCGCGATCGTCTCGGTACGGCCGGGGATCCAGGCGATGACACGGCACCCTTTGTCCCTCAATCTCGAACAGCTTCCGGCCGAGCCGCTCGGCGAGCACGGCGCCGCGCGTGACGATCCCGACGAGCACGAGGTCCTCGAGCCCCTTGTTGCGCTCCAGGATCTCGTGCGCCATGCGAGTGAGCGATCTGCGCATCGCCGCTTCGTCCATAATCTGCGTCTTTTGAGCCACAGCCTTCCCTCCTCGGCACCGCTCTCGTCGGCACGAAAAAAGGCCGCCTCTCCGCGAGAGGTGGCCTTAGCCCGGAAGGCGCGCCACGCATGCACAGCGCCCCCAAAACGTCCGACTCCTTACCAACCTCACGGGATTGGTTTAAAGGCAGTGTCCATCTTCAATTTGCTTCAATCGAAAGTAGACTATCAGTTCGGACGACAAGTGTCAAGTTCCCATCCGCCCCTGGTCCGTGTC